>CAVPFR010000017.1:0-32506 GCA_963703785.1 uncultured Acidobacteriota bacterium | reverse complement strand
TTTCCTCCCCGAGAACCTCCGGGTATGGATTGCCCTGCGCGAAGTGCCGCACTTACTACGCAGCCGCACTCACTTCGTGCCCTGTGTGCAGAGAGTCAGGAGCGGGTTTCGCCGACCATTCAAGCCATCGCGGTCAATGAGTCGCCCGCGCCCGAACTTGAACCGGCGCCGGACCCGGAAGTGTTGGAGCTGGAGCGGGAGCGCTTCTTGCAGGAATTCAAAGCCCAGATCGCCACCTCCGATCTTCAAATCAATGCGACTTCCAGTTTCCGCTGCATCAAGGAAGAGAACCACGAAGGATCATTCGAAGCGGCGGCCGTGTGCCAAGGATGCTACGAGCATCTGCGGGAACGCGCCGATCAGTTCGAGGCGGCTCTGCTCATGGATGCCAAGGAAGCGACGCAAATCATCTATGAAGCCGTCTGGTCCGATCCCTCGGATCCCAGCCAGACCTATCAGAATGCAGCAATGGCTCTGACCGGCGAACTGCGCCGGCGGGCGGGGATCCCGTCCGTGCTCGGCTCGATACGGCCCTTACAGCACTGAATTCGTATTCGACTATTCGGGCTTGATCCGAATCCACCTTCGTCCCGCATACAGACGATACGCGTCCTCGTCGGCGACCATTTTTTTGAGGGGTACGGGCCGCGCCATCTTCTCGTCCACATGGCCAGCCACGGTAAACAGGTCATTCGCGCCCACGTCCATGACCAGAAACTTGCCGTCCTTGGAGAAACCGAAACCGTATTCCCCCGGCGCGAGATCGGTGCCCTCAACGCTGAGCTTGATCTCTGTGATGAATAGGCCCTGATATTTCGCCTGCACGTCAGTCGAATAACCCCGAAGTATCCACGAAGCCGGCGAGAACCAGTTTGCCGTCGGCCACGCTGAATCCGGCCGAGTTTCGGAGCTGGACCGGCGCCGATTGCCCGCGGAAAAAATAGGTTGCCGGCACCACGCGCTTCACTTCCTGCGAATTGAGTACGCCTGCCTTCGGCTGCTGCGCCGACAAAATGAGCGGACACAGACAAAACGGCAGAAGCGCCAAGAGCAGGCGCATGGGTTTCTTCAACATAGATTCACTCTCCCTGAGATTGAAGTCGCACGATCGCCCATAACTCTACTCCTGGGAACCGCGCCGCACAATTACGGAGGTCGTTTGCCGGACCCAATTTGCGGTTTCCAAATTACATTTCGGCAGGTTTCGGGGCAGCAAACCGCAGAGATCCAAATCTGGCTGGAACATGAAAGTTTGGTTGTGCCGTCAGAGTCGGACTCCACGCCAGGTAATTCCTCGGCTCTTGTTTTCCCTCGATGCGATAGAAATTTACCCGCCACGGCCGGCTCGGATCGAAATTTGAGGTCAGTGCGCGCATCGGGATCGCCATTTTGGGCCGACCAGACGCTTCCCCGCTCGTCGAGAAGCACGGAACACTGCATGCCGCTTCTCAGATCGCTTCGTCCGCCAGGGAAAGATATCCAGATCAATCCACATTCCATTGGGGCTCACCTCAAATTCTTTGTACGAGGCCTGCTGTTCCGGGTTCGGCTGCAGGAACGCCTCCACCACGTCGCGGTTCCAAAGCTCGTCCCGTCGTCCATCGGGGTCAGAGTCGTCAAAAAGAAACAACTCCTGAAAGCGGCACTCGAAACGCAAATAGATGGTCCGCTCCGACCACAAAACGCGAACTCTGGTTTCCCTGAGGGGATCGGGACGATTGCCTTTCCAATTCGTCCAAAACGTAACGGGAGCCGCATTATTCCACTCAGGGGCAGGCGAGCCGGCGTCTAAGCGCCAGCTCCCGCGCCATGTAAGTTGCAACCATTTCGGGAGGCACTCTATCCGGTGACGATGAAGAATCCTGCATCGCGAAAATCATCCTAGAACCGAACGCGAGCTCTGGCAAGCAAGCTGCCGGCCACCGGGAAATACCAGGAGGCAAAGAACCGTTCCCTCCCGCCAATCCGCACCGCGCATGGCATGTACGTGCACATCATGGCAACGTCCTGCTCAACGACTCGTGATGGTTGAAGTGCAGGAAACTCTCGCTGCCACCCTGAGATTACAGCTCACAAAACTCTCACTGCTCCTTTCAAAACATTAGGAATACCAAAGTAATCGGCGAATTACGAAAGCCGCTGCCGGTGGACGTATTTTTTTCTCCATCGGATGCGGTCAAGATGTTGAGATGCTGGTCTTAACCAAGTATCGACCAAAGGCACGAACCATGGACCGAACGATCTGGAAGCGATACATCTGCGAGTCGATCGCGTTACCGAAGACTTACGCGCCATTCAGCGGGCACTGAACTGTGCCGCCATGGAGGTACCCAACGATCCCCGAACTGATGGAAGCCATGAGTCAGTTGCCCGAGATGGATTCCCTTCGTATGCTGAAGTCAGCCGTCGACCAGATGCGCCACTTCCTGTGGTTCTACATGCAGGTCATGTCCAACGAGACCGAGGCGGGCGACCGGTTGCGGCAGAGCATCCGTCAAAGGCCTCGAAGACGTAACCATCAGTCCGGAGGCCGCGTTTCTGAGAAAATGCCGCAGCGCCGCCGACACAGCCGTCCTCCGCTACCTATCCGACGGCAAGAACCGCAAACCGAACTAGGGACGGCTAACGGGCAGAGCACAGGCCCCGCGTGGCACGTCCACAACCGTCATGTGGGATCGCCGACTTCCCTGCCCTGAGTGCTATCGGCTTTGTTGTCTTTCGTGATGAATTTCGCCGCGCGCAATTGCCGCATTAGCGTTTCCACCAACGAATCGTCGGGGAGTAGCTAACGAGCCTGGATGCCTAAGATTTTGTCCATATTCGCTGTTCGGTTGTGATCGCGAAGATCGCGAGCGCGGGCTAGCCGCTATTGAGTTTGCAGCTGAGGCTGGATAGTTTTGCGCCGTGCGCCACGGGAATCGACCACAGCAGGACCTGATATTGTTCTCGCACAATATCCTTCACAAACTCCAAGGCCGGCTGCGCGGCGGTGGCACAGGACGTAATTCTGGAGGCCAGGTAAATTAGATTCGCTTGCGCCACTTCAATTCCGTTGCGCACTGGTAAGTCTTCGGTCTTGGCCGTCGGCATATCGCAAAGAATAAATGGCAACTTCGTCGCCGTGATGACCCTGACCGGGTAGCTGATGGGGAGACGTCACCTGCCCTGAAAAGATGCAGCGCCGTGCAGTCGCGATCGATCGCAATCGTGACCTCTGGAACCATGGCCGTCAGAGGACGATGGTCCCAAATGGCCCGAAGTTTTCAGGATGTCTGCGCGCAGGACGTGTGATGTATACCTGGGACTTACCAGTTGCGTCTGACGATTGACGGCAAGACGTTTTATTCAGCCGCTGAAGCTGGTTATGGACCCGCGGTCATCCGCGACGGATCGTGATCTTGCAGAGCAACTCCGGCTAGGACTGGAGATTTTCGCCGAAGCTGTCAGTAGCCGGAAGGTTTTTTTCAGATCAAGGCGCTGCAGAAACAATTGACTGAGTTGGAGCCAAAGCTTGATGGTCATGCGGACTTGAAATCGGCGGTTCTGCAACTCGAAAGTGAAATCCGAAAAATACTGGCCGAGCAGTGATGATTCGTCAGCACCAACCAAAGGTCTGGAAGATGCCAGCACGGGGTTTTGAGCTTCTAGCGTTAGCGGTGGTGGAGAGCAGTGATCACCCAGGTGCCTTCGCAGGCCGTTGCTCTGTATCGCGAATCAGCACAGTTCGCTGAAGGTGCGCGTCGCTGAATGGAATCACGTGAAGACAAACTGCGTACCTTTATCTACGTGTGGAAGGCCCTGTATCTCCTAGGCAGTATTCTGATAGCCGCATCCATTCTCGCTGCTCCAGGCGCGACGTCGTCACCGAAAGAAAGCTCATTCGATCGGCACGATCTTCGGGTGTGTGGTGGGTGGACGATCCGGGGCCCCAAAAGCTTTTCGATCGGGCGAAGAACGGCGATGCGGGAAAGTGCGAGACGTGTCATATATCGGAGCACACCGCGCCTGAGCCACCCCTGACGCCGTGGGCGCATGAGCACTTGATGATCGAGCTTAAAATGACCGATCAGCTGAGCGATAAATGTGAACCGGTGGGCCTTCCCGCGCAATTCTGGTTCACGCAACTCTACTCTTTTGAATTTGTGGTTACCCGGGGCGAATTTTTCAGTTCTTTGAGAAGCAGAACGAATGGCGACCAATATGGTTGAACCGGGGCCATCCTAAAGATCTCTTCCCAACGTACATGGGCGACTCAGTGGGAACGTGGGAAGGAAATGTTTTCGTCGTCGATACGATCGGCCTTACGCAGAACGTGATCGAACCCGTTGGCGTAAATCATCGCATGAGCCCTGTCTTCCATTTGGTAGAACGATGGGAACGCGTCAGCGCAAGCGAATTGGATCTGGATGCCACGTACTACGATGAAATGGCATGGGGAAGCGAACCATGGGGTGGTCTGAAAAAGAAATTCATCTTGCAATCAAAGACGGAACTGCACCAAGGGACCTGTTCACCTGAGGAAAATAAGAAGTTTGACGATCGGTTCCTAAATCCTGCCGTTCCCCCGCACTAAAATTCCTGTTTTTTAATCGAGCCGCGGATGGAAGCATTGCCAGTGGAAGCGGTCAAGGGTATATTGGCGGCCGAATTCAAAAGATATTCTTCGACCGCTAGCGGAAGAGGACTCCGTTCAGCGGAGTCAACGGTAAGATGTACCACGAGGGAAGGACTAAGATGAATTCTAAGATGCGGGTAAAGCTGTTTCTCTTATCTCTTTCTTGCCTCTTGGTTTCAGCGGTTGTTCCGCGGTCGCAGGCGCAGGACGTGCCTCGCTTCAAGGTCGACCCATATTGGCCGAAGGAGTTGCCTAATAACTGGATTCTGCAAGGTGTACCCAGGATCGCGATCGATAAGAACGATCACGTTTGGATCATCAGTCGCGAGTCTGATATCAACACGACCGCCCAACTTGACGCGCCCGAAAACGGCGCGGGGCAAGATCCGCCGACGGCGATGTGCTGTAAAGCGGCGCCTGCTGTGCTGGAATTCGATGCCGAGGGCAACTTGTTGAAAGCGTGGGGAGGCGCCAACTATGTGCCCGGCTGGCCTCAAAGACGAGAGCACGCCCTGCTGGTGGATAAGCAAGGAAACGTCTGGGTAGGAGGAAATGATCCCGGCGATACTCTGGTCCAATTTACGCCGGATGGGAAGTTCCTCAGGGACTTCGGTCATCGCGCACCGGCCATTCCGCCAGACCAGCGAAAAGAAAACCCAGTCTTCCAGAAAGACAACAATCAGCAGACCGATTATTTTACGGCGGGAATCGCAGCCCCGGCGATCGATGATGACGCGCGGAGCTTTACATGGGGGATTACGCACACCGACGAGTTCTCGTCTATGACCTCGATACGGGCGCATTCAAGCGCGGCTGGGGAGGCCACGGTATTCCGTTGAGCGAGATCAGCAACGACCCCCAGCCGCCCTTTGACCCGGCAGGTCCTCCGCGCAAGGATTTCACCTTGCCGGTCCACTGCATCCACATCTCCGCCGACGGGCTGGTCTACGTCTGCAATCGCGGAGGAGACAGTATTCAGGTGTTCACGAAAAAGGGGCAGTTTGTGAAGGAATTCTTTTTGCCTCGAATGACGGCGAAGGGTGGGACGAGGGTATTCGAGCTTGCGTTCTCGGCAGATCCCAAACAAAAGTATCTCTTCGATGCCGACGGCACAAATAACATCGTTTGGATTCTCAATCGGGATGATGGCAAAATCGTGGGTTCGGTGGGCCATTTCGGCCGTTATGCTGGGCAGCTTCATTTTATCGATGGAATCGCAATCGATTCCAAGGGAAACCTCTATACCGGCGAGGTGGGTACAGGTAAGCGGGTTCAAAAGTTTGTCCTGCAAAAATAGACGAGGAAAGCAACTGAGGTGGGTTTGATATGCAGTCCTGGCGCAAGAAAATCTTCACGCTGACGGTTTGCAATGTGCTCGTGTGGATTGCTGGCGCGCATCTTAGCGGCAAGCTTGCGGCCCAGGAAGCAGCGAGGGCGCAGAGCGACCAGCAAGCTCAGGTCGAGAAGGGCAGACAAGTGGTCGGGCAAGTGTGCGTCGCCTGCCATACCAACATTTTGAGGATGGTTCAGATCCATAGGCAATCCCCGGAACAGTGGAAGGACACGGTCTACTCCATGATTGGCCGGGGAGCACAAGTGATGCCTGACGAGATCGAGGCTGTGACTGCTTTCCTTGCGGCGAATGCCGGAGGCAATGGCCAGCCGACCAACCGCACATCGAACGCAGGCCGGCCTGCCCGGGACGACCAGCAGATGCCGGAAGGCGAGGGCAAGGCCATACTTCAACGGACTTGTCAGCAGTGCCACGACCTGGCAACAGCATCCACGAAACTGGCTTCGGAGGAGTGGAGCGCTGTCATCGCGAAAATGACAACCTATGGCGCAAAGCTTACGCCTGCGGACCAACAAAAGCTCATCGCGTATCTCAACGGGCTCGCGAAATAACCTCAAAGGCACTGACAGCCTAAAAACGTCCGGCGGACGTTCACAGTCCTTCCTTCGATCGAAATAGGTTGGCTGACGTATTCCTGCTTCGGAAGCCTAGCACTCTCGGTGCACTCGCGGGCGGCGGGTTTCCATTGTTCAAATTCGCCAAGGCTCGCGCCGACTGCAAGGCGTAACAGCAACCGAGAAACGACGACTTTGCTTTCCATGGAGGAAGCACGGCGGGCGAGCTATGGACATGTTTTGTTGAGATATCATTGTGGAAGTGAAAGGCCTCACCAAATCATTCACCTTTGTTGCGGCAGCCGCATCGGCCGCTGCGGCGTTTCTGTATCTGGTGGTGTGGATGCGCCGGGTGGCTTTGACCTTCGGCGATACAAGCTTCGTTACTGCCACGGCGATTTCAGCTTTTCTCGGTGGGATGGCCCTGGGAGCCTGGATTTGGGGCCGATTAGGAGACCGGCGCCCACGATCCAGCCTGATGATCCTCGCGGGCCTCGAGCTCGCGACAGGGGTCTATGGAGTCGCAAGTTCGTGGATCCTTCATGGAGTCGAAGCGCTGTACCTATTTGTGTATCCGCCTTTTGCCGATCACGGCATTTTCCTTTCGAGCGCCGAGTTCATCCTGATCGTGCTTTTCATTTTCCCAGGCGCGGTTCTGATGGGTGGGTTGCCGCCGTTGCTTGCACGTCGCGGGCTCCAGAACGAGAGCGGAACGGTTGGCATGGCGGGCGCAGTTTACGGATGCAGCGCGCTCGGCGCGGCCTTTGGCGGTGTCATGACGATTTATGGATTGCTGCCCGGGGTTGGTTTGAGGTCGACGGTTCTGCTGGCGGCAGCGATAAACGTTCTGGTAAGCGCCGCCGCGTTCTGGACGGAGATGCGCTCGCGCCGGCGTTCTGAGCCTTTGAATGCGAAGGGTTCCATGCCGACTTCTGGTTGGGCGGGTGAATCTTCCGCGCAGTTCATGAAATTCCTGTTTCTGCTAGCGTTCGCGATCGCGGCATTTGCCGTGGTGATTTTCCAGGTCGCCTGGGTCCGGCTGATCGCCATGGTGATCGGTCCTTCCATATATGTGTACAGCGTTTGGATGGTGGTTGTCCTCACGGGTATAGGTATTGGGAGCATTCTCTGCGGCCTCATGCACAGGGCCGGCGAAGAACGCCAGCGATGGCTTGCCGGACTGGAGTTTCTGCTTGCATTGACGATGGCTCTCGCAATGATCTTCTTTCCACATATCCCATACGTATTCGCCCGATTCTTTCCATTATTTCGAAACTCCTTTGGGCGACAGATTTTGGCGCAATTTGTGGCCATGGCAATAGGGACGCTGCTGCCTGCGCTCTTCTTCGGCGCGATTTTCCCGGCCGCAGTAGGCAGCATTGGGGCCGGCGCAACTCGCCTTGGGGGCACGATCGGCGCCGCATTTATCGTGGGCGCGATTGGCGCGACCGCGGGCGCCTGGCTGGCAGAGTTCGCCTTCCTGCCTAGTATCGGCTTGCAAGCCACGATGAGAGTTGGGGTGCTCGCGGCGGCCGGCGCGGGCGTCACGGTATGGTGGCGCAGCCGCGCGCCTAGACTCCGGCGCGTTGTGGCGTTATCACCGGCGGCCGCAGCGATGCTTGTCGCTGTGTTGCTGCCTCCATGGCCTCGCGAAGTGTTCGCGGCGGGAATCGGCTTCATCGCGCCACGGTTAGGACCCGACGAGACGCTGAGCGAAATCGTCAAGAGGATGCAACTCCTTTATTACCGCGATGGACCGAGAGCAACGATTTCCGTTGACGAAACCGGCCAGACTCGCTTCCTTCGATCCAACGGCAAGACAGTGGCTTCGACTGATCCCGTCGATATGGCCAGCCAATTGCTTTTGGGCCACCTGCCAATGCTTTTGAGCCGGACGCCGCGAGATATTTTGGTGCTGGGTCTCAGCAATGGCTTGACCCTGGCGTCCGTCTCGCGTTACCCGGCACAGCGCATTGATGTTGTCGAGCCGGAGCCAGCAGCCGCTCAGGCTGCCAGGCTATTCGACTCCCACACACGAGACGTGCTCGGCGATTCGAGAGTGCGCTTGATTTTCGGCGACGGTCGCAATCGCCTCCTTGTGGTTCCGAAGCAGTACGATGTGGTGGTCTCAGAAGCGTCCGATATGTGGGTTGCCGGTGCTGGCTCACAGGCCTCGCGTGAGTTCTACCGGATTGTCGGCGCGCGGCTAAATCCTGGGGGTATTTTCGCGCAGGGCCTTCATACACAGGGGATGCTGCCCGACGACGTGGATTTTCTGGCGGCTACATTTCACTCTGAATTTCCCCACATGCAGATATGGACCTCTGCTCCGGGCAATTTGATTTTGTTGGGTACGCGAGACTCGGTGGCCTGGGACTATAGTCGCTTGAAAAACCACTTCGCTCAAGTACAGGGCGTGGCGGCAGACCTGAACTCGATGGGGATTTGGCGTCCATTTGCGCTATTCGGCGCCCAAGTTTTGGGAGAAAGCGAAAGCGATGCATTTACGCGCGAAATCGACGAGTTGAACACGGACGATCGTCCAACGCTCGAGTTTCGCGCTCCGCGCTCTCTGTACGTAGAGACGACGCCAAGCATCGCCAAGGAACTGAATCCTTTCCGCCGGCCAGATGCGCCTGCGATTGCCGGCTTCGATCCGCAGCGCGATCTGGACGCCGACGGTACATACCTCCTCGGATTCGCTTACGCGTCCATGGGGCAGAACGATTTGGCGATCAGGTACATGGAACGGAGCACGGCGATGGCGCCCGCTCGGGCGATGTTCTTTGTGGGGCTGGCGAATCAATACCGCGCGGCGGGGCGTGTTCTGGATGCCCGCGCAGCGTACGAGCGGGCGCTCAAGCTTGACCTTAACAACGTGGAGGCCCTGGTATCACTTGGCGAGATTCGGCTCGACGAGGGGCAATTGGAGTGGACGCGGGTGCTGAGTGAGCGGGCGCTGCAGCTCGCGCCGCAGGACGCGCGAGTACACGACCTGATCGATCGCCTTCAGGAAGCGGAACGCTGAAGAATCAATACATCGATGTGGCACGGCGGGGCCTTAGCAACCGCTGTCACACGAGTTCTCCCTTCGCTCTCAACCCCGCAAGAATTTTGTCTTTCGTGATGGGATGCTCCCTGATGCGCACGCCGCAAGCGTTGTAAATGGCGTTGGCCAGCGCGCCCGGAGCGGCCCCAATCGCTGTCTCCGCGAAACCCTTCGACCCAAAAAACCAGCGTGGTTCCAGGCTGTTGATCATTACGTTGGTCTGTTCGGGAGCCTCATAAAACGTGGGCAGCCGGTAAGAGAGGTAGCCCACGCTGTAATGTAAAGTGCCCGGAAATTCCCGGTCCCATGGAATGCCGTCTGTAGTAATGGAAGTGCTCTGGAGCAGCGATCCATGCTGATCGGCACTCGCGAGCAGCGGATTCATGACATTTCCGGCGTCATTGCAATAGGCCGCCCGCACGTAGCGCCAATCGCCCGTCCAGGTGTCCACTTCCACCTCAGCGAAGCAAGTACCAATGCCACGGTTCAATGCCCGCCCTATCGATCCGGGGTGAATGCACCTGCCCTCTTGGCGTATCGTGCCCTTGTTTGCCTTGGCCAGTTCCGCAAAAGTTGTTTTCTTCTTCGAATCTTCGGCAGAGGAGATCACGCCGTCTCGCATCTGCAGTTTCGATGCATCCACTTTTAGAACATTGCTCGCGCGGCTGAGGAGATCTTTCCGCATCTTATCCGCGGCATTGCAAAGAGCGCCGCCCTGTAGCTGCGTCACCATACCGCTGTGCCAGCCCGGGGATGGAGGGGTAAGCTCCGAGTCGCCCCAGATCAGTCTGATGTGATTCAAAGTCGTATACCCGAGAATTTCCCCCACCTGAATGGACATCGAGGTGCCGTGGTTGGTTCCGCTGTCCGGCTCGCCAAAGCGCATAACGATATGGCCCTCGGCATTCAGCTCCAATTCAGCATTAAAGAGATTACCGGCGATGCCCTGGCCAACACCAATCCCGGCATTGCCCGTGTTGGATCCCTCGCTTTGGTTCTTCAACCGGGCGACGGTCCAATCGTAGCCGCCCTCGCCCTCCTGGTAACCTACCCGTCCGGCGTGGTGCTGGGACAAGGCCATTCCCATTCCCCGCTTGAACCTTCCTGGGTTTCCGCCGGGCACAGGATTCCTCTTGTCCCATCCGATCGCCTTGGCCCCCTCCTGAAGCACCTCAACTGAGGCGTAGCAATCGTAATGGAGGAAACCGTTCTCGGTCTCGGGCATGGGAACGATCGTGGGGCCGCCCTGTTTGATAGCCACTCTCGTTCCGGGCTTTTGCACATTGAGCAGCCGGAACTGCACAGGGTCCATGCCGACCGCTTCCGCCATTTCGTCCATCATCTGTTCCCAGGCCCACTTGAACTCCTGCTGGTAATTGCTCCGCGATGCGCCGGTGAATAGAGAATTCGTTCTGTAGATGAAGCCGATTTCCCTCCAGTTGGGAACCACATGGAGGTATAACTCCGACCTCCCTCCGCCCCCTTCCACTGTCCCTTGCCCTCCTCCTGGATTCGCACCCGTGTTGACGTGGAATTCGCGCTGGCACGCCAGGATTTTTCCGTCCTTCGTCGCACCCACCTTGAACTTGCTGAGGGTCTGTGGCTTGACGCTCAGGAATCCCAGTTCCTGGTTCTTCGGGAGCATCAACTTTGCCGGACGGCCTGTCATTTTGGCAATGTGGGCGACCCAGACATAGAACTTACCAGCGGCCGCGCCCCCGCCACCAAAAGTCCCGCCGTTCCATTTGTCGATGAATCGAACCTTTTCTTTGGGGATTCCCAGCCCTCTGGCTATGCTCGCTTGGGAGGGCTCGATTGCCTGACCCATGCCCCAAACCGTCACTTTGTCGCCGTCCCATTTGGCGACGCAGCCGTTCGGTTGCAGTGGAACGGGTACCGATCCTCGATACGCGTAGGTAAACTCCTTGACGACATCCGACTGGGCAAATGCCTTGTCGACATCTCCCCACTCGTCCAGCGACTTGACGACACCGGGGCGTTGTCTAGTGCCGAGGTCTGGCGCGCCGGGCGTCATGACCTGCTCGAGGTTCGCGGCGAAGGGAAGAAGGTCATATTCGACCTGAATGGCCGTGACAGCGTCCTCGGCGAGATCCTCGGTTTCCGCAGCGATCATGGCTACGACTTCACCCTGATAGAAAAGCTCTTCCGGGAATGGATGGGTCTTGGGAGCATTCTGGGCCGTCAAGACATACGCCACACCCGGCATGTGCTCCGCCTTGGAAGCGTCCAGCGTCCTAACCTTGGCGCGCGGATGGGGACCCGTCAGCACCTTCACAAAGAGCATGGTGGGAAGTACAACTCGAGTGGCATATTCGGCCTTGCCCGTGACGCGTGGTATCCCCACCTCCGGCATGGCTGGATGCGGCTTCCCGATGAGATTGAGATTCTGCGGGGGATAGCCCTGCCACTTGCGGGTCACGATCTTCTGATCGCCTTCAACCAGGGTATCCCCTGGCTGATGTCCTCCGCCTGTCGAGAAATCTCGCACCATGGGCTGGCTGATGATCAGGCACGATTCCGGCTTCGCTTCCAGCTTTTCTTTAGGGCCTTTGTCGCTCATGGGATTTCCGCCTTCCGTCGCAGTAATCTCTCATTTCTTTCCGATCGGCATCGATACCTATTCGCAAAAACTGGGGTCATGGAGGTGCCAGAAGAATCGCCCGATCAAGTTTGTGATCGCGTTTGATACGCATGGGACTACTCCTTCCCACGGGTAACGAACTACCAAAGGAGCCTAGCTGCCAAAAGGCCAGATTAACGTGGGTACATTGTTGTTCCTCGATTTGAGTTGCGTCAAGCGAGAATCTGATCTTCTGCCGCCCGAAGCGGGATCGAGGATTCCTGAAAGTCACGTTTATTGACCCCGAATGCGGAAGCGTGGGCGTACACGAATATAATTGCTATCCCTCGGGGCCGGTTGCAAAGCGCAATGGCTGCTGCAAATTAAAGATAGCGTCGAAGTAAACTGAGGAAAGTTCACAGAAGAGTCCGGTGGCAACCGGCGCATCCGCGCCAGGGCAGCAGATTGGTACTTCCAGCGCCAATTAGCTGCCCTTAAGCGCCTCCAGTTCTTCAAGCGTGCGAGGCCAGTCCGAATGTAATAGGCGGGAGAGGCTGCGATCCGCAAGGAGCTTTCCACCCGTCTGGCAGCGAACGCAGTAGTTCGTTTCGTTGTCCGCATAGCGAATCCGCTGAATCTTTTCTCCACACCTCGGACAAGGCTGTCCATAACGCCCGTGAACCGCCATGCCTTCGCGAAATGCGGTCACGTGTTCGGGAAAGCTGGTCTTCGACTCGGCGCACAACCGGTTTATCCAGAGTTCGAGGGTTCGACGCGCCGCCGCGAACAGCCTATCCCACTCTTGCTGGCTCAGCTTCTGGGTGAGCGCCACAGGAGATAGTTGCGCTGCGTGCAAGATCTCGTCCGAATAAGCGTTGCCAATGCCACTGACGAGGCGCGGGTCAGTGAGAGCCCTCTTTAGCGTGCGGTTTTCGAGGCTGAGCGCTGCTCGAAACGAATCCATATCGCTCGAGAGAACATCGATACCGCCCGGGTCGACGGAACGCAAGCCATCGTCGCCGGCGAGCACATGCAACGATGCACGGCGTTTGGTGCCGGCCTCAGTGAGCACGAGAGAGCCATCGGCAAAATCGAAGGCTGCCAGATTTTGCCGGGCCGACAGCTTTGCCCCCGCTGGGCGCCAGTGCAGCCGGCCAGCAATCATTAGGTGCAGCACTACCCAGAGATCGCCGTCGACTCCTATTGCGATTCGCTTGCCGATTCGTCGCAGTTCGCGCACCGTTCGACCTTCTATATCCGTGACGGGTGGCTGTGCGGTTCGAAGCAAGAAGGCGCTTGCCAATCGCACTTGCTCGATGGCCCTCCCGACGATGCGGGGTTGAAGGGCACTCAGGTAAGCGGCGATGTCAGGCAGTTCCGGCATACGATCTGAGGCAGGCGATGCCAGTCTTTGATGCTTATTAGGCGCCCATCGCTCCCGGCAATGGCACAAAAAGTTCTTCGATGGGCATTGGCTGCGCAATGAAGTTTTGTTCCGCCATGTATTGAACGAGAGCCGCAAGCGTTGGCCGGTTCGCCTCGACGCCATAGGGCCAAGGATCGCCCCCAAAGAGTTCATCGATTTCGTCCACGTCAGCCCGCTGCCACGGCAACATATAGCATTGGGACCCAGAAAAGCGCATTCGCGCGCGAGCATACTTTTTCGCGTCGACAAAAGCCTTGTACAGGCTGTTGGCTACCCAGCGATTTTGCTCGTAAACGTCCCGGCGAATGGCGACGAGGTGCATAACCGGGAAAATATTCGTTTGGATGTAGAACTCGCGCTCGACGCGACGATAGTCCGGAAACAGCCGTGCGATGTTTGCGCATCGGCCCAATTCATCCGGCTGGCGCGAACCGATCAGGGCGTCGATCTCTCCTTTGGCCAGCAGCTCTCCCAACGAATGGCTGCTGTTGTTCTGTTCGATGTTAAGGGGTTTAAGCGGCGCGAGCGCATGAGGCTTGCCGTGGGTTCCCGTTTTTTCGACTGCTCCCTGGACCCACCGTATCGCGTCCAATTCGACGCCGTACTGGTGCATGAGGTGTCCCCGAATCCAGATGGCGGCCGTCTGCGTGTACAAAGGGACGCCAACACGCTTGCCTTCGAGATCCTTCGGAGCGCGGATGCCAGAAGTTTTGTTGATGTAGATAAATCCGTGGCGAAACATGCGGGAAGGGAAGACGGGCAGCGCGACAAATGGGCATTTGCCGGCGGCGGTCATGGAAACGAACTCGGAGCACGAAAGTTCGGACACGTCAAACTCAAGCCCCCCCACCATCCTGTCAAAAATCTCTCGGGGAGCCTCAATAAAGAGATAGTTCAGGTCGATCCCCTCAACGGCAATTTCACCCGTGCGAAGAGCTTCCGTTCGATCGTAGCTGCCACAAGCAAATGTAAGGGCAAGGCGACTCATCGGAACCTTTGTAGCGTGCGTTTTGGCTCAAAATTCAAATTGGACAATCTTCTCAATTTAGCTTCGAAGCCGCTGAGATCGTACACTCCCAGGGAGGGCTCAGGAATAGGGCAGCCCTTGCCAGCGCCTCGAACCCGCGATTCGCTTTGGATGACCCAATCGCGACGAATCCCTAGTTCGCGAGACCTGCCTAGTTGGAGCCGTTGCTGGGAGTTGGATGCAATAACAGCTTCTGCACGCGCCAGTTCAGCAATTCTCCGACGTACAGCTCGTTCTCGGATGGGCAGGCGATTTCGTGAATCCATCCGAACTGCTTAAGTTGTTTCCCCGACTCGCCCAACACACCGAGTACTTTTCCGTCCAGGGTGAGCTTGTAGACGCGGCCAGGATATGCATCAGAGCTGTACAGGAACTGATTCGGCCCAGGCGTGATGCAGATGGCCCAGGGAGCGCCGGGAGCCATCGTACCGGTCACGTTTGGGCCAGGCTTGTTGCCGATAGCCGGCCGGGCGTTGGGATCGACTGGCACGTCGATCGTGATTTGCCGGAGAAACTTTCCTTCTGTATCGAATACCTGAATTCTGCGGTTTCCGCGGTCGGCCACGTAGACGTTGCCTTGGGCATCCGCCGCGATGCTGTGTGGCGTGTTGAATTGGCCCGGACCATCGCCCGGTTCACCCCAAGATTTCAGCCAGTTGCCGTTTTTGTCCACCTTGGCCACGCGCGAATTGATATAGCCGTCGCTGATGTAGGTGTTGCCCGCCGGATCCCAGGTCACGTCGGTTACCTGCCGGAACATCCCGTCGACGGCAGGAAGGGGTGGTTTGGGGTGCTTCAGAGGACCGGTGCCTTCGTCAGAAGCTTCCTGCTTGCGTCCGAAAACCATTGCGACGCGGCCGTCGGGATTGAACTTAACGACCATATCGGATCCCTTGTCCGTGATCCAGATATTGTCCTGCTTGTCGATACGCACAGTATGCGCGAACGACGACGAGTAAAGGTTATGGCCGATCTCGCGGATGAATTTGCCGTCAGGACCAAATTCCAGGAGTTGGGCCGCCGCGGCCGCGTACGCGGGGCCGTTGGTATTGCCGCGCTGATATACGAACACATGACCTTTGGAATTGACCGCGACGCCGGAGACTTCGCCGAGATACATGTCCGATGGCAACTTGAGGAAATTGGGCACTGAGTCAAAGGGAATTTGAGGTACCGGGCGCTGCGCCCAGGCAGGCGAGCTAATCATTAAAAGCAAACCGATCACGCAAGCTTTCATCGTCCCCTCCTTCGTAAATGCGCCGGTCGGAAAGGCACCAGCCGGACGCCCATTATACGGAGATGTCGAGCCCGGAGGGACGAAACTCGCAGCCAGCCTTCGCACGATCACATGACGGAATTGGGAGGATGGTTCGGACTGGCTACAGATCTCGACGCGCGCTTTCTGTCGTTTGCCGAGTTTGTCAAAGCGACATTCGGCCGAAACCTAATTGGGCGAGCGCACCCGCAAATTCTTCTTGACTTATATTAACGTTCTTGTTAACACGTTCGCACCAATGCGCTCCGAACGGGAGCGCCTGCTCCTGGGGACTTAAGTCTGCATCTTTGAAAGGCATGTGCTGCTATGCATGCTGCCCTGTCCTGAAAAGATAGAAAATTCCAGCTATCGGGGGGTTTATGCAAACGCCCACTCCCAGCAACGCCATCCGCATCGTCCTTGTAAGCATCGCCGCATTACTGTTCACAGTTCCCGTATTTTCGCAGGCCAATCTCGGCCGAATTCTCGGGGCAGTCAAGGATCAAAGCGGAGGCGTCATTGCGGGCGCAACCGCGATAGTTACTGACGTGCAGCGCGGTATCTCCCGGACTCTTACTACGGATAGCGAAGGTGGATACTCAGCACCTAACCTGATCCCGGGTAGTTACACGGTTCGCGTCGAGGCTCCGGGATTCAATTCGGTCGAGCGCAAAGATATCGTGGTGGAGGTGGGCAGCGATGTTCGCGTTGACATCGCGTTGCAACCCGGGTCTCAAGCGCAGACGGTAACGGTTACCGGCGAAGTGCCGATGATTGATACGACGAGCGCCACGCTGGGCCAAACGTTAGACAACCAAGCCATCAGTGACTTGCCGGTGAATGGCAGAAACTATCAGGAACTGCTCTCGCTAAAGCCTGGCATAGAAGCAAAGCCGGGCGGCGGCACGGGCGCATATTTAACGAATGGTGGCCGTTCGGAATACAACGTTTGGCTGCTCGACGGTTTATACAACGATCAAATGAACAGCGGATGGAGCATCGTTGGCGGTCCAGGCCAGGCTGGAGAATCGATGACGATTCTGCCTCTGGATGCCATTCAGGAAGTTCAGGTCGAACAAAATCCCAGAGCCGAGCTAGGCTGGAAGCCGGGCGCCCAAGTCAATGTTGGGCTGAAGTCCGGCACCAACACTCTTCACGGCACGGCCTACGCCTATGGCCGCGACGCCGATTTTGACGCGCGGAATCCCTTCTTCCCAACACCCGCTGAATTAGCCATGGAACAATTTGGAGCGAGCATCGGAGGAGCGATCAGGAAAGACAAGCTCTTCTACTTCGGCTCTTACGAAGGGCAACGTTATGACGTAGGGAACCCTAGCACGATCACTGAACCATCTAGCCAAGCCGGTCTTGGCGTAGCGAATAGTTTTCCAGATGCCATCGCACAGATGAACCGCATGGGCATTCCCCTGAGTCAATTGAGCCTCAATTTGGCTGGCTGTACAGCAGCGGGTGTTTGTAACGCAGCGAATGGGCTATTTGGGAATTCAGGATCAGTTCAGGAGCCGGTCGCTTTTCCCAATACGGGTGGTTCGAACAACACGATGGGCAAGCTGGACTATCGGATTAACGACCACAACATGCTCAATGGCGAGTACTACTTCGGCCGAGGCTTAGTCTATACCGTGTCCTCTGCCATTGTTGAGCCGTATTGGCGGACGCGCGTTTATACAAACGCACAAGTTATGCGAGCCGTTGAAATCTGGACTCCAAACTCCACTTGGCTGAACGAGGCGCGATTCGGTTTTGACCATGTAAATATTCCGAATCTTACGGGCGACTGCTATCCGATCGGTCAGCCAGACTATGCAAGTTTCGGCCTCGTCACCGGCTTGAGCGGACCGCAATCGTGTGGATTTCCCATCGTGAGTATCAGCGGCTTTACCCCAAATCTTGGGGTGCAAACGGTCAGACTCAATGAGAGCGATACCTACCAATTTGCGGACAGCGTTTCCTACACGCGGGGCAAACACCTGTTCAAGTTTGGAGCCGAGTTGCGAAACACCGCGTGGACGGGCGGAACGTTCTCAACCTCTAAGGGCCAGCTAACCTTCGGAAACTCAGGTGTTAGCGCGTTTCCCGGAGCCACGGGGCTCGAGGATTTTCTGGCGGGTTATCCGAACCAGGCTCAGGTGCTCATCGGCAACGTTCAGCGAAACATAGCCAATCCTGCGTACGCGGGGTTTGCTCAGGATGACTGGCGGATTCTTCCAACGGTCACCATCAACCTGGGTTTGCGTTACGAGATAATTCCTCCAATCAAAGAGCAGAACAATCTGCTCGGCAATTTCACCCCGAGCCAGGGACTGATACAGGCCGGAATTCAAACCAATACGCTTTACAAAATCGATCCCGACAATTTCGCGCCGCGCTTAGGAGTAGCCTGGGATGTGACAGGCAACGGGAAAACTGTCATCCGTGCCGCAGTGGGCGTGTTTTACGTGACGGAGGAAGAGGCTATCTATATCCAGCCTATAGGCCACTACACTGCCGCCACTGGCTTGAACGGAGACCCAACAGGGGCCATTCTGTATGCCCCAAGCGGTTCGATCCTGCCGAGCCCAGGAAATATTGCCGTGGGCGGGTTAGTACTCAATACCACTGCAGGCAATCCGCCGACTCTTCCGGCAGGTATTAATTGGACAGCAGGCACGCCGATTTTTTCGAACGTGTCGGGTACTCTCAAATGTGGAAATGGGGTCGGAACAAACCCTCAGCCCTGTCCTGTAACGGCAATCAACCCCGACATTCGGAATGCGTATGTTACAGAATGGAATTTCGGTATCCAACATGCCTTCACGAACAGCCTATCCCTGGAGGTTTCCTATGTCGGCAACCATGCTACGCACCTCTGGGGCCTGATCGATGAGAACGCCGCCACGCCGGGCTCTAACGTAACTGCCGCCGAGCAATTGCGGCGGCCATACAGCAGCGCTTATCCCTACTTATCGGCGATCAATTATATTTCGGACGACCTCGAATCGAACTATAACGGGTTGCAAGCGACTCTCACCAAGCGTGTTTCCCGCGGGCTGTCCTTCATGGCAGGGTATACGTATTCTCATGCGCTCGACGAGTCTTCCAGTGACATGGGTCAAAGCGTTTCCACGGATAACGCGATGCCCCATTTGGATTATGGTAATTCAACCTATGACATCCGGAATCGGTTCACGTTCACGACGAGCTACATTCTCCCGCAGAAAAAGGCGCCTCTACAGATGTTGGAAGGGTGGCAGCTTAACTCGATTGTCAATTTGGTCGGCGAGCTGCCATTCAACGCCACCGATACCACCACGGACATCAGTGGCACGAGTGACTTTAACGACCGTTGGGATTTGATTGGAAGCGCAACCGATTTTACGGCGGGTGGTCCTTCGCCGATTCCCTGCTATGGGGCGCCGGCAAGCAGTTTCGCCAAGGCAGGCTGTGGGGCGCTGCCTGCGGCTTGCACTTCGGCAGCTTCGAATTTGGGACCCGCTACGGTGACGTCTCTGAATACTTATGGCTGCTACATGGAGGGAAATTCGGTCATCATCCCTCCCGCTCAAGGAACCCACGGCACAATGGGCCGCAACCTTCTCCGTGCCAAAGGTCTCAGGACCTGGGATCTTTCGCTCTTAAAGAACTGGAAGTTTAAAGAGCGGCTCACAGCCCAGTTTCGTATCGAAGCATTTAACATCTTGAACATCACCCAATATGGTGCCGCCAACAACGTACTAACGACGCCTGCGACATTTGGCGAATCATTGGGAACTCCCGACGTGATCAATCACAATCCCTTGATTGGGTCCGGGAGCGCTCGTGCAGCGCAGTTGAGTTTGAAGCTGATTTTCTAGCAATCTATCGCTTTTTACAGGCCTTGGCGGGAAGTTCGCGCTGCTGGACCTGGTTGTTCGTTCGGCGTACGAATTCGAGCGAAGGCATTCGAGACGCGGAAGCCAAAATGGCTTTCGCTCCCGAGAGGAGAAATCACATGAGGAAATCCGGCAAGACTTCAGTCGGCCGTCGCAAGTTTCTAAAAGGCGCGGCCCTTGGCGGCGTGGCCACTTTGGTGGCGAGCAATGAGACTGTCCGAGCGCAGCAATCGTTGGTGGCACGAGCGCCGTCGGTTCCGGCAGTGCCGCCGCCTGAAGCAGATCCTCCTAGCGAGATCAGTGTCTTGACCGTGGAGCGTTCGGGTTCGGACTTTATGGTGGATGTAATAAAGTCACTCGGCTTTGAATACGTTGCAGCGAACCCGGGTTCGAGCTTTCGCGGCATTCACGAATCGCTGATCAACTATGGTGGCAACAAGAATCCTGAGTTCATCACTTGCTGCCACGAGGAATCCTCGGTCGCGCTGGCTCACGGTTATTCGCAAGTCGAAGGCAAGCCGATGCTGGTCCTAGCGCATAGCACCGTGGGCTTACAGCATGCGGCTATGGGTATTTACAACGCATGGGCGGGGATGGCGCCCGTGTTTATCCTGCTGGGGAATACCCTGGACGCCACAGAGAGGCGGCCAGGAGCGGAATGGAGTCACAGTGCCCAGGACGCCGTAGCGATGGTTCGCGACTATACCAAGTGGGACGACCTCCCTGTCTCGCTGCCGCATTTCGCTGAGTCCGCTGTGCGTGCGTATCGAATCGCGATGACTCCTCCCAGGGAACCGGTTGTCATCGTGCTTGATAGCCAATTACAAGAAGCACCTATCGGCAAGGACGCCAGATTCCACATACCGAAGCTCGCTCTGGACTCCCCGCCCGCCGGAGACTACGGCACGGTTGAGGCAGTAGCCAAGCTCCTGGTGGCAGCAGAAAATCCGGTCGTCGTCGCCGGACACGTCGTGCATTCGGAAGCCGGAATGCAGCACTTTATCGAATTTGCCGAAGCGCTTCAGGTGCCCGTGATCGACCAGGGCGGTAACCTGCTTTCGCGTCACCCGCTGAATCAATCGCTCGGCGGCCACGGATTACTATCGAGTGCGGATGTGATTCTGGGGATGGAGGTCGATCAATTCTGGGGCACGCTGCACACCTTCCGCGATCAATTGCATCGCAGCTCTGAATCCATTGTCCGCGGCAACGCCAAGCTGATCAGCATTAATACGCGCGATCTCTACATTAAGAGCAATTACCAGGATTTTCAGCGCTTCCAGGAAGTGGATATCGCCATGGCCGCCGATTCGGAAGCCACTCTTCCCGCATTGACTGAGGCGGTTAAACGCTTGACCACGGATGATCGGAGGCGGGCGTTTCAGGATCGCGGGACCAAGCTCGCGGCGGCCCGCCAAAAGGCTTTGGAGCGCGCCCGCCTCGACGCCACTTACGGTTGGGATGCCAGCCCGATCAGCACGGCGCGGCTCTCGGCCGAAGTGTGGGAGGCGGTGAAGAACGAAGAGTGGGCCGGCGGCTTGGGCGGTGCGGAGTGGAATTACGACAAGTTCTATCAGCGTACCCGAGGGGGCAGCGCCGGCGGAGTGGGATTCGCATCGCCTGCGGCTGTGGGCGCGGCCCTCGCTCATCGAAAGAGCGGGCGGTTGTATGTCCATCTTCAGACCGATGGCGATCTGATGTACGCCAATGGAGTGCTCTGGACCGCCGCGCACCATCGCATCCCGCTTCTCGCCGTCATGCGCAATAACCGCGCCTATCATCAGGAAGTGATGCACATCCAGCGCATGGCTAATCGGCATCAGCGCGGAATCGAAAACGCCGGGATCGGGACGACTCTGGTGGATCCCAATATCGATTATGCGAAAGTCGCGCAGGGCATGGGTTGGTATGCGGAGGGACCGATTACCGATCCCAAGGACCTGGGCCAGGCTCTAAAGAGAGCAGTAGCTGTGGTGAAGCGTGGTGAACCGGCGCTGCTGGACACAGTTACTCAGCCCCGCTAGAACCTCGGACTGGAATTGTCGCTCCCACTTCGAGAGCGTTGGTGATAGCGGTCGCCTATCCTTTTTGAGAGCGAGAAAATGCTCGAGACCGGCAGGAATCCGCCGAGTTTGTACCTGCCGATAGCGGCAAGCCCAGCCGAAGCGATACAGCCGCACTCCGAACAGACCGGGCGGCCACCAAATTGGCAGGGCGCGATGCGAGTCGTTAAATCGGCGGAGATGCAATTTGTGGTCTGCGCGAATATGCATTCCCGAGGCGAATTAGGGGGAGCGTAATAGCCCTTCAACACCACGTCTGGCAAATAGACTTTCGGAAAAGTACGACGCACGCCGGCTAACTCCTCGAGCGCTGCCAAGCGATCCTGTGGCCGCAAGCGCTCCGAGCTGGCGTCTCCCTTCTGGGGAGTATAGAGACTGAACCATATCTTTCGAACCTCATCGCGCTGAGACCAAAAGCTGGCGAAATCTGCAAGATAATCGGAACGGCAGAGCATCGCTCGGGTTATGGTGCAGTGCACGATTACATGCTGCCCTGCAATATTCTTAATAATCTGGGCGTAAGTCGCAGGAGAGCGCCGCTTGTCGTGTTCAGGCGCCAGGCCATCGACGGATACGACTAAGTGAAGATTCGGGAACGCGCTCCACTCGTCGGGGATCACGCGAACTGCGCTGGTGACGAGCTGTACTTCGACTCCGAGTTGCGCAAGTTTAGGCAGCAAGTCCCTAGTTCGCGATAACGGATCAAGGGCTCTCCCCCGACGATAGAGAGGTGCAATGGTCGTAAACGCCTGACCAGACTCAAAACCCCTGTGATTAGGGCCTCACCCCTGAAATCCGCTAGTTGGCGCAAGGTAGAGCCTGTTCCGAGATGGTCTGGTTCATACGCGTAACAACCGGGGCAATGCAGAGGGCAGTCGCGCGTGATTTCAAGCGACAGAAAAGGTCTGTGCCCATGCAAAATCCTCGACCAAGCAGGTACGATCTCGATGAGTTTCATACGGTACTCCTTATTCTTTTTTCTTGATCTCCTGTAGCTATGGGCAAGCCGACCGCCGCTTGCCTTTCACACAAAGTCATCGTGAGCGGATTTATGACTGTTTTATGTTCGCAGGCAGCTAACGAGAAGCAGAATATCGGGGCCTAGGCCCGGGCCCATCTCTGCGGAAACAGCCAAAAGGCGAGTGAGGTTTTCAGCGCGAGCGAAGGTGATTGGGTCTGGTGGGGATCTTCTTTCCTTGGTTTATTAACATCATGTAGGGTAGATACTGGCGTTTGGCGTTGCCAGGCAAACACCTCTCCATCATTCGATGGGTCATCCGCCAGATTATTCAATTCTGGGATCTCGCGGACGGCAACTACCAAGCTGAAAAAGACAAAGAGAATTGAGAACAGGCGACTCACGGGCCGGATCCCTCAATTGATTGGATGCTCGCTGTAAGCTGACCGATCTCTCAAAATTGGAACGAGGAGGGTGGTTAGCCATCATAAAAACGTCAGAATCGCACCCTCAGGCCGACTGGAGAAAGACGTAACTCGTGGAAAAGAATGGTCGGGGCGAGAGGATTTGAACCTCCGACCCCCTGGTCCCGAACCAGGTGCGCTACCAGGCTGCGCTACGCCCCGACTGAGTGGAACGAGCCGAGCCTTGGAAGTTTGCTCGGCCCATATTCTGCGCCTCCAACCTTACCACGCCATTCACAATTTTCGTAGAGATGGAGAGACTTGTCGGATCCAAACTGAGATGCGCGGTTTGTCTTCCGGCTTAGTGGCAGCTTAATGGCCCTCGGCTTCGAGAAATTTCTCCGCATCCATAGCCGCCATGCAGCCCGAGCCGGCAGCCGTGACGGCCTGCCTATAGCGATGGTCCTGCACATCGCCGGCCGCGAAAATTCCGTCTACGTTGGTTTTGCTGCCGTTGTGCGTCAGCAGATAGCCGTTCTCGTCCATATTGAGAATGGACTGAAAGACTTTTTGTATTTGGTTCGTGTCCGATAGCCACGAAAATCCCTTCCACCGCTAATTCCGAGGTTTCCCCGGTCTCCACATTTCGAAGCAGCACGGTCTCCACCGAATTTTTGCTCATATCCGAGATGTGTTCGACTGCCACGGGCGTGATGAAGTGGATCTTCTCATTCGCGCGGGCCCGCTCGAGCATGATTTTGCTGGCGCGGAATTCGCGGCGTCGATGAAGCAGATGAACGCGGCTGGCGAAGCGCGTCAGGAACATGGCCTCTTCCATGGCCGTATCGCCTCCGCCCACCACGGCGATCTCTTTACCCCGAAAGAAAAATCCGTCGCAAGTGGCACAGGTAGACACGCCATGGCCGATGAGGTGGCGCTCGGATTCCAGCCCCAGCATCCGGGCCGAAGCGCCTGCGGCGATGATTACGGTTTTGGCCGGAAAAACTTCCTTCGCGACAGTAATCTGAAATGGCCGGCGGCTGAAATCGACAGCACTGACCGCGCCGGCGTAAAACTCCGCCCCGAAACGCTGGGCCTGCGTGCGCATGTGTTCGATTAACTCCGGGCCGAGGATGCCTTGGGGAAATCCGGGGAAATTCTCGACCATGGTGGTCAAAGTGAGCTGGCCGCCCGGTTCAAAACCATCGATAACCAGCGGCTTCAGATTGGCGCGCGCGGCATAGATCGCCGCAGTCAGCCCAGCGCACCCGCTACCGATAATCGCCACCTTATGCACAGAACTCCTCCTGGATGTCTTCGCGGGCCGCGTATGGCATTCGCGAGCGGCCCACTAGAAAGCGTTGTAGTGTAACATCCCCGATGGAAGCGGCGAATGCTAGCCGGTTCGGATGTGAGCGCCTTCGCATCCAAAGGGTGCGCTAAAGAAGACGCTTGCGATTTGCGAGGCTTTGTAGCCTTGTAATTGCGATTAAGCCATAATCTTCGGGCCTTTACTCAAAAAGGCCTTCTAGGGGGAAAGTTGACAAGAGAGCCCGGAACCTACGCCGTTTTTGAAACTTCACAAGGAAACATCGTCTGCCGGCTGTTTGAGAAGGAGGCGCCTCAAACGGTTGCCAATTTTGTTGGCCTCGCAGAGGGGACCAAGGAGTTCGCGGACCCAAAAACAAATCAGAAAACAAAGCGTCCCTTTTACGATGGACTCAGCTTTCACCGCGTCATTCCCGACTTCATGATTCAGGGGGGATGTCCGCTGGGCACCGGCACTGGCGGCCCCGGATACAAGTTCGGGGATGAATTTCATCCCTCGTTGAAGCACTCCGCCACTGGAAAGCTCTCCATGGCAAATTCCGGACCGAATACCAATGGCAGCCAGTTTTTTATTACCGTGGCGGCGACGCCCTGGCTGGATCGCCGTCACACTATTTTTGGCGAAGTTGTGGAGGGCCAGGAGGTCGCGGACAAAATTTCCAAGCTGCCGCGCGACTCGCAAGATCGTCCACGGACGCCTGTGATTCTGCAACACCTGCGCATCGAACGCGTGTGAGGCGGCATGGCCAGCCCAAGCCACCTCTTTCGTGTAGTCAACGAGTTCGTCTTCATGCTCGCGGGTGCCTTGCTGGCTCTGTTTGCGCTCACCCGTCCCTATTTAGTCAACGCCCGGCAGCCAGGCTGGATCGCGCTGTCGGCAGTGCTGATCCTTTGGGGCGTGGGGACGTGGCGCCGCGCGCGCCGAAGCGTGGATAATGCGGATCGGCTGGTGACCAAAATCGCCGGTGGATCGCTTATCCTCGCTGGCCTAATCATGCTTTCTCTGGCATGGGCACCGTTCCAATGGGCCGGGTGGATGTTATTGGCTACGGGAAGCATCTTCGTGCTCAAGGGTCTCGTCTCCGCCGCGATTATGGCTGGTTCGGCGTAAAAGTCGCTTCTGGTTGCGCGGAGGTGCGCTCAGATTCCGTAGGAGCGAAACGCTTTGGCACACTCCTCGCACGGGCAGATCGTTCGCAGGTAATCGTAACTGTAAATTCCCGTCGAGTGGCCGTCTGAGAAATCGATCTGGAGCGCGTAGTTTCCAACGGGCTTTGCGGCGCGAGCGGTGGGACGCGGTTTGAACATCGGCAACGCGGCGCCCAATCCAGAGATCTGCCCGCTGCCGGCATGCACTTTCATCTCGTCCTTTTTTCGCCTTTCGTCATCGCACATCGCGCATGGGCATTGCTCCCTGAGATAGGCGAAATCGTAATGGCTGCCGTGTTGGTCCGCCCAAACGACGTCGACTCCCGCGCCAGTGGAGATACGCACCTTCACGTCGGCAGGTTTCTTGCGAGTGTCCAAGGGAATCGGCATGGCTATATTTAATATCGTAGCTTATTGCTGGCCGGCCGTCTCTTGCTTGAAGGGCTCGAATCTCAAGTCGCATTCACGACGATTTGCATCAGATGCCCGTGCGCCAGCTCGATCCTGCGATCGGCCATGCGGCCGATCTCAGGCGAATGTGTGACCAGGAGGATCGTGTGCCCGGCGTGGTGCAGTTCCTGCAGCAGCTCGAGCACGATACGTTCGTTGGCCTCGTCAAGGTTTCCAGTCGGCTCGTCCGCCAATATGAGCTTGGGATGATTAATAAGAGCCCGCGCGAGCGCGACCCGCTGTTGTTCCCCTCCGGAAAGCTGGCTGGGCAAATGGTTCAGCCGTCCGCTGAGTCCTACGCGTTTGAGAGCAACCGTCGCTTCGCTCTCGTCCGCTATGCTGTGGAAGTATTGGGCGAGCATGACGTTTTCGAGTGCGGAAAGATAGGGTACGAGGTGAAATTGCTGGAAAACGAAACCGATCTTTTCCGCGCGGTATCGCGTCAGTTCGCGTTCGCCTAGCGTCCCCACATCAACGCTATCCACAATCGCGCATCCGCTCGTCGGGCGATCCAGCCCGCCAAGAATATTGATCAGCGTGGTCTTGCCTGAGCCGGAGGGTCCCATAATGGCGATCCATTCGCCGGAAAGCACCTCGAAGCTAACGCCATCGAGCGCACGCAACCCTGCGTAAGTCTTTGAAATGTCCTCCACCTGAACCAAGACCGGCATCATTCGCCCCGTAAAATCTCCGACGGCCGCACGCGGCCCAGCAGCCGCAGGGGAAGGGCGCCCGCAAGTGACACAAGGACCATCAATGCAAGCGTGGCGGGCAAAACGATCAGGTGCGGCGTTATTGATACCGAGAACACTCGTTGGCCAATCCACTGCGAGAGAAGCATTCCGATAGCGAATCCTATGGTTCCGCCCACAAAACCTATCGCGGTGGCCTCGGCCATGAAAAACCGCATGATCACCCGTACCGAGCCGCCGAGAGCTTTCATAAGGCCGACGTCGCCGCGGCGTTCGAGAGCCAGTCCCGCCATGGCGGCGAGAACGCCCAAAGACGTGAGCGCCAGAATCAAAACAACTGTCGCGAAAAGCAGTACACGAATGCGCTCGAGCAGGCGGCCCTCGGCTTCGGCGAGTTGATGCAGAGGCCGTACCTGGAGTCCCGGCAAAGCAAGGGAGAGACGACGGATGACGTTTTCTACCTCAGGCGCCGATCCGCGAACACTGATCTGCACGAGACTGGCGCGTGCGCCCAAAAGGCCCAATTCCTCCGCCAAAGGCAGGGCAATGAAGATTTGGCTGTCCTCCGAAGTGCCAGCGGCGATGACGCCCACGACCCGAAGCACAGCTTCACGCCCGGCGTATTGCACTTTCACGCTGTGGCCGGGAACCAATCCAAGGCGTGCCGCAGCCTGCTCTCCGATCATACAATCGGTGCGGTTCTCGCGGCCGCTAACCCAATTGCCATCGACTTTCCACGATGAATTCATCCGCTCGGCTGCGTCGAACCACGTACCCGTAACGATCACCGCTGCCTTGTTCTCCCCGGCTTCGGCCTCCGCCGAAAGATAAAGATAGGGCGCAATGCCCACGATTTGCGGAGATCGCAACTGCTGGATCCGTTCGATCTCGCCCACATCCATCGTTCCCGCGGCATCGCCCGTTTGGGCCGCTGATACGACAACGTTCGCGCCGAATACGCGAAATTCTCGTGTGAATTTGTCGGTGGCGTCCAGATCTAAGTTCAGTAGCGCGGCGCAAACGGCTGCACCACTGATAACTGCAATCAAGGCCAAGGCAAGCCGTCCCCGGCTCGCATAGAGCAATCGCCAAAGTATTCGCCAAAACATTGTTTTCTTATGTGTCTGCAGTAGCCACGGCGCCCGGGGCGGAGTTATTCGCCGCGCAGCACGGGTGCAGGATCCAACCCCAATACCTTTCTCAGCGAAAGAAGGCTTCCTACTGTGGCCACCCCGGCCGTAACCCCCAGAACCACGGGAAGCAGGATAAGTCTTGTGCTCGGCGAAACTCCAAAAACACGCTGCCCGAGTTCATGCGCGAGCGCCAGCCCTCCTGCGTAGCCGATCACTCCCCCAATGATTGCCATGAACCACTGTTCACCCAGAAATACTGCGCCTAACAATCTTCGGCGCGCTCCCAATGCCTTCATCAACGCGACTTCAGTGGTCCTTTCGAGCACCGTCGTACCTGCCGTCGCCGCGACCGCCAGCGCTGCCGCCAGTAAAGCCGCAAACGTCACCAGCCACATTAGCGCTTGCACGCGAGAAAGGATTTGGCCCTCGCCCTCAGCGATCTGGCGTATCGGCCGCACGCTTACGCCGGGTAGTTGCTCCTGAATCTGCCGCGAAATCGACGAAATATATGGCGAACAGTACCAGCGCTCGAATTCCTCGGGAGCCATCGACTTCGGATCGCGCTCCGAGAAAGAGTCTTCCGGTTTGGTCAGCGCACTCACCAACAGGCGCCGATACCCCCCTGGTTTTCCGGAAAGTTGCTGCGCGACTTCGAGGGGGGCGAGAATCGCGTCATCCTCTTGTCCGCCAGTCGAGATGATTCCCGTAATCGCGAGGTGCGCCCGCGCCTCGCCCGAACGGATCTCAAGTGTTTGGCCGGCATGAACGCCAGCGCGATGCGCGAGGCTTACACCCATAACTGCCTCAGCGGAGTGATCTGTAAACCAGCGTCCTTCGACCTGCCATCCTGGATCGGTCGAGGACACTCCGGTTGTGAAAATGCCCCCGCCGTTCGGGACGGTAACGTCGTGGCGATACCAGGTTCCAATTAAGATCGTCCGTAACGGAACGTCGCTCGTGGATGAGCTCGTGTTGCTCACGGCGATGGGCACATCCAGAAAAGGAGCGAAACCAATCACGTTGTTGCGCCAGAAGATGGTCTTTAACTTTCCCAGTTCCGCTTCGGACAAAAAGACGCCGGAATCAACGGGCCGATAATCGACGCCTCCAATTTCCAGAGGAAGAGTGTCCGTTTCGGGAGTTACCAAGAGGTTGGCACCCAGGCTGCGAAACTCTCGCCCCAGGCGGTCGCCAATGTCCAGGGCAACGCTTAGAGTCGCCGTGGCGATGGCGGTCCCTAAAGCAAGCGCGACCATGGTGAGCAACTTGCGCCGCGGCTGCCGCGCGAAAGAATCTTTGATGATTCTGGCAAACAATGGGCCGCCTACTGAGGAACTTTGCGCGCCGCGTCGGTGATGGCGGAAACATCGATTACCAGGTCGCCGCCGTCGACGTGCGCCGGGATAGCCACCGGATTACAGCCGCCCGGTTGCCCGATACTGGGTATGTAGATTGCCGAGGCGCAGTTTCGGCACACCATGTCCGAGCCGCTCTGCCGGTAACCTGCCCATCCGCAAATCATGCAGGCATCGAGCGCGGTTCCCCAAGTTCCGTCGGGTTTGCGTATGACAATAAAGCGCAAGGAAGTATTGTTTGCGTCCACGGTGAAGAAGTGCAAACTGCCGTCGTTCACCTGCGCCGTCGGTATGTGCACTACGCCATTTTGCGCTGCCGCGGTCTGAGCCGACGGGGGCGCTGCCGATACCCGGGCGTAGACGAAATCGGCCGTCAGCGTGAGGATCACCACGACGAAGACCACGGCGGCCGTGAACATCCAGCGGCTCTGAGTACGCCGCTCCCATCGAATCCGGCGGCGGTCCGCATCATTTGCTGCTTCAGGAGCGGCCGCGAGCCGCATCGAGCGCCACTCGCGAAAAATCAGCAAAGCCGCCGCTCCCAAAATCACGACAAAGAAGAAATACTCGTTTCGCACAATGGGCCCGACGAGTGCCATTTCGCGCTTGCCCGAGGGAATCCACATCCCTTCGCTCAATTCGTGCACGCCCGTCAGCGCCAACTGCAAGGCTACAATCACCAGGATCGCACTGGTTACCGAAAAAAAGCGGCCCAGGGGAATCTTCAGGGTACCTTCAAAGAAAAAGAAGCCCACGGCGATCGCCAGGGCCAGGCCAAGCCCGGTGCCGATCCATATCCCAAGCCCTTCGGTCGAGAGTTCCACCGCGCGGAGAATCAGCGCCAGCTCGGCGCCCTCACGCAGCACCATCAGAAAAACAAAAGTGCCGAGGCCTAGCCCGGCGGCTAAGTCCGACTTCTGAGCAAAAGACTCCACCCGCTGCTCGATCGTCTTTCGAAGGTGGCGCGCCGTCTGGTTCATCCAGACGATCATGGTGACAACGAAAACCGCCGCCAGCAGCATCAGAAGACCTTCAAATCCGTCTTCGCTGATCTGCCAGCGTTCCAGGGCGACAGCCGCCGCGAGGCTCAAAGCAGCCGCTAAGGCCACCCCTGCCCAAACAAAACGGGCCAATCGCGAACGTCCGGTGCGGTCCAAATAGACGAGTACGATGCCGACAACGAGAGCAGCCTCAGCGCCCTCGCGCAGAGCAATCAGGAAGGATGAGATCAAAGGTAAGTCCCAGTTGCAATTCAGTTGCAACTTGAAAACACAGTCTATTGCCTTTAAGCTCCACAGTCAAGGCATTTTAACCTGCGTTCGCTCCTTCACGTCGGTACAATATCTCGGTATGTTACGTTTCCGATTTATGCGCCGAGGCGCGCCCATTTCCATTGCCGCGCTCGCCGCCCTTGCCGTCCTAGTACATCTCCCGCTCCGCGCACAATCGCTGAGCGCGGCGCCGGGAGGACCGCCTTCCGCCGTAACAACTCCTCGTGCGAGCGACGCCCAGAAGGCCTATGCCGAAGGACTGCGTGCCGAGGCCGAGGGCAATTGGGAGACCGCCTTCCAGGCGTACGGCCAAGCCGCAACGCTTTCTCCCAGCGATCAGACGATTCGGGCACGTGCCGAGTTCGCCCGTTTGACGCTCGCGCAGGAGCGCACTGAAGAGGCCGAAAAGCAAGTTCTCGGCGGTAATTTCACCCTCGCACGTGCCATCTTGCAATCGGCCATTGAACTCGATCCAACGAATAGCGTGGCCCAGGAACGCCTGCGGCAAATTGAGCAAGAACAAGCTTCCGCAATGCCACTGCAAGGATCTCTGGGCGAAGGTCTCGCAGCAAGTCTTCCCAAGATAAATCCCGGCGCCGGCACCCGCGATTTCAACTTCGAAGGACCGACACGCGGCGCCTACGAGGAAGTCGCTCGGCAATTCGGAGTTACGCCGGCGTTCGATCCGGAGCTTCAGGACCGGCAAATCCGATTTCGCGTCTCTGGCGTCGATTTCGATACGGCCATGCGTCTCCTCGGCGAAGAAACCAACACGTTTTGGTTTGGCGTGGACTCGAAGACGTTTTTTGTCGCCGCCGACACGCTGAACAAGCGGCGCGATTACGATCCCGAAATCAAGAAAACAATCCTCCTGCCGGCTTCGGAAACCAACGATGAGATGACCGAAGCCATGCGAATGGTGCGGGACATCGTCGGCCTGCGCCGCACCGAACTTGACTTCAAGACCCACAGCATCACCGTGCGCGATACTCCGCAAAATGTCGCGCTGGCCCAGGCCATTCTCAAGGACGTGCAGCAAACACCGGGCGAATTTCTTCTGGAAATCGATCTCCTCGAAATGGATCGCAACGCCGAGCTGAATCTCGGCATCACGCCGCCCACCAGCGGCAAGACGTTCTCTCTGAGCACGGGCATTCTCAGCCAGCTACAGCAAGCGCAGAGTTCAGGAACCCTTCTTCAGGCGCTTCAGAGCATATTCGGATCGCAAAATCCTCTAGCCTCATCGGGCGGCGTTGCCGCAAGTTATTCCACCGCTGATCGCCTTCGGAGGCGGGGACACGCTTTTCCTCGCCACCCTGCCGGGCGCGAGCGCGACGTTCGCCAAAACTTTGAGTATGGTGCAGCGCGCCCAACGCGTCTTGTTACGCGTCGAGGACGGGCGGCCAGCCACGTTTTTCGTCGGCGAGCATTACCCTATTACTCTGGCTCTGCTGTCCGCGAGCCTTGCCACGCCAACTTCGCAGCTTTCCGCCGCCAGTCTTACGGGAGCAGTCAGCTTCCCGCGAACGGATTACCCCGTCGGGCATACTCCAAGCTCTATCGCTGTAGCCCATTTCAACGGTAGTGGGAACCTCGATTTGGCCGTTACTAATGAGGGCGACAGCACGGTCTCCCTGCTGCTCGGCAATGGCGACGGAACCTTCCAGCCGCAGACGACAATCGCCACCGGCATAGGTCCGACTGCCATTGCCACCGCCGACTTCAATCAGGACGAAAAACCCGATCTCGCCGTCGCCAATTTCACGGACAACACCATTTCGATTTTGCTCGGCAACGGCGATGGAACTTTTACGGCGGGTACGACCATTACAGACGTAAAAAGCCCGGTGGCGATGATCAGCGCCGATTTCAACAACGACGGGATACCGGACCTTGCGGTTCTCGACCAAACGGATGGACAGGTGCTCGTTCTTCTTGGAAACGGCGACGGCACGTTTGGGACGAGAAC
>CAVPFR010000016.1:0-93545 GCA_963703785.1 uncultured Acidobacteriota bacterium | reverse complement strand
AGTCCATTATTCGAACAAAACTTCGGAAGGCGAGTTGCGGCACACCTGACCCAACCGTTCTACGTACGAACGATTTAATGTGCCTTCTTCGAGACACGAGCGGCCAACTCGTCCAATCTCGAAAGCAAAAGTTTTAGGATTGGAAAGCGTTCGACTTTTTGTAGCCGAGGACAAGCTCGACAGTCGGCGTATTTCCCTTGAGAGGACGGCTCGTTACAGACCGAGTGAGAAAGTTCTTGGCGTAAGCAGGTAACAGCCCTACGCCGCCCGTCGACGCTATTAAGGACACTCCCATGACGACGTGCTCCGTCTCGTGATCTGGCGTGATATTAATTCCAGACCACTTGAAATAATCGTCGATGACCGCACGCAGTACAGGAGCCGTGTGCGACACGCCCACGAATGTCTCGCCCACTAGATCCCCAGGACTGATGGCTTTCCGCTCAGCCGAGACGGTGGTCACTCGGCAAAACCACCACCAAGGGCTCCTTGACGAGAGGACGGAACGCCAACTCTGGCACGCCTTTTTCCCGCCGAAGAAAACCCGCATAGACGGTTCCCTTCAAAATGGCATCGGCGAGCTGCGGCGAGTATTGACTCGATATCATCACGTCGATGTTGGGCAGTTCGTCGCGCAAGATCCGCAACGCTTCGGGCATCCACGTCAGTTCGTGTCCGGTGAGAAAGCCTATCGAGAAGCATGGTTTGGCGGGATGAGCGACTCGGCGAGCAGCTCCGGTTGCCGCTTCAACCTGCGATAGCGCCGAGCGGGCGTGTTCGAGAAACGCTCGACCTGCGGCTGTCAGTTCGATACCGCGAGCGCGGCGCGTCAGGAGTTGCGCGCCTACCTCGTCCTCAAGATCCCGAATTTGCCTACTCAACGAAGGTTGCGACGTGTGCAGCGTTTGCTGTGCTGCCACCGTCAGACTTCCGGCTTCGGCAACCGCGATGAAGTAGCGTAGATGTCGTAATTCCATTCCCCACTCCCATGCTTGTAGAGCATCCCTCCCATCCTAACAAGGTATGCTCCAAGCTGCGACTAACGGCTAACATTCTAATCTAACGAGGTGATTGGGATTCGTTGAGCGAGCAATGAGATTTCGGCTCATGCCTGATGAGCATACGTCTAATTCAAGGAGCAGTCACATGTCAGAGAAATTGGAAGGAAGGATTGCACTCGTTACGGGCGGCTCGCGCGGCATTGGTGCCGCAATCGCCAAGCGTCTGGCAGCGGACGGAGCTGACGTAGCCATCACCTACACGAAAGGTGCCGATGCGGCCGCGTCAGTCGTCAAGGAGATTGAACGCGCAGGCCGAAAGGCGATCGCAATTCAGGCGGACGCCGCCGATGCCGAAGCCGTTAAAGCCGCGGTCGAAAAGACGTTTGCCACCTTCGGTCGACTGGATGTGCTGGTGAACAATGCCGGCACGGCCATTCCGAAACCGTTCGAAGAGGCGACGCTGGAGGAGATGGATCGTGTGCTCGACATCAATGTCCGTGGCGTGTACGTCGCGACTCAGGCGGCGCTGAAGCACATGAAGAGCGGCGGTCGCGTCATCACGATCGGTTCGGCCGTCGGCGAACGTGTCGCGGCGCCCGGGCTTGTGCCATACGCGGGCACGAAGGGGGCCGTCAAGATGTTCACTCAGGCGCTGGCCAGAGAGATCGGGGGCCGGGGCATCACGGTCAACAACGTGCAGCCGGGTCCGATCGATACGGATTTGAATCCCGCCTCGGGTGATTGGGCGGTGCCGCAGAAGGCCGCCACAGCGCTCGACCGCTACGGGCACGTCGATGAAATCGCCGCGATGGTGGCGTTCGTCGCCGGTCCGGAGTCCTCGTACATTACCGGGGCGAATCTTACCGTGGATGGCGGAATGAACGCCTGAAGCAACCCCCTCGAAGTCACGTTGCGAATGGAGGCATTGAAGTGAACAGGCAGGTCCGAAGACACGCATATATCAAGTGGAGGAAGCTGACGAATGGCTAATGTGGTGAAGAAACACAGCATCTCTTATGAGCTAGCACAGAAAATGGTAGATGCAGCGGTGGCGAAAGCCAGAGAACTTGGCGTTAGCGAGAACGTAGCGATTCTCGACGACGGCGGCAATCTCAAGGCCTTTAGCCGGATGGATGGCGCCCCGATCCTTTCCATTGAGATGGCCCAGAATAAGGCATACACGGCTCTGTTCGGCGTCTCCACGCAGGACTTTTTCAACTTTATCCAGAGCGACCCGTCGCTTTTGGCCGGCATCCCCACGCTTGCGCGTATGGCGGCGTGGGGTGGAGGGTTTCCCATTAAGGTGAACGGAGAAATTGTCGGGGCGATCGGGCTGAGCGGGGCGCCCACGGTGCAGAACGACATCGACTGCGCGAGAGCAGCTCTAGCGCTCGTGTCCGATGCGGTGCCGACTAAATGATAAAGGGAGCGACCATAATGATTCATACCCACCAGACCGCGCCGACACAGTTCGTAGAGGCCAACGGAATCCGCTTCGCCTATCGCCGATTCGGCAATACCGGCGGTGTGCCGCTCGTCTTCAACCAGCACTACATCGGCACCATGGATTATTGGGACCCACGGTGACGGATGGCCTCGCTCGCGACCGTGAGGTGATCCTGTTCAACAACGCGGGCGTCTCCAGCAGCTCCGGCGAGGTCCCGACGACGTTCGAGCGGATGGGCGCTAACGCCATCGCCTTCATCAAGGCGCTGGGCCTGAAGCAAGTTGACCTATTTGGCTTCTCGATCGGCGGCATGGTCGTGCAGGAAATCACTTTGCAGGCGCCCGATCTCGTTCGCAGGTTGATCGTCGATGGCACAGGTCCGCGCGGCGGTCAGGGAATGGAGTTGCTGACCCAGGCTGCAGGGCGGCTCTTTGGTGCCACCTACGATCCGCCCGAGAATGTCTGGCTCGCGGTCAAATTCAGTCCGTCCGCAGCGGGCCAGGCGGCGGGACGGGAGTTCCTGAAGCGCACGCATCTTCGGCAAGAGGGCCGCGATCCCGAGGTGAACGACAAGGTGTCGCCCGCCCAGGTCGAAGCGATGGGCAAATGGGGCGTCCAGCAAAAGGGGTCCTACGACTATCTGAAGACGATCAAGCAGCCAACACTCGTCGTGAACGGCAGTAACGACGTGATCATGCCCACGGTGAACTCTTTCATCATGCAGCAGAACATGCCGTATGCGCAGCTGATCATCTACCCCGACTCCAATCACGGCGCGCACCACCATGTACCCGGAGCTCTTCGTTGAACACGCGACTCTGTTTTTGAACGGTTGAGCTCCGGCACAAAACGTTCAAGGAGAAATTGAATGGACACCCGGGTTGTCTTGATTACAGGAGGACTGACAGGCATCGGACGGGCGACGGCCCTCGCGTTTGCCCAGGAGGGAGCTCAGGTTGTTGTTTCCGGTCGCCGCGACGAAGAAGGCCAAAAGCTGGTCAGTGAAATCCGCAAGGCGGGTGCGGAAGCAGAGTTTATCCACGCCGATGTGCGCCGCGAAGATGACGTACGCAACTTGATCGATAAGACCGTGGAACGATTTGGCCGTCTGGATGTCGCTGTAAACACTGCCGGTACGGAAGGCGTGCCGGGCCCTATTACGGAGCAAACTGCGGATAGCTACGCGGCAACGTTCGATACCAACGTGCTCGGCACGTTGTTGAGCATGAAGCACGAACTTCGCGTGATGCTGCCACAAAAAAACGGCAGCATCGTGAACATATCCTCCACATTTGGGCATACCGGCGCGCCTGGGGCTTCTGTCTATTCCGCCAGCAAGCATGCGGTGGAGGGACTCACGAAGTCGGCGGCGCTGGAAGCGGCCGGGACGGGCGTGCGGGTGAATGTCATCGCCCCTGGACCAATCGAAACAGCAATGCTGAATCGCTTCGCGAAAACCGACGAAAGAAAGGCTGGTTTGGTTTCGACCGTGCCGCTAAAGCGCGCTGGTAAACCCGAAGAGATTGCTCAAGCTATCGTTTTTGTTTCCTCCGACAAAGCCTCCTTCATTACTGGAGCTTCCTACCTTGTCGACGGTGGCAAAACGGCCCGATAGACCCTCACGTGCGTGGCACACCCGTTCGGCAAGGAGGATAACAATGAATTAGACGATTGAAGAGAAGAACAAAGAGCTTGTCCTTAAGGCCTTCGACACACTTTTCAACAAGCGGGACTATGCCGCGGCCGAGCGCTACTGGTCACCCAACTACATTCAGCACAGCGCTCATATCGAACCTGGTCGCGACGGGCTATTCAACCTCATCAAGAGCCTGCCGCCGACTTTGAAGTACGAACCGGGAACGATCGTGGCCGAGAGAGCCTTCGTGATCGTGCATGGGCGATTTCAGCGGTTTAGGTGCTCCTGTGAATTGGATTGCCGCAGATATTGTGCGCATTCAAAACGGAATCCTTGTCGAGCATTGGGACGTCATTCAGGATGAGGCCACAGAGGAGCAATCCAAAAGCGGCGGTCCCATGTTCGGAAAGACTTTCTCGGTTTGATTTTAAAGGTGAACTGTCATGTCCGCCCCTTCTGAAACACCCGTCACGGAACGCCAGATCCTGCTTGTTGGACCGTACGGGGTCCTTGGTACAGGTGTTATCGACGCCGTCGCAGAGGACCCAAAATGGGGGATCACCACAGCTGCGCGCCGCCCCCGGCCCACCCATCGCGCGCAGGGCGCACCGTCTCACATCAGCGTCGATCTCATGGACCGCGAGGGCACGGCGAAAGTCTTTTCATCTCTGGATAAAGTGACCGATCTGGTCTTCGCCGCCTACGTCGAAAAACCCACGATGGCTGAAACAGTTGAGCCCAATGCCAGAATGTTGAAAAACACGCTCGAAGCTCTTGCCGCCCGCAATGTTCCTCTTCAGCGCATCATGCTCGCCGGCGGAGCCAAGTCGTATGGCTTCAGTCTTGGGGCGTTCAACGCTCCGGCCAAGGAGACCGAGCCACGTCTCATTGCGCCGATCCACTACCACCAGCAGGAAGACATTGTGGCTGAATGGGCTGATAAAAACGGAGCCAGCTGGACGGTCTTGCGCCCCCATCTGGTTATGGGATCAAGCCTAAACTCGCCGATGAACCTGGTTACCAGTCTCGCGGCCTACGCTGCGATCACTCGCGAACTTGGGTTGCCCTTACGCTTTCCTGGGACCAAGGAGGGATGGAACACCCTCCAGGAGACGACAGACGCGGAACTGTTTGGCCGCGCGACTTTGTGGGCTCTAGGTGAAGACAAAGCACGCAATGAAATCTTCAACATATCGAACGGAGATGTCTATCGCTGGAGGCAACTGTGGAATGAGCTCGCCGCCTTCTACAACCTTCCAGTCGCAGAGCCGCTTGCGATGTCTACTGTTTCTGAGATGAGCGAGAAGACTCCTTTGTGGGATTCAATAGTTGCCCGCTATGGCCTGCATGCCACGCCATACAACCAGATTGCAAACTGGGCGTTCGTGGACTGGATGCTCAACTTCCGTGAAGAGACAATCCAGAGCACCATCAAGATTCGTCAGGCAGGCTTTGCGGATTGCATCGACACGCACCAGAGCTTTAAGCGGCAGCTCACCAGACTTCGCGATCTGCGCATCATCCCCTAGAAATTGCCGATGCAGGGATCTATCTATGAACGGAGCGAATTCTACAAAGAGACAGTTGTCATGGCGCGGTAATAAACCAGGTACTTACGGTCGTATCGTCACATGAAATGTAAACGGAACAGCCGCCGTTCAAACACGAACCGTTGCTGGCCCAAATGAGGACTCCGATGATCGATGAACATAATGTTGTCGCTGTTAGCAGGTTCGATGGAGACCCTTACAAAAGCTCACAGGCCGCGGAGTTAACCCTGAACGCCGCGATCCTGCGCGCCGAAATCGCGGGAAGCTACGAAGAGTTTCTTGAGATCTTTGAGAGATTTTACGCCGACGATGTGGAGGTGAGCAGTGAAGATTCGCGGGAGACAATACACGGGAAGGAGAGAGTGCGTACGCTTCTCTTCAACTTCCTGATCCCGCTTCACGTAATGGCCGAAATCGGTGGCCTATTGGTATCCATTCGACAGACCGCGATTCCTGGAGATGTTGCCGTTGAGACGCATTCTGCATGGACCCTGGAGTTGGTCGGGGTGTCCGGTACGACCTGCATTCTTAAGTGGCGCGTCCTTCGCAAATGGCATGGGTCGCGCATAGTGTACGAGTATCACTACGACCACCAGCAAATCGGCGGACCACTCACCTTTAATGACTTGAGTTTCAATCCGGCCAATCCTGTTGCAATCGTCCGGAGACCTTCATAAAGTTTGATTCGAACTCTACAGGAAGATCGTTGGAGTGAACCCCTAAGTGACACAGTTTCATGATGCACACCTTGCGGAATTGACGATTACTTCCGGCCAGACCATCATCCGGGAGTCGGCAACGGCGGTTTCTTACCCGTACTCTCTTAAATCAGGCTGGATCAATACCGGGTCTAGTACGCATACGTCTTGAGGAACACGAAAACCACCACGCCGGTGATCGAAACGTAGAGCCAAATGGGGAACGTCAAGCGTGCGATTCGGCGGTGCATCGCGAACCGGCCCGTCAGCGAGAAAAAGAACGTCGTGAGCACCATCGGCAGGGCGACGACGGAAAGGATTACGTGGCTGGCTAAAATGGAGAGGTACAGCGTGCGCACCGGGCCGTGGCCGGGGAAAATCGTGTCGCCGTGCAGTGCGTGGTTCACGATGTAGCTGATGAGAAAAACGGAAGAGAACGCGAAGGCCAGCAGCATGCTCGTGCGATGCGCTTCCCTGTTGTGATGTTTGATGAAATACAATCCCACGCAGAGCGCAATCGCGCACAATCCGTTCAGAAGCGCGTTGAGGGCCGGCAAAAACATCCAGCGCCCGGCGAAATCAGCCGAAGCATGATGCACGTACAGCAGCCACAGCAGGAATGACACAGCGAGGCCGCTCACCGCGACGATCGCTCCAACCACCGGGCGCGGACTAATTTCAGCCTGTTCCATGCTGACAATTAAATCACAAAAATCCATCCGGAAGTCATATAGAGCCCGCCGCAAGAGCGGCTACCTGACTTCCGAGTGGGCCGTGATTCGGGCAGAACCCGCGACAGCAGCGTCTGGTCCCTTGTTCACGTCCAGCGGGAAAAACGCCCGAACACTACAAACCCTGCCAGCAGGAAAAGGATGACGGGTACGGCAACCGATTCATGTCGGCGCACGTGAAAGCCAATTGCCAGCAGCATGATGATCGCGAGTCCGATTGCGGCCCACGGGCTGAGCCACGGAGCGATGTTAGTCGCCATGGGCAGGACGATGCCGAGGCTCCCGGCGATCTCAGCGATACCGATAAAAGTAATTAAGCCGTGTGAGGGACCAGCCGGACCGTTCTTCTTCTCCGACATGGCTTTGTACTTTTCGTAGGCAAACACTTTCATTGCGCCGGCGGCGATGAATGCGAACGCTAAAAGTCCCTGGACAATCCATAGGGCTACGTTCATACAATTCTCCTTTTTTCTTCAATTAGACAGTTGATAGCGCTGTTCAGCGACAACGTTCCCGATTTGTTCGAGCGCGGCTGCTAACGACGACCCAGCGCCTTCACGAAGCTGGTTCTCAGCGTGGATAAACGTCACATCGGTGACACCCATAAAGCCGAAAATGTGGCGCAAGTAGGGTTCTTGAAAATCGAACTTCTCGCTGGGAGTGCCCTTTTCATAGGCGCCTCCGCGCGCAGTGATGACAAAGACCCTCTTATTTCCCAGCAGCCCCTGGCGGCCAGTTGGCCCGTATGCGAACGTCTTCCCGACTCGCACAATCTGATCGATCCATGCCTTGAGCAATGAGGGGATCGCGAAGTTGTACATCGGCGCTCCAATAACGATTGTGTCCGCGACTTGTAGCTCTTCGATTAAGCGATCCGATGCCGAGAGATAATTCCGTTGCGCAGAACTCCGGCTTAGAGGGTTCGATCTGTGTTGCGCTCCAGTCATCGGTAACGAGCGGGAGTATTGTTGTGGAGAGGTCCCGTCTATAACTTCACCGCCTGGCTGGGACGCTCTCCATTGCTCAGCGAACTTTGCCGTTAATCGCCGGCTACAGAACCGGCGCGAGCACTGGAATCAATCTGAAGTAGTTTCATCTGAACCTCCTGAGCCACATGATTCATTCCATGTTATAGTAATGTCCATCTTGGTGGACGCTGACTATCCTATGGTCCATAAAACATGTCCAGACGTCCAATTGGGAGGCCAGGCATGGACCCGATCACCGATGTATTCAGACGATGCACGTGGCCAGCGTGGTGCACGCGCGGCTGGAGGCCACCGCGCCGTGGGGCCTTACACGTGAGGGTGAGGTCGGGGAACAGCAGGCGCTCATTCGGCTGCGCCCGGGTATTCGCCGTCGCAGTTCGCGCACTCCGGGATGGTTTCACGTGGCAATTGCTGGCTTAGCGTAGAAAGGATACCGGCTCCGTTCCCGCTCACCGGTGGAGATTGTTTTCTGCTGGCGCCGGGCAGCACATACACGTTGCGGGACAACCCAAGCACCCGCGCGCAGAGCTTTTGTCAGGCCGCACCCAAAAACGGCAGTAACGTAATCCACTACGGTGGCGGCGGCGTCCCGACCACCATAATCTCGGGATGGTTCAGGTTTGGCCAGATGAGCGCCAAGCCCCTAAAGCGCTTGCTTCCGGAGTTGATACTGATCAAGGCGGATCAGGCCCAAACCCTGGCACTCCACGCGACTTTGCAGTTGCTCGCATCGGAGATGGCAGAGCCAGCACCTGGCTCGGAGGTTATGGTGAACCGGCTGGCGGATATTTTGTTCATCCAGTGCGTCCGCGCCCACATCGCATCAAGCTCGGAATCCTGTAAAACCGGATGGCTTCGCGCAATCTTCGATCCAAAAATTGGAGCGGCGCTCAAAGCAATGCACGAGCGAGTCGAGAATCCCTGGACGGTGGAATCACTGGCAGCGGCAGCAGGTATGTCTCGTTCAGCCTTTGCCTTGAGGTTTAAAGAACTGCTTGGGGAAACGCCACTCGCGTATCTGACGAACTGGCGGATGTACAAAGCGACTGGATTGATGCAGGAAGATGATAAGAAGCTGTTCGAAGTAGCAAAGTCAGTCGGCTACGATTCTGACGCTGCGTTTAGCAAGGCTTTCAAACGAGTCTTGGGTGTGGCACCTAGAGAATATCGACGAGTGTCATGGAGGCGACTTGAAGTTGAGGTGCCGGAACGACATGTCGTATCTTGGTGCATTGTCCGTTATCTGAACAAAACTTCGGAAGGCGAGTTGCGGCATAGGTTTTTTTGAGACAGTTTGATTGTGCACACTCTGCGGCAAAATGCGTCCGAGCGACGAAGTGTGTACGAACGATGTGCTCACGAGCATCTGCCTGGCGAGCAGGCGCTCTGCTCTTAGGTATTGAAAGAAGAGGAGCTGCTCCGTGGAGTGAGGGAAGCTGATGTCGAGGACCAAGTGCGCCGTTTTTATTTCAGCGGTGAGGACACCCCTGGGCAGCAACAATACCGGCGCATTCCTTCTTTAAGTTCCGTACGTACGCGCTATGTGCTGGCTTCTGGTTTCCGGTTTCTTGACGGAGATAACCCAGCAGATCCACTCATTGCGCGCGAACTGGTGCAGGTTGCAGTCGGAAAACATGCCCTAGGCAGATCGACGAACACTGGCCGACTTCGGAACCGATCGTTCGATCAAAGACTGCGAAGGGCTGTCATAAAGTTTTCGATCTTGCGGTTCGATGATGCTTTGCCGGACTTGAGGTTGTGCTCGATGCATAGTCCGCTGAAGAAAGAGAGCACCATCTCCGCAATCGCAGAAGGAGCCATCCTGGGTTTTTCCGCCTCGATATTCATCGCGAGAAGGCGCTGCAACATCGCCCGATTCTCCGTCACGACCGCATGAGCCTCATCCGGAAGGATAGCGAACTCCCGCATGGAGTTGACGGAAAAGCACCCCTGCTGTTCCCCTTTGTTGAGGGGACCATTCTTAAGAAAAGCCTCGACGTTGTTCCAGCCGAGAGGCTCCTTAGTGAGAAGCCCCCTCTTCCCCTGGCTCTCAAGGTAGTGCCGAAGGCACGCCACAAAAAGATCTTCCTTGTCTCGGAACTCGGTGTACAGCCCTGACTTGTTCACGCCTGTGGCTCGTTCCAGTTCTTGGAGGCTCGTGTCTGCAAACCCGTGCTTCCAGAAGACGGGCATTGCTTTCTCCAGCACTTCCTCTCGACCAAAACTCTTGGGGCGCCCCATAGACACATTGTCCGATAACGAACCAAATAGTTCAATATCCCTGTATCCTTTGCTGCGCCTCCGTCATCCTATTGAACCGAGCGGTTCAAAAAGGCTGACGGGGCCTGAACAAGGTCGCAGCCAGTCCAATTAGTCGAGGGGTAAACCGTTTACTGGGTCATTTTGTAACCGGCTCAGCCATTCAGGAGTTCATGAGATGTCGACTCAGCCACTGTTCACACCATATCGGATGGGAGACCTCGATCTTCCCAACCGCATCGTGATGGCCCCTCTCACCCGGATGCGTGCGCAATCGCACGATCATGTGCCCACAGCGGTGCAGGCGGACTATTACGCGCAGCGTGCTTCGGCCGGACTGATAATCGGCGAGGCCACGGCGATTAGCCCGAAAGGATTCGGCTGGGCCGATACGCCCGGCCTGTGGACGGAAGAACAAGTCCGCGGATGGCGACGCGTCACGGATGCCGTCCATAAAGCCGGCGGCCGCATGATCGCACAACTGTGGCACACGGGAGCAATCTCGCATCCGGAACTACTAGGCGGCGCGCAACCCGTATCCGCCTCGAACGTCGATCCGGGCCAGCTATCGTTCACGCGGACGGGACGGAAGCCGACGGTAACACCACGGTCTCTGACAAAGTACGAAATTAACGTCACAATCGCGGACTTCGCGCGAGCTGCGCGAAACGCGATGGAAGCAGGCTTCGATGGCGTCCAGATCCTCGCCAACTATCTCTATTTGATCTCTCAGTTTCTGAACGCCACGACCAACCTGCGTAAGGACGAATACGGCGGGAGCCTGGAGAATCGTTCGCGTTTTCTCTTCGAGGTAGTCGAGTCGGTCCTAGGTGAGGTCGATGCACCACGGGTTGGAGTCAAGATCAGCCCGATGCACGAAGGCGGTGCATTTCAGGCGAACGAAGAAACCCTGTCCATCGCCGAATACGCAATTCAGAAGCTGAGTACCTACAACCTTTCGCACTTGTTGCTCATGGGCAACACCACCGACTTCTCCGGTACCCCGCTCGAGAAGTTGGCCGGGGATGGCATGTTCCAGCATTTCCGTCCTCTCTTCGACGGCACTCTCATCGCAAACGTGAAGATGGACCGTGACCGCGGGAATCGCCTTATCGCGGAAGGGTTGGCAGATCTCGTGGCGTTCGGCCGTCCTTATATCGCAAATCCTGACCTGGTGCAGAGGTTTGCAGAGAATGCGCCCCTTGCCGAAGTGGATTGGGAAACCGTCTACGCCTCGGGCCCACACGGCTATTCCGATTACCCAACCTACCAACCATCGAAAGATCTCACCCCACACAGATAGGAGGAATCATGAATCTCACTGGAAACACCATCTTCATTACCGGCGGCGGATCGGGTATTGGCCGTGCGCTGGCCGAGGAGTTGCACAAGCGCGGAAACAAAGTGATCATCTCGGGCAGACGCAAGAGCCAATTGGACTCCGTAACGAAGGCCAATCCGGGCATCGAGGCCATCGAGCTCGACATCTCAGACCCGGATAGTATCGAAGCGGTGGCGAAGAAGTTGATTGCAGAGCATCCGGATCTGAATGTTCTCATCAATAACGCTGGAATTATGGAACCGGATCAGGCAGCGGGTGTCATCGATGACAAACTGCTCGTGTCGACTGTCACCACCAATCTTCTGGGCCCCATTCGGTTGACATCCGCCCTAGTGGACCACCTTAAGAGCCGTCATGGCGTGATTCTCTACAACACTTCGGCCCTTGCCTTTGTGCCATTAGCAGTGACGGCTATCTATTCTGCTACCAAAGCTGCACTCCACTCCTATGTGTTATCACAACGCTTCTTGCTTCGCGACAGCGGTGTTCAAGTGCTCGAGGTGGCGCCACCGTGGGTGCGCACGCCGCTCATGAATAGCCAAGACGCCGAGCAGGCAATGCCTCTCGACCGGTTTATCGCCGAAACGTTAGACGTCCTTGGCACAGATGCGAACGAGATCCTCGTTGAAGCGGCAAAACCCCTGCGAGCCAACCCTGGCCCGGGCGAGCATGCTTTGGTGAACGGGTTCAACCAGCAAATGCTGAAGCTATTCGGTCCGAGCCAAAGGTAACGGTGGCCGAGCCGCGTCTCATTCTTAGGCCGACTTAGAGCAAGGGAGAACGAGGAAAACAATGAGTGATTCAAATGCGGAGAAGAATAAGGCGCTTGCCCTGGAAGCATTCGATACGTTATTCAACCAGCGCGACTACGCTGCGGCCGAGAAGTTTTGGTCGCAACGTTACGTCCAACACAGCGCTCATATCGCGCCGGGGCGCGAAGGCTTGTTCAATCTCATCAAAAGCCTTCCGCCAACGCTCAAGTACGAGCCAGGAACGATCGTGGCCGAAGGAGATTTCGTGATCGTGCACGGACGGTTCTCGAATTTTGGGCTTCCCGTGAACTGGATTGCAGCGGACATCGTTCGAATGAAGGATGGGATTCTCGTCGAGCATTGGGATGTGATTCAGGATGAAGCCACAGAAGAGCAATCGAAAAGTGGCGCTCCAATGTTCGGAAAGACTTTCCCAAACTACAAATGAAAGGGATTTTATAGGAGACTGACCCATGGGAAACGACGGTTCTTACGTAGCTCTCGCGCTGAAGGTATGGAAAGCCCAAATCGATCGGGCGGACAAGCTTTTTGGAGGCCTCTCGTCCGAAGGGGTTCTGCGGGAAGTAGCGCCTGGCAAGAACAGGCTACTTTACTTGTGGGGACATCTCACAGCCATACATGACGCGATGCTGCCGCTGTTGGGGCTGAGTGAACGACTTCATCCCGAGTTTGATGTCGCCTTCATTTCAAATCCAGACAGGTCGCGAGCCGACGTTCCTTCGCACGAACGGGTGCGCCAAGCATGGAACAGCGTCAACGGTGAACTGTGGAGAGGTTTTGAAGGAATGTCGTGGTCTGACTGGCTGCAGCGACACTCTACCGTGTCCCCAGAAGATTTCGCAAAAGATACTTCGCGCAATCGCTTCGCTATCCTGCTGAGTCGCACGAACCATCTGTCCTATCACCTCGGCCAGGCAGTCCTCGGACGCAAGTGATCGACCATGAAGCATCGGAACTCGCATGTTCAGAGTTCAGCAACAATGGAGAAAGACAATGTTCAAAAAGCTTGAGGGCAAGACCGCGGTCATCACAGGCGGGACTGAAGGGATTGGGTTGGCTACGGCAAAACTATTCGCCAACGAAGGTGCGTATGTCTTCATCACGGGCCGCCGCCAGAAGGAACTCGACGAGGCCGTGAAGGCAATCGGCGTCAACGTTTTTGGAATTCAGGGTGACGTTGCCCAAATGGCTGACCTTGACCGTCTTTACGAGACCGTCTCTAAGGTGAAGGGGCAAATCGACATTGTTTTCGCCAACGCCGGCTTTGGCGAATTCGTTCCCTTTGGGGCCGTCACCGAAGAGCATTTCGACAAATTATTCAACATCAATGTAAGGGGAACGCTCTTTACCGTGCAAAAGGCCTTACCGCTCCTGAAGGATGGTGGCTCCATTATTCTCAATGGCTCTGTCGCGAGCGTGAAGGGTACCGCCGCCTTCGGTGTCTACGCTGCGAGTAAGGCTGCCATTCGTTCTTTCGTGCGAACCTGGACCACAGATTTGAAGGACCGTCGTATTCGCTCAAACGTCGTTAGTCCCGGTCCCATCAATACGCCCCTAGCGAATCGGCAATCTGCAGACGTCATTGCGCGCATTGTGTCCACGATCCCGATGGGTCGCATGGGGGAACCAGAAGAAGTTGCTAAGGTGGCGCTGTTTCTGGCGTCGGACGACTCTAGTTTCGTCACGGGTATCGAACTGTTCGTTGACGGCGGCAGAGCCCAGATCTAACCGGAGGCCCGAGCGACGATATTGCCGTCCAAGCTCACTAAGGGTTCACTCTCTAGGATTTCTGATGGAACCCGACTGGAGTGAACCCCTAGACTGAGACAGTTTTTTCGTGCACACCTTGGGGTTTCCAATTACTTCTGGTTAGCCCGGCGGTCTCAATGGGTCGTCGCAACAGTAGAAGGAAATCCCAAGTCCATTAATTCCAGAGCCTAAGAATCATCCGCGAGCACAAAAGCAAAGAAAAGGCATCCTGTTTAGGTAAAAGCGAACTGCAACCCCAAAGTATCGGTCCGCTTGAACATATTGCCAGATCAAACGACCGGATGGGTGTTGCATCGACCGTCTGAACCGGCACCGTCAATCAGGAGTAATCGCGATCACTTCCTACAAGCCGACTTCTCGTTACCTATCTTGATCGCGACATAAGAGTTCGTCGGTTCAAATCAAGCCTCCGCGATTCACTACCCGTCCGTTATTAGGCCTGGGCCTTCGCGCTTGCGGGCTTGTTCGCAAGCGCTGTACCAAGCATGTCCGCCAGCATATTCCGCGCAAGAGAAGCGGGGACGAGGGCGTTCAATATGCGGTTGAGCCGGCCTGGAACGATTCTGGATCGGTTTTTGACCAGACCGCTGAGGCCCTCAGATACGCACTGCTCGACGCTCATCGGTTTCATCGGCATAGTCTTCGGATCGAGGGCGAACTTTTCGAGCACCGCTGTGTTCGTAACCCCGGCTGCCAGTACAGTGACGTAGACACCTAGAGGTTTGAACTCATAGTGAAGCGCCTCGCCAAGGCTGTGTACATACGCCTTCGCGCCTCCGTCATTCGCCATACAGGGAATGCCGTTTTCCGCACCCATTGCCCCCACGAGGATCAAGCCGCCCCGCCTCCGCTCGGCGAGCTTCCCGCCGAAGTAATGGGCGATGTCTAAATGCGACATGGTGTTGAGTCGCAAGGTCTCCTGAAGCAACTGTCGATCGAGCTTCAAGAACTCGCCGGGATTTCCGGTGCCGGCATTGGAGACGACAAGGCCGATGTCGAGATCGTCAGTGGCGGAGGCGAGTTGCCTGATGAAATCCTCCTGGGAAACATCAAGCACGACGACTCGGTGCTCCACACCGTATCGTTTGCTAAATTCAACGCCTACTTCCTTAAGCAAGTCCTCCCGCCGCGCCACGAGGACAATATTGATTCCTGAAGCTGCGATTTGCTGCGCAAATTCCTTGCCTATTCCGGACGACGCACCCGTGACGAGTGCCCAGGGGCCGAACCTTTTTTTATCGAGCGCGACTGTCATCTTTTCGCTCCGTTCTGTCTGCTTAGGGTTTGTTGTGTCATAGATTATTCGGTCGAATTAATTCTGTGTTCTGAGCATACGATCGACCGATCGGCTCATTTGTTTCAAAATAAATCCAGGCGCCAAGCGATTCATCATTTTGAGCTGATTCGCCTGACCTGGACGAATTTCAAATCGATCGGTTTGCATTCCTTTGACGGCGACTTTAACCATGTCTTCCACCTTCATGATAGAAGCGCCTTTCATGTCTTCAACATTAAAGTCATCCAAGAGTTCCGTTTGTGTCGCAGGCGGTGCTAGGTCAAATACCTTCACTTTGGTGTTTTTCAGTTGCACACGAAGAGACTCGGTGAACGAATGCAGACCGGCCTTGGTGGCGCAATAAACCGGTGAAATGGGCAATGGAACAAATGCCAATCCCGATGAAACGTTCATGATTGCCGCCTCTGATTTTGTTTTCAAATGCGGCAAGAATTGTTTCACCATGCGAATCGGCCCGCTCAAATTGATTTCAATCTCTCGAGTGATGTCTTCGAGGCTTCCAGCTTTGTCGTGAATATTGATCTCACGCATGATGCCGGCGTTGTTGATCAAAATGTTGAGCTCAGGAAATTGTTTGGTGACCTCTTCATAAAGAGTGGCGATCGCTTTCGGATCGGAAACGTCGCTTCGAAAGGTGTGAATTTTTGGAAAGGCCGCTTTCGCACGGTCCATCTTAGCTTGATCGCGGCCCGTGATAAGAATCGTGTTACCAAGCGCCGTGAGTTGTTTGGTGAGTTCGTAACCGATGCCGCTGGCACCGCCGGTGATCAAAATCGTATTGCTCGTGAGTTTCATAATTAAATATCTCCTAAGTTATGTAACCATTTACAAATCGCACTCCACGTCGACGAGACGGCTCAGAAGGTTGATGGGCGGTCTTCGAATAAACGCTGAGTAAGCTCAATCAACTTTGTAAACGCGGCCGGTTTGCGCGCCCAAGATCGCGCGTTTGTAGGCTTGTCCAACTTTCCATCCTTCGACCGGAATCATGCCGGTAAAGAACTGGGCAAATTGAGATTCGGATTCTTTTAGCATCGTGGGACTCACCGCATTGATACGCAGTCCCTTAGGAAGCTCAATTGCGGCAGCCCGAACAAAAGCTTCCAACGCGCCCGAGACGGTTGAAGCCGCGACGCCGGCGAAGATCGGGTCGTCATTGAGAATGCCCGAAACCAAAGTGAAGGATCCTTTTTCTTTGATGAACGGGATCGCCTCCTGAACCAGATTGATCTGACCCATGAGTTTGCTTCCCAACGAAAACTGCCACTTTTCAGCGGTGAGTTCCGAAAACGGAGCAAATGCGACTTGGCCTGCTGCAATGGCCACGGCATCAAACGAGCCGACGGCTTGATAAAGCTTCCTGACACTTTCGCGGTTCTCGATCTCGACTTGAAAATCGCCTGATTTGTGCCCGACCTTGACTATCTCATGGCCAGCACCCGCCAATGCCTTTTGAACCAGTTCGCCGATCTTTCCGTTTGCGCCAATCAAAATAATTTTCATAAAAACTCCATTCTCGTTTCTGATCTCAGGATTTATTTATTCACTTTCAATTTAGGGGGCCAATCCGCCAGTAGTGGCGATCACTTGCCCAGTAACCCAGCGGCGTGCGCGCAACCATTCCCTTCACCGCCGCCTCCTCGCCCTTCCGGGCGGTGGCTGCCCTAGCATCGCTGTATCCACCAGGCCGGGGGCCACCGCGTTTACCGCAACGCCCCTGGGATCGAGTTCCGCCGCCCAAACGCGAGTCAACGCATCGTGATTGCGTGTCACAAGGTCCCGATCCAGGCTTTAAGCCTCTTTGTCTCCATCACCACCACCTCGCGGTCGTTGGTGCCGAGCGCAACAGCCGCCATACCCTGAAAGGCGGAGAAGAGATGGACCGCGAGTTCTCGTGAATCCTTTTCATGGCCAACGGCCCGGAACTGCTCCTCAAGCCAACGCATGGGCTCAGTGAAGAGCGCCGCGGATTTCTTCGCGAGAGCGCCGCCCTCCTTGTGCAACTCCGTGCACAGCCCGCCAAGAGGGCATCCTCCGTGCGCCAGTTGCTCCCGGTTGCGGTGAACGCTCTCCACGAAAGCCAACAGCCGCTCCTTCGGAGAACTCAAGCGGTCCCAATCCGCCCGGGCTGCGCGAAACTCCTCCAGGCGCCGCTCCACCACGGCTTCGGCGAGTTCTTCCTTGGTTTTGAAGTAGTAGTAGACATTGCCTACCGGCACACGAGCCGCCTCCGCGATGTCCGCCAGACTGGTCTCTCGGAAACCGCGTCCATACGCCAGCTTCGTCGCAGTCTCAATCAGCCTCGTTCGCTTGTCCGGTTGCGCCGTTCGCATATTCTCTGACTCGTAGGAGTTAGTCATTTAACTAACTCAGAGCATAAACCCCATGCGCCCGAGTTGTCAACCCCCGAACTGCTTCCAGATGATGGCAAGCCGGGAACTATTCGATTTTTCTGACGAAGACTTGCAAGGGCGAGTGGAGGAATTCATCGAACGGTACTACAACGAGTCTCGGTTACATTCGGCGCTAGGCTATTGTTCACCTGAGAAGTTCGAAAGAACGTCGCCGATAGAACCCCAGAGAGGCTCCGCGGCGGCGGTTATAACGTTCTTAAGTGGATGATGAATGGTCGATCGATGGCAAAGACCCCCTCGAACCAGGGGTGTGATGCACACCTCTGTCTCAAGGAGGGGTTCACTTCCTGGATTTCTATTGGGACGCGACTGTACACGAAGTGTGCACGAATCGAATGTTTTCAGTTCATTGGGGTTAGCTTTTGAGCGAAAAGCAGGTTCCCCGATTTATTGGAAACGCTGGTAGTTAAGAGTAGAAGAAGGAGCTGTTGGAGTCGAGTTCGGTGCGCCCAAGGCAGGCGCGCTACCAGGCTGCGCTACGCCCCGACATGAAGTACGTAAAGATTATAAAGGACTTCCCAACAGAACTGTTGCCCCATCTGACCGATTAAGTTCATCCGCTCACTTCATTTGGACTGCCCATGGAAAGTCATCACTTATCCCTTGCCGCAGGAGCAAGCTAGTCACTCGACGGAGGTATCGTCGTCGTCCTGTTCATTTTCATCCTCTCTTGTCTCGTTTTTCGGGGACTTGGTTTCGCAGGCGTCCCCGCTTTCAGCACCTGGCAGGCATCCGCGCGAGACGCGCTGAGCCTAATGCTCGTTTTCACAGGTGTTTCCCATTTCACATTCATAAAGGAAGATTTCGTCCGTATGATGCCGCCCTGGATTCCGTGGCCGCGCGCGATGGTTTATTTCGCTGGCATTTGCGAAATCGCCGGGGCGGTCGGGCTTCTCCTTCCCGAATTCCGCCGTGTCGCCGCCTATGCGTTGATTGCTTTTTTCTTGGCCGTCTTGCCTGCCAATATTCACGCCGCGCGTGCTGAGGTAACTCTTCGCCGCAAGCGTGCCACAAGCCTGTGGCTCCGAATCCCGATGCAGATTCTGTTCATCGGCATAGCTTTCTGGTCCGCCCGCTGAACCGTTAGGCGGCGTGGATGAACCATCCGCGCCAATAGTGATGAGAGGCTGCGGAAAAAGCGAAGGGCGCTTCGGGAATCTCCATCGCAAAAATAGGCGTCTAAATTTCGCTGAGCGCAGCGCGGCGGCCGCTTAGGCGTGGGCTAGCAGACGAAATGGGAAAATCGAAGCGCGCACAGTCGCCGAACGCTGCGCCCTCTTGCAGCTCAACTAACTACTTCTGCGAAATCGGAACTCCTGTTTTTTCCTTGGCCTTCTTCTCGAAAGCGCGAGCTCCCGCGAGGATGTTCACCGCATCGTAATCGTCCTCAGTGCAGGCGAACTCGAACAGCGGCCCGTTCTCCGCGCTCAGCGGGAGGATCACCGACCAGGGTTTCGTCCAGGTGGACGGGTCGTCGATGGTGAATTTATATTCGATCGTCTCCGCGGAGATACGCGTAAAGCGCTCGGTGATTTTCAAAGTCTTGGGATTCGCGCCACGGAAGGTATTTCCCGCGTGGAAGTTGGTGGTCTCCACAACCAGCGTATCGCCCTCCCAATGACCCACGGCATTTCCGTGCCATTCGCGAAAGTTCGCCGTCAGGGCCGGGCGGCCGTCTATGGGAATCACACGGAATCCGTTCACGCCTTGAATCACCACGTCGTTAGGAGTCTGCATGATGTACATATCCGCGTTGTACTCACCGGGGAAGATGGGCGCCCCGCCACCCGGACTGACGCAAGTGGTGCCGTATCCCAAATCCAGCGGAACGTCCGCGTGCACCGCGCCGCCGCCGTTGTGGTCGTCCACGACATAGCTCTGCCCGTCTACGACAGTTCCCGCCCTGGATCCGGCGAGATCGACCGTCTCGGCTGCGGCAGGCGCCACGGGGCGGGCCCTTGCCGCTTTGGCCTCGGGGGTCATATCAGGAATCCTGCCGTCTGGTGGATCCACGACGAGCGAAGTTCGCGGATTCGGCTTGATCCCGTTTTGCCAGGGGCTCAGGCCGAAAGTTGTCGGATCATAGTCGACGGAATTGGGATTGAATAGCTCGTTCCCATAGTGCTCCTCATCTCCGTCGCGGGGCTCAAACGCGCTTTGCAAGCCTTTCTGGAAAACGTCTTTCGTCTCTTGCGGCGTCAAGAACTCTCGATTTCCGTACTTCGCCGGGCGCTGCAAAGGCGTAACCGTAAGAAAATTGTAGTAGCCGTGGAGATCGGGATGCCCGTCAGGGGTGCGCGGAATGGCCGATGTCTTTGCCGTTGCGCTCGATTGCGTCTTCGAGTTGGCACCAGCACCTGTTGCGGTGGCTTTCGCGGGGGCACTGGACGGCGACTGAGCCGCGGCGAACGCCGGCGCCAATAACCCGACCGCCAAAACAACACCGAGAGCGGTCGATTGAACCCAGCAGCGATTACTCACGTTAACCTCCTCGACTCGCTAGCAATACTCTTACTTGCCCAGGGTGGTTTACTTCTTAGGGTACTTGCTATATTGGCCGTATACCAGGTCCAGCACGAATTCCGTGCAGTTGAAATCCACCAGTTGGATGTTCTTTTCCATGCGCCGATACAGCGGAAAACTCATTTTCCAGGGACGCGTAAAAACGTTGGGATCCTCAATGGTGGCTTCGTACATTATATGATAAGGGCTCACTTGCGTGTATCGCTCCACCACGTGCAGGGCATCGCTGTGGTAATCCCCTGCCCGATCAAACCACGTGTAGGGGACGAATCCCGTGGAGTCGACAACTAGAGTGTCCCCTTCAAAGTGTCCATGGGACCAGCCCATCCATGTATCGGCGGGAGACTTCTGGGGAATGGCCTTTTCGTTCGCCTGCATGTAAATCGTGCGTAGGCTCCGCGCATACTCGTAGGCCATGAGGATGCGGTCCGAACCTTGAACAATCTGAAAAGGAAAAGGCATGTAGTTAGCGCGCGGCACGCCGGGCATATAGCATTTCAGTTCCGGATCGCCCGTGTCATGGCGATGATCGTCGCTGGTGACGTTCACGACCATGCGCTTTTCCGCGTTCTCCTTCTTCGTCGCCAGCGCTTCGGGCTTGTACGGGATTTCGCCCCCTTCCACGATTCCTTGTCCCCCCGGCCACTGATCATAGGCGCCCATCGTGTCCGAATGGGGACCGGCTTGTGCATCGTGGTCCCGAACATCGATATCGGCGGTCACAAAGGCCTGCCAAAATCCATTGAAATCGGGTTTTCCGTCCGCGGTGCGCGGCGGCTTGTAAGGAGGAAATTGGCCAGGCGTAGGGACCTTCGCGGCAGGCGCGCTCGTGGTCGCAGCTTTTGCAGCTGTCGGGGCCGGATTTTGCCCCGGCGTTTGACCCGCCACTGAGGTGACGGAGAGCAATAAAAGGATCAATAAGAATAGAGCCGCAGCAGGAGTTAGAAGAGCCGCCTGCATTTCTCGCGTGGTTCGCGTGGTTCGCGTAGTTCGCGTAGTTCGCATCAATGCGCTCATCCGGATAGCAACGAGCTTCTGCAAAAGTGGCTGTACTCTAAACCTCGCACCCACTTCTAGTCAAACGTCAATTTCCGCCTGCAAGGGTGTTTTTATCCGCTGGCTCTCTCCGTGGCTGGCGCTTTCTGTGGCGATTTGCGACCGGGAAACATTACCGAGCGGCGAAGTTGACTCGCCGGCTTCGGCGACGCTTTCGGCAGGGTCGCCGACTTGCAAGGTTTACTTGACACGCACACGCTCACCGAGATAAACGGTATGCGCTAGAGGCACCCCGATGGCCGCCAGACAGAAGGATTCCGAAGCAATCAGGAGGTAAGAGGATGCGGGTGAAATTGCTCGTCTTGATGTTTGTGACGGTGCTAGCCGCTGTGACCCTGACCGCAGATTCAGGCGATGCGATTTCCGCCGACGGCGGAGACATTCAAGTCACTCCAATCATGCGCACGGGCGTGCAGATCGAATATGCCGGCAAGGTCATCCAAGTGAATCCCCTGTCGAAGTACGACGGCAAGGAGATTGAGTACGTAGGCAAGTTCGACGCTTTGAAGCCAGCCGACCTGATCCTGGTGAGCGACGTGGGCGCGGACAATTTCGATGTGGATGAGATCGCGAAGATTCGTAAGCCGGGAGCTCCTGTGGTAATGCCCGCAGCGGTGGCGGCCCAGGCCGGGAGCAAGATTGCGGCCCCCACGACTACGATGGCCAATGGCGATATGGCAACCGTCGCGGGGATCAGCATCCAGGCATTGCCTATGTATAACGTGCAGCATGGCCCGAAACCGGGAGAGGTGTACCATCCGAAGGGCCGCGGCAATGGGTACATTCTTACGTTAGGCGGAAAGCGCCTGTATTTCATGGGCGATACGGAGTGCACCCCTGAAGTGCGCGCCATCAAGAACATCGATGTAGCTTTCGTGCCCATGAACATGCCCTACACAATGACCCCAGCCGACGCCGTCGAATGCATCATGACGCTTCAGCCGAAGATCGCCTATCCCTACCACTACGAAGGACAAAGGCGGGATGAAACGCTGTTCAGGGCATTCTTGAAGGGTGCGCCGGTGGAAGTTCGCATCAATACGAAAGGCTAAACCTGAACGAGCGCACTTGGAGAAAGCGCCGGGACATCGGCATCTTCCGCTCGCGCATTCTCGTTAAGACACCCATGAGAAACCGCAGAGAGTTCCTGAAAACGATAGCTTACGCGTCGGCGGGATCCTTCCTTTTGAGTAGTGGCCTGAGGAGCAAACCGCCGGCCTTGCCACAGAACGATGGCCCCCTACCCAAGCATAAGCCTGTGCTCGTGGCGGGCAAGAAGGTCAAGACCGTGGACATGCACTGCCACGTGAACCTGCCCGAGGTGGCCACTTTTCTCAAGGGGACGCCGCTGGAGAAAAGCGTCCCCGGCATTACCGTAATCGATGCAAGGCGTTTGCAGATCATGGACAAAGAAGGCATCGACGTCCAGGCCGTCTGCGTCAATCCCTTCTGGTACTCAGCCGATAGGGATCTGGCCACTCGACTGATCGACTTTCAGAATCAGAAATTAGTGGAGATGCTGCAAGCCGCGCCGTCCGGCCGATTCGCGGCCTTCGGCACCGTGGCTCTTCAGTTTCCCGAATTGGCCGCCAAGCAAATGGAAGATGCGATGAAGATGGGGCTGAGAGGCGCGGCCATCGGCGGCCACGTGGAAGACGAGGAACTCTCCTTGCCGAAGTATGACGTCTTTTGGGCCAAAGCCGAGGAACTACAAGCGCCAATTTTCATGCATCCGCAGGAGAGCGCGCAAGCCACGGGCATCGCCAAGCGCGTGAAGGGCTTTGGAGGCCTCGACGCCATAATCGGTAATCCTCTCGAAACCTCGATTTTTATCGGGCACATGATTTTTGAGGGCGTGCTGGAGCGTTTTCCGGGACTCAAGATCTGCTGCGCTCATGGCGGCGGATACCTGGCGGCCTATCCCGACCGGATGGATCATAGCTGCTTCGACTCGCCAGCGCGCTGCGAGGGATCGCAAATCAAAAAGCAACCGACCGAATATCTGAAGCAACTCTACGTCGACTCCATCGTCTTCACGCCGGAGGGCCTGCGCCACCTTGCGGCCGTAATGGGACCTACTCACATCATGCTGGGCACCGATTACCCATTCAAATGGGTGGAAGATCCGAAGGCCCTTGGCCCGGTCGACCACGTTTTCGCCACGCAGGGATTTACGGACGCTCAGAAGGTGGCCATTCTAGGCGGCACCGCCTGCAAGTGGCTGGGCATCCCCACTTCATAGCTCGTTGACCCGCCTTAACCAGGATGTGGTGTATAGTAGGCTCATGCTTGGCTGTGCCTATGGTCGCGGCCAGTAGTTATCGAAGTTGACGCTGCGTTTGTCGTTTGGCAAATCCAGCCGGCCCCACGACATGAGAGTCGTTCCTCAAGAGGAGTCCAGATGACAACTCGCCTGCGGTTTTCATCCAGCGCTTTCGCCATCGCGCTCTCGACCGTTTTGTTCGCGCCCCTGATGGCGCCAGCACAGACACAATCGGCTCTAGCCACAAATAGCACGGCAAAAACCAGTGCAAAGAGCGACACGAAACCTACAGACGCAAAGTCGTCGGCCGTCCCCCGCACTGCGGATGGCCGTCCCGACCTGCACGGGTATTGGACAAGCCTCAGCTTCACTCCACTGGAACGGCCTGCCAAGTTTGGCAATCGAGAGTTTCTAACCGACCAGGAAATAAAAGATATCTTTAACGCGGGCGTGCATCGCACGTTTGACTCCTCCGGCGACGACCCGCAGGGAGAGTTGTTCAATCCCAATTCAGCCGACTACGACGTGGTTACTTTTGGGCTGGCGCCATGGCAAAACGGGGTGAAGCCCAACAATCGGACCTCTCTGATCGTCGACCCGCCGGACGGCAGGATTCCTCCCTTGACGGCCGCAGCCAAGGCGGCGAGGGACGCCGCCAGAGAGGGGCATGGCTACATCACCGAGGACCATCGCGGCGGCGGAGACGTCCATGCCGATACTCCCAAGGATTTGGGGGTACGTACAGCTTGCATCTCCATGAGCGGCGGACCGCCTATACTTCCCGGTGAGTACAATAGCGGGCTTTACATCGTGCAGAATTCCGGCTACGTCCTGCTCGAAGCGGAATATGGCACGGAGGTTCGCATCATTCCGCTGGACGGAAGTCCGCACCCCTCGAGCCAAATCCGTCAGTGGCGGGGCGACGGGCGAGGCCATTGGGAGGGCGATACGCTGGTCGTGGAAACCACCAACTTCAGGCCCGAGGACGCCTTCCGAGGCGCCGACCCCAACACCTTGAAAATCACGGAGCGGTTCAAGCGCGTTGCCGCGGATCGGATTGAGTACAGCTTTACAGTGGATGATCCGTCTACCTGGACGAAGCCTTGGACGGCGATTGTTCCCTTGAACGCCACCGCTGGCCCGCTGTTCGAGTATGACTGCAGCGAAAACGACAACGACGCGGTCAATATCCTGGCGGGAGCTCGAATCCTGGAGCAGAGAGCCAAGGCTGCAGGCTCCCCGATTTCAAAGAAATAGATTTTCGCCGGACCGATCGCAACTCCTAGCGCACCGCCAGAGCGTACATTTCTAGCGAGAGCGCTCATTTCGAGCGCCCTTACCCAGTAGTCCCGCAGAATTGTGATTTTGTCCCCCGGGCCCTTTGAAGCCCTAGAAGTCGAGGTGAACGCCAAACTTTATCAAGCGGCCTGGAAGCAGGCCAGTTACGTTCTGCCACGCTCCGGCCACGCCGGGCTTCGTCTGATTGAACCCGGTAGCAATGCTCAAGATCGGGCTGGCGTTAAACAGGTTGTAAAAATCGACGGTAGGCTCGATTTTCAATCGCTCCTTGAACTGAAAATCCTTGGCCAGGCGGAAGTCGAGCTGATTGTTTCTGCCGTAGGGAAAGATGGTTTGCGGCGTCACGGCTTCGACCTTGCAAGTGGTGCACCCATTCAGAGTAGGGGTCGTTGTGAACGCGTGCCCTGGATGCGCGCCTACGTAGGACACGCTGGAGTCGGCCTTATATGACACCGTGCCCTGCAGCGGAATCGAGGGCAGGTTCTGCTCATTCGCACTGACCTTGATCTTCCACCACGGGAGCGTGTACACCGCCGCCATCTTGAACTGCAGATCCTGGTACCACGGCGGATTGATGTAACAGGGCGCCGCATCGTTCACCGTGCTGAAATTATTGTTGGGGAATTCGATCACGGACGTGCTGGTTGGCGTTGGCGTCGAGCTCCAAGACAGGTCCTGTGGAGAATTGACCTCCACGCAGTAATTGGTCACCTCATGTCCGGCGGTAACGCCCCCTTGAACCATTAGGCCGTGATATCTCGCGGTAACCAGGGTATCGATTCCGGTGAAAACGTCCGTCTCGTTGCCGCAGCCGGGCGCGTTGACTCCGCCGTTGGGATTCGCCGAAGACGAACACGAAAAATTCGAAGCCGGCTGAACGAGATAGTTGGCCTTGCCCTTGTTGGCGTCGGTGGGATCGTACAGGTTGCACAGCGGTGTGCCACCGTATCCCGAATAGAATGGGCTCGGCGTTGGCGTCTCGCAGTATTGGTCGTACCCCGTCGCGGGGATTGCCGTATTCTGCGCGACCATGCGGTTGCCGAACCATGTCCGGTAATAACCGAAGCTCACCGCGACGCCCTGGGTGATCTGCTGCTGCACGGAAAACGACATCATCCAGTCGTCGGGGCGAGCCTGCCACCCATGGGTCAAAGAATTAGCGTAGCTCACCAGGGCCGCGTTCGACTGGCTGTAGAAGCCAGCGGTGTTCGCCGCGCCCAAGGCATTGTTGATGCCGCTCGCAGCAGCGGTCGTAAAGTTCGCGCCATCCACAGCCGGATTGAATGTGCCGCTGTAATCCGTCCAGCTCCTCGTTGTCGCCGTAATGAGTCCGTTACCGGGATTGGTCAGTTGGGCAATACCTGTATTCCCTTCGGTAAGAACCCCGCGCGAGAGAGACGCTTTGATGGCCGTTTTGCCATTGCCGAAAAGGTCGTAAGCCGCTCCCAGCCGCGGATTCAGGTCTTTCCAATTCACGACGTTCTTCTGCGCGCCGTAAACCTTGGCGGGAAGTCCGAACTGCGGATTTGCAAGCACTGTCTGCTGTGGATCGGTCGCTTCGAACCAATCGAAACGCAAACCGATGTTAAGGGTCAGCCGCTTCACTCTCCACTGGTCTTGCCCGAAAGCGGCATGATCCTCTTCGCGATTGATATTGAAGTAAGGAGCCAGATTCTCGGTGATCTGAACGGGCAGAAGAGCTTGCGTCGTTGTACCCGTTGGTGCGCCGCAGCCCAGGCTGTTTACCGTCTTCGCCGCGATTTGCGGGGGGTTCAAAATACCGTTTTTGCCGCTGATCTCGTACGGCGTGGTCGGCAACCCGGCTGCGTTGAGCAATGCTGGATCATAAGGTGTTTTGCCATCTGTCTGTAAGATTGTCTGGCATTGCAGCGTTAAGTTGACACCTTGGGGGAAGCCATTGGCGCCAGAAGGATTTGTATAATTAAAGGTATTGGACCCTCTGGCCTGAAGTTCGGAATATCCAAACTTGAAGGCATGCGCCCCGCTTACATAGGACGCGGTGAAGTTCTCGTTTATGTTGGTGAAGGGTTCGGTGATGAGAGATGTTCCCGCAGGCGCCGAATACGTAAAGCTGGCGCTAGTATCCTGGACGGCATAACTCGTCAAGGTTGGTCCGCCCTGATCTGTCGGCCTCACGTTCATGTTGAGATTCCCGATCACGGCCGTGAAACCAGCCCACAACACGAGTTTGTTGTTTACCGGAAAAGTCCATGTGGCTTGCTCGCGCCAATTGGGCTGGTAATAGTGGTCGGTGGTCGCTTCCGGCGCCAACAGTCCCTGGTTAATCGTGTAGAAGCAGTTGCAGTTGTTCTCTTGGATAAAGTCTTCCGTGAACTGGTTCCGCTTGGTCGCCTGCCACGTCAAGCGCAGGCCGCCATCGGTGTACGTGTTGCTGATGTAGGCTGGCCGGCTGCTATCCGCGGCGTAATACAGGTTATTGGGATAGGGGGCGGACTCTTGAGCATCAAAGAAATAGGTAGCTCCCGCAGGGTTGGAGGCACTGATCCAGTGCCGCGCGTCAGCGAAAAACCACAGCTTGTCCTTGACGATGGGGCCGCCCACCCCGCCGGCAACTTCGTACAGGCTGCGGATCGAAGAGGGCGTTGGCACGCCCAGAGCCTGCAGCGCAGGTGTCACGTTCGCTGACTCGAGGCCCTTGGTGCCGAAATCGGCTTGCACGGTCCCGTGCAAGCTGTTGCCGCCGTTCTTGGGAATAATGTTGACGTGACCGCCCAGGTTCCAATCCTCAGCCGCATACCCGCTGGACTCCAACTGCAACTCCTGAGTGGCGGTGGGGTTGCTGCTGGTCATCTGGTTGGTGCCGCCGCTATGCATCGTTCCGTAGTACATGCCGTCCCGAATCAACGCATAGTCGCCGGAGGCGCTGCCATGAATCCGGAAGCCTTGGGCCTGCTCGCCCTGCAGACCGCCCACGTCCTGATTCCCGGCCGCGGCGACCGCCCCAGGGAGCAGCGATGGATAATCGGCGGCGCTCTTGCCGATCGGCAACGACTCGAGCACCGCGCTGCTGACGATGGTCTGTACCACGGAGTCCTGCGTATCGAGCACCGGCGTTTCGCTCGTGACGGTCACGGTTTGCGTAACGGCGCCCGGCGTCAGGCTGAAATTCGCCGTCGCCGTGAAACCTGTCGTAATTTCGATACCGTCGCGCCTTGAAATCGTGAAGCCCATTTGCGTGGCGGTCACGCTGTACACACCGGGCGGCAAGTTTACGATCCGGTACAGGCCGTCATCGCTGGTCACCGTATCGCGCGCTCCTTGGATCAGCGCCGGACTAGTCGCTTCGACCTTCGCTCCGGCCACTTTGGCGCCTGAAGAATCGTTTACTTCTCCGGCGATGACTCCGGAATTGTTGCCCGCCTGTCCCCAAGCCGTTGTCACCCCAAGCAGAAACACGACTAGCAATTGGCCACAGAGGTATTTCTCATCACTCCCCCTCAAACCGAATTCAGTCGGGCCCAAATGCTTGAAGCTTCTAAACAAGGATAGTTGGCGCGGAAAATATACCCGCATTACGGCGATGTCAAGCTACAAACTGTGACTTGTCTCGAGACATCCTCGACCGGGGGATGCTGCTCAGAGAAAATTGCCAGGGTGAGGGTGGCCCCAGGGATGCTCGCCCGAGGAGTGTTGCTCGCGAGGGAGTGTTGCTCGAGGAGTGTTGCTCGAGGAGCATTGCTCGAGGATGACCCGGAAGTGTATATTGCCGGCCACGGGCCTCAAGCTCAGCCAAATTCATTCACTCGCGGAGAACGGGAATATGAGACTTCTGGGATTGCTTCTTCTTGTCTCCGGTGTGGGGCTGGCTCAAGCTTCGCCAGCCCAGGCCCCTGCGGCGCAAGCGCCAACGGCGCAGGCCGGGCCCGCTCCAGCTCCCGCCCTTAAGCCTATTGGCACCGTCGACGATCTTATGATCGGCGTCATTTGGCCCCTCTCAGACGATCTCTTTTACGTGGCCACCAGGGACACTCCCAGTACCGAGGAACAGTGGAGGCTCTTTCAAGGCAAGATGCTGATGCTGGCCGAATCGGCCAATTTACTGATGATGCCCGGACGCGCCTGGGACAATAATGGGTGGGCCAAAGATGCCCAGCGCCTTTACGACGCTGGGACGGCCGCTTTCAAGGCCGCGAAAGCCAAGGATCTCGACAAGCTCACCGGCCTCAACGACCAGATGTACGCTGCCTGCGTGGGCTGTCACAACGATTATCGCTCCGACTATCGCAAACGCCCGCTCACCCCGCCTAAGTAAACGGCCTGACCGAAGCGCACGACTGAACTGCGGTGCTCTGAAAAACGTGAGCAAGTAAAATCAGCCGAGAGCCGCGCCGCAAAAAAAACCGCGGCTCACAGACACTTGGGTTAGGCACCTCCAAGCACCTCTGAGCCGCGAAACGACCGCGCCAGATACCGCTGCGCTCTTATTTACTTCTTCTGATCTTCCGTAGGCTTTGCTTCGTCCTTGGTCGGCAACCCCGCCTGAGACTCGGCCCCAGGCGCCGATCCGCCGAACAGGAATTTGCGGCCATCGGCAAGCGTCATATTTACTCCGACGCCTTTGTGATCGAACGCCTTCGACTGGTAGCCCTGTACGATCAGCACGGTACCAGCCGGTATCGTGTCCTTGGTTACGCCGTGGCGGATCAGAGAATTCGGGCTTCCGCCTTCGAATCCCCAGTTCACCACTGTCCCGTCCGGCTGCGTGACGTCCATCCAGAACCAAGAGTGGGGATTAATCAGCTCCACCTTGGTGATCGCTCCCTTCACGGTGACCGGCTTGCTTGTATCGAAGGTCGCCGCAAAGGCGTGATGCGCCACGGCGGGTTTTGCCGCCAGGAACAGACCCAACCCCACAAGTACCGCTGTCAAAGTTCCCTTGAGTTGCATAACTACGGTGCTCCTTCCTCACGAAATCCAGCGATTGATCCTTGGGCCCGAGCCCCCGCCCAGCATTTGAATGCTGAGGCCTGCGGCTCACTTCGACTATTTCTGCGAAATCGGTCCAGCGGGCTTCTCCGCCGCTTTTCTTTCCGTGGCACGCGCTCCGGCCAGGATATTCACGGCGTCATTGTTGTCCTCGCTGCAGTCGTACTCGAACATTGGACCCGTGGTCGCGGACAAAGGAATAATGGCTGACCACGGCCGAGTCCAAGTCGCGGGATCGTTCACCGTAAACTTGTACTCGATCGTGTCCGCGGACGTGCGTGTGAAGTATTCGGTAATCCTTTGCGTGTCCGGTTGGCCATTGCGATAGGTATGGTCCGGGCGCATATTGGTCGTCTCCACGACCAACGTATCGCCTTCCCAGCGGCCCCGCGAATCGCCATGCCATTGGTGAATATTCGCTCCCACATGCGGACGCGCAGTGAGAGGAATAACGCGGAACTCGCTTCCCGTTTCGGTTTCGATAACGATGTTGTCGGGGTTCTGCGCGATGAATACGCCGGCGTTGTATTCCGGCGGAGTCAGCGGCGGTCCGCCCGATTGCGTAACGCAGCTTGTGCCCTGCCCAAGATCCCTGGCGTTATCCGCGTGTACCGTGGCCCCTCCGTGATGGTCGTCCACCACGTAAGGGAAGCCTCCGCCCGGCGTCGTTCGGGCGGCTAGCCGGGCCTTCGCTTCCGGAGTCAACGGAGGAATTCGGCCGTCCGGAGGATCTACAACGAGCGATGTTCGCGGATTCGCCTTGACGCCATTTTGCCAGGGACTGAGCCCATACGTCGTGGCATCGTAATCGACCGAGTCCGGATTGAATAATTCGCCGCCGTAGCGGTCCTCGCTGCCCGCGCCGCCAGGATCGTACGAACCGCGCACGCCTGACTTGAAGACCTGCTCCATCTCCTCTTTTGTGAGGAACTCCCGACCCCCGAACTTGGCGGGCCGCTCCATGGGCGTAAAGGTCAACTGGTTCCAATAGCCGCTGAAATCCGGATGGCCATCAGCGGTACGCGGCATGACCCAAGCTTTTCCATTCTGCCCGATTTCGCAGTCGCTTGTGCCGCGGAGTTGGATGAGGGTGCGGCGGTTTTCCCGGTTGCCGCGGAAGATTGCGCCGCCACAAATGCCGGCGCGCAGAGAAGCAGGGTCGAAGCTATCCCCAAAGCACTCCATAAAGGGCCCCGGTACTTTTGCATCGGATGGCCTCCTCTTGAGGGACGATCGCGTCTACTTCTTGCTATATTGGCCGTAAAGCAAATCTAATACAAATTCCGTGCAGTTGTAATCTACCAGTTGGATGTTCTTTTCCATCCGGCGGTAGAGCGGAAAACTCATCTTCCAGGGACGCGTAAATACCTTCGGATCGTCGATCGTCGCTTCGTACATTATATGGTAAGGGCTCACCTGCGTATAGCGCTCCACCACGTGCAGCGCGTCGCTGTGATAATCCCCCGCTCGATCGAACCAGGTGTAAGGGACGAATCCCTTGGAATCCACCACCAGCACGTCGCCCTCGAAGTGGCCGTGGGACCATCCCATCCAACTGTCCGCCGGGGGCGCCTGCGGGATGGTTTTGTCATTTTCGGTGTAGATTGTGCGCAGGGCGCGCGCATATTCATAGGCCATCATGATGACGTGCGGCGTCTGGATAATCTGAAAAGGAAAGGGCATGTAGTTCGCCCTGGGCACTCCCGGCATGTAGCACTTCAGCTCCGGGTCGCCCGTGTCGTGGCGATGATCGTCGCTCGTGATGTTCACGACCATTCGCTTTTCAGCGTTCGCTTTCTTTTGCGCCAGCGCTTCAGGCCGATACGGGATCTCGCCGCCCTCGACGATGCCTTGTCCCCCCTGCCATGCGTCATACGCGCCCATGACATCCGGGTGCGGACCGGCCTGTGCATCGTGGTCCTGAACATCGATGTCCGCGGTCACGAAAGCCTGCCAGATTCCGTTGAAATCGGGCTTGCCATAAGCCGTGTGCGGCGGCTTGTAGGGAGGAAACTGCCCGGGCGTAGGAACCTTCGCGCCGCCGGAGACTTGCGCGGGAGGCTTTGCGGCAGGCGCGGCAGTGGGACTCTTCGCGCCAGCGGCGGGTGCTTGACCCGACACCGGATTCACACCTAAGAACAAAAATGCGACGACGGCCGTTGAAACGACAGTCGCCGCCGCTCGAGCGTACCTTCGCATCACGATCTCCAGGGCCCTATCGAACAGGCGCGGTCACGTCTGAATTCGGTTACCACGATCTTTAGGCCATCGATGAGGCAGAGACTACATTTGAGAAAACCGAGTGTCAAGCTGCCTCATCGTTCGGGATCATCCCAGCAAGCCTACTGCTTCGCCGACGATAATTGTGTCGGGCTCAGCGCGTTTGGCGGCAGCGTCGACGACAGGCCCTTGAATAGGAAGCGCTGGACGCGAGCGCCCGGAGCGACTTCCGCGGCATACAGATTGCCTTTTGAGTCCACTGCAATCAGGTGGACTCCCTGAAAATTTCCGGGTTCCTTGCCTCTTCGTCCGAACTGGTAGAGCACTTCGAGCTTTTTGCGATCCAACACGACGACGCGAGAGTTGCCATAATCCGCCGTGTAAAGGAATTGCTGATCTTTGTCCGGCGACAAGGCAAAGCCGGAAGCCGTTTCCTTTGCCGGGCCCCCTCGATTGATGAATACTTCCTTCAGGTACTTTCCTTCCGTCGTGAACACCTGGAAGCGCCGGTTATTGCGATCCGCCACATATACCATCCCATCGTTTGACACGATGATTCCGTGCACAGGGCTTACGAACCGGTCCGGACCCGGCCCGGTTGTTTCCAACGCCGGCTGGGTGCCTTCCCCACCGGCAAAGGAAGCCTGCCCGCCAGCGGGGCCGCCCGAGGGTCCAGGGCCGCCGGAAGTCGCGTCATCCTGCGGCGGTTTCCCGAACGCGCCCCACATGCGCTTGAAGGCGCCAGTCTCCGCGTCAAAAACAATCACGCGCCGATTGCCATAACCGTCGGCCAGATAGACTTCGTGGGTCTTCGGGGTGACGAAAATGTCGCCTGGCTTATTGACGCTCTTGGTGTCCGTGCTTCCTTTACTTACCGTGCGGCCGCCGATCTGAAAGATGAACTGGCCCTTGTTGGTGAACTTGATGAGCATGTCATCGGATCTCTTTGTCTTCGATTGGCCGCTCGGGCTGCTGCCGCTGATCCACACGTTGTCTTTATAGTCGACGAACACATTGTGTTCGGCGTCGGGCCAGTCGTATCCAGCGCCTTCTCCGCCCCAAGCCTGAACAAAATTCCCATTGGCATCGAGCTCCACCACCGGCGGCGCCGGCGTCTTGCCCGCGGGAGCGGTGTGCGGCCTGTGGATCAGCCATACGTTGTCGTGCTGATCGACGGTAACCTTGGAGACGTTGCCCAGAACCCAACCGTTGGGCAACTGTGGCCATGTAGTGTCGACCTCAAAGACCGGCACTTTGGGCGACTTCCCCTGCGGTGCGGCCAAGGCCCGGCTAATGAACGCTGAGCTCACAGCAATGGTGATCGCAACTGCGATTAACCCGGCGCTCGCTATCCATCCCTTTTTGCTCATCGTTTTCTCCTCAGTCGATGCGATTCAACCGCACATATCCTGGTCAGAAGCAGATCCCTATTTCAGACGCCCCTTAAACCCCTCGGCGAGCATGGGTATCTCGTATACCGAGTCGACGGCAAGGACGTATAACGTCTTCTTGCCAGGGCCGGCAAAGGCCAGCTGTCCGGGTTTCTTTGGAACGGGAATCGATCCGAGATACTTCCCTTCCGGGCTGTATATTTGCACCCCGGAGTTCGCTGCCACGTACAGTCGCCCGGCGTTGTCGATGGTTAGCCCGTCGGCCCCGCTAGCCATCACTCCCGCGTCATTCTTCCGCAAGCCTTCGGTGATGGTCACGAACGTTCTTTCATTGACGGTACTGCCGTCGCCTTTCACGTCGAACGCATGGATCGAATCGCCCTGCGTATCGTCGACGTAGAGCGTCTTGCCATCCTTGCTTAGGATCGCCCCGTTCGGAAATGCGAAATCCTCCGCGATCTTGACGACCTTTCCGTCGGGTCGCAAATAGTAAACGGCGGGTTTGACGCCATCGGCAGGTATTCCTCGATCGTCGGTAAAATACACGCCGCCCTTCTTATCGACCGCCAGATCGTTGAGATTTCCAAAAACGTGCCCCTCGAATTTGTCCGCCAGAGTGGCTCTGGTCGGAGCGAGCACGCCCACCTGCGAAGGCGTTCGCTCTACCGCGATGACGCGGCCCTTGGGATCGAATAAAAAGCTATTGGTCGCGTTGGTGTTCTCGATGTAGCTCGAGAAATTTCCCTCTTTGTCCAGCTTCCAGATTTTGTTGGCGGTCCGTTCCGTGAAGAGCAGATTGCCATCGGGATCGGCGGTCGCCCCCTGGGCTCCCCCCAGTCCACCTTTCAGAAACTGTACTTTGGTGCCGGCTGCCACGATGCCCGGAATATCGGTGGCAAACGTGTCTGCTGGCGGCGCCTTATCCGCGCCGCCGCGGCCGCCGCCCTGGCCCCAAGCCAACAAGGAGCCAAACAGGCACCACGAGACTATAAGCAACGTTCTCGAATTCATTGCCCTCATCCGACGTGCCTAACCAACGCTCTTTCCAGGGGATTCCCAGTGGCCTACGCTGCTGGCCGAGATAATACACCTCATCGGGAAATTCCACGCCTATTTTGTGGCCCACTTCGCCCAGGCTCGAGACCGTGTTCATCATGTTGCCAACGACCGGGACAGGTGTGGTATGTTGCCGCCGCTGCCGGATTCCGTGGTGAGGCCCGAAATCGCTGCCGCGCGTCAGGACAGCGCCGAGGCCAAAGCTCCTATTCTTAATGACGGCTGTGCCTATTGCGCGCGCCGCCCGGCATAAGGGACGATCGCCGCATAAGCGGAAAGGAACGCGGAGCGCATGAAGTTTGGAAGAAAGGCACTGGTCGCCTCATTGGGAGCCATCGTTATTTCGCTCCTCAGCGGTTCGTGCTCAGCTCTGGTCGCGCAAACTGGGGGCGGGGCTCAAACTGCGTCCGACACCAAGCCACTGATGGCCGAACAGGTTTTCAAAAACGTGCAGGTGTTGCGCGGGATTACCGTCGCCGAGTTTATGGGCACCATGGGTTTCATCTCCGCTTCGTTGAGCCTCAACTGTCTGGATTGCCACGTAAACGAGAGCGCGGACGATTTCGCCAAGTACGCCGTGGACACCCCGATCAAGCAGACGGCGCGCAAAATGCTCTTAATGGTTCAAGCGATCAACAAGCAAAATTTCGGAGGAGTTACTACGGTGACTTGTTACACCTGCCACCGCAGCGACGTGGCCCCGCGCTTCACGCCGAGCCTTGCGGAACAGTACGAGGCTCCCCCTCCGCGCGATCCCAATGACATCGAAGTCGTGGCGCAGCCCGATCCGCATGCTCCCACCGTCGACCAGATTCTCGACAAATATATTCAGGCCGTCGGCGGCGCTCCGCGGCTGGCCGGATTCAAGAGCTTCACGGCTCGAGGCACCTATGCGGGCTACGACACCGATTTCGGAAAAGTTCCCGCCGAAATCTATGCAAGGCTCCGGCGCAACGCACGACGGTTGTGCATCTTGCCGGTGGCGACAGCACGGCGGCGTATGACGGGCGCACCGGCTGGATCGCCGCCACGAATACGCAACTGCCCATGGTGGCGCTCACGGGAGGAGATCTGGACGGGGCCGTACTGGACGCCGAGTTCGCCTTCCCCTCCGGAATCAGGAATTATCTGAGCGGCTGGCATGTAGGTTTCCCGCCGAGCAATGTCGACGGGCACGATGCCGTGGTCGTGGAAGGCACCGCTCCGCAAGGCTCTCGTGTAAAGCTTTTCTTCGATAAGGATTCCGGCCTGCTGTTGCGCATGGTACGGTTCACCAAGACGGTTCTCGGCCTGAACCCTTCGGAAGTGGACTATACGGATTTCCGAGATGTCGCCGGAGTAAAAGTGCCCTTCAAATGGACGGCGACGTGGACGGACGGGCGCTCCGAATTCGAGATGAGCGATATTCAGCCCAACGTTCCGATCGACGCTGCGAAATTTGCCAAGCCCGCGATCCCGGCTTCGCGGCCGTAGCCCCGACCGATTTATTTTGCCTTGGTTAACGTCGGATCGATGATGTTCTGGCGAAAGTGCTCATTTTCAGACATCGAACAGCTATGCTCCACGAAATCCCTCTGGCTCAGCTTGAACACCTTGCGTCCGTACCAAGTCTTCGTGTATGCCTTTGGATCGTCGATCGTGAGATCGAGCTGCAAGTTGTCGTGATCGATTCGACGGAAGCGTTCGATCAGATGCAGTTCATCGCTATGCGGACGGCCTACGTGATCCAACCAGGTCTTGTCGTTGAAACCCACGGTATCGATGACCAAGGTATCGCCCTCGTAGTGTCCGACGGAATCGCCCCACCAGGTGGGATCGGGATCTTTGGGATGCTGCCGATTGAGCGGGATCTGACGGCCGAGCGTATTGTATTCAAAAATCTGGTAGACGGTGTCTGGCGTTTGCACGAATTTGAAGAGGTTCGGGACAACATAGATTCGAGGAATCCCAATGGGGTCGCAGTAGACAATGCGCGGGTCGTCCGTATCGAACGTCCCCCTGGACCGGCTTCGGGCCGTTCCGATTTTAATTTCGCGAGGGTGTCCGGCCGATAGGGTGTGTCGTCTTCGGCCGTTCCGGTCTTTTTGCCGCTGGGATCGCTGATGCTAAATGTTGGCGCACTGCCTAGCCAATTTCCAGAGAGGTCCGGTACAGCGGTTTGCTTCTGTGCTGGGGCGCCTGAGGCAGGGGCTTTTGTCTGCGCGTGCACAGCGGAAAGGCAAAAAAGAGCCGCGCTGAGCAGTAGCGCTGAAAATAAGGGCGTATGTCGCATCTGAAAACTCCTCCCGTTTTTCCGGGTTTTGGCCATCGAAGCCTAGACGGCCGGCGCTACGTCTTCACTTGGGATCCGGATACGCCCGCAGGATCGAACCGTCCTTCGTAAAGATAACTTTCTGAATGATACCCACCGGCGCGCCGTTTTTCGCGGCATGGAAGTAAACGGTAACCTCATCTCCTGCATTGAGGGATTTCCTGGTCCAACTTCTTGGCATCAATTCACTCGGAGGCGGCGCCTCAACCAGCCAGTGCTCCACCGTTCCCTTGTCATCCGTCACGTCGAAGTGAATTTGGCAATGCGGATTTCCCCATTCCACTTGAGTGATCGTTGCCTTCTGAAGGACGGTCATCTTCGCCATGTCGTAGCCCGCGTTCCCGTGATGAGCGAACACCGGGACGGAGAACAGAAGAAGGACAACAACGGTCGCGCGGATTGGGTAGTTCTTCAAACCTCACCTCCTAAAACCTCTCAGCTTCGGGTGATGTCTCGCTTCCCTGTTTTGGAACCGAATCAGTCGTAAATAGCTATGGCTTTCCGCCTGCACCACCTTAGTATTGGCGACTTACTTGACTTTCACAGATGTCCTCCCTTTTCCAAAGTCCTTGAGACTACTTTCCAGGAGGACGATTGGTCGGTTGCCCACTGTCCTTGTCGCTGGCGACATTGCCATAATCTTTATCATATTGTTCAATCTCCGATGGGATGCACAACATTTCCGTAACATGGTAATCGGAGGATTGCAACTTCATGGGAAACTTCATGGCCACCCAGGGCTTCGTGTACATCTTCGGATCGTCAATCGTTACCGTCAACTCCAAGTTGCCTTGGTCTACGCGGTGGAACCTTTCCTCCACTTGCATGGCATCGCTGGCTGGCCGACCCGTTTCGTCAAGCCAGAGTTTCTCATCCCCCGTTATCCCAGTCGTCCGGACGACCAGTGTGGTATCGTCGGCCCACTTGCCAACCGAATATCCGTAATACTGCGGCTGCGGAATCTCTTTGGGGAGTTCTCGTCCATCCGTCCAGATCACGCGCCACACCTTTTGAAATTCATACAAGATCACTACCTTGTCTTCGGTCTGAAGGATTTGCGTGTGTCTGATTTGATAAAAATCCGCGCGCGGAAACCCCAGGGGATCGCACTTGTTTCTAGGGTCATTGCTAAGTCCCGAGACAACTCTAATGAACCCCTCCAGCGGCTTGTGGGACTTCAAGGTTTGTAATCCCAAAGGAGTGTAAGGCGGGTCATGCTCCGGTTTCCCGTCATAAGGCATATCCCTTGGGCCAGTAGCCATGATTCCGTCTCCTGGCCCGCGGGCTGGTTCCCAAGTTCCGGAAATGTCATGGCGTGGAGCGGGGCCCGGCTTCTGGCCATGCAATGGATCGGTTACGGACCGACCCCAGCCGTCGACAAGCTTCAACTGAGCGGGATTCGCTGTCTGATCCTTCGCCGCGTCCGGCTGCGCGCGCTGGGCATTTTGAGCATGGATGGGTGCTAACGACAGCACTAACGTCACAAATACCAAAATCGCGCCGATGTAGCCTCTTCGCATTTCAAAACCTCTCACTAGCTGAATGATTTCGCTACCGATCAAACCTCTCATATTCACTTGCCGCCCCGGAATACAGATTCGGATCCCTGGTTATTGCTCAAAGGCTTACCGCCCACGGAACGGCACGCCTCCCCTGTGGGACCCCCTTCGGGATTGCCAACTTGTTTTAGAAAATCCGCCAGCTCTGATGGTGAGCAGATCATCTCTCGAATATCGAAATCGGGCGGTTGCAATCTCACAGGGAATTTGTCGAGGGCCAGCCAGGGTTTCGTATAGACCTTCGGGTCGTTAATCGTGACCGTAAGCTCCATGATGTCATGATACGCACGATGGAACCGCTCCTCGACGCGCAATTCGTCGCTGTGAGGGCGACCACCATTATCGATCGTTTGCGAGTCAAGCGATACTTGCCAAGTGAGAATCCAGCACTCGCGCCACGCCATGATACTTCGGGCGCGGCGGTTCGTTTTTCAGGATGGACGATTCCTAGTGGTGCTCTTTCGTCACCAGGTGCTGAGCGTCCTGTTCCACGCAAGGCGGATCTTCATCGATTGCGGCGCCTGGATCGGTGTTGAGCTTCAAAGTGCGGGGATCCATTACCCAGGGCCGCGTGAAGACGTTGGGATCCTCCACGGTAACTTCATACTTCAGGCTGTCGCCCTGGCGAGTGAATCGCTCGACCACGTGCAGTGCGTCGCTGTGGAACTTGCCATCGTCGGATAGCCACGTGAGATCGTTGAATCCTACGACGTCGATCACCAGAGTGCCTCCTTCCCAGTGACCCACTGAGTCCCCCAGATAAGAAGGATCGGCGTCGGTGCGATGTGACTGGCCATCGACGGGTATCACGCGGAACGTGTTGATGCTGGACTCGCCCCCCTGATACAGGAACACCATGTGCCCCGGGTACTCCACAATTTGCCGAGGAGGCCCCATGCGGGGCACCCCGGGAGGCTGGCAGTGAAGTGTTCCATCATCGTCGTTGGTGTTTTCGTCCAAGAATTTAACCTTTCCCAGCAACTCGGGTTTATAAGGCGGCTGGTTGGGCGCAGCCGCTCGCTCCGCGCGATGCTGAGCATCTCCTTTGGAAAAGTCGGCGTCGGGCTCGGCGAATAAAAGCTTCGTGGTCCTTCCTTGGTCGTCCTTTCTTATGATCAAGGGAGGACCTCCGCCCGGATTCCAAATTCCGGAAAGATCTGGTTTTCCGTCTGGAGTGCGGGGGGTCACGGCGCTCTGCGCGGGCTTTTGCGCTTCGTGCTTCGCTGCCGGTTTCGCAGCATCTTGAGCGGCGATTGATAATGAAGATATCGAAGCTAAGAAGCCTACTCCGAGCATTGCGCTAATCGAAAGGCGCCTCATGGCACAGCCTCCGCTAAACTTTATAGCCTACTTGTAGTTCTTGGGGTCACCGATCCAGATCTCCACCGAATGCCCATCCGGAAACGTCACCTGCTTGAGGTACGCCAGGCTCTTGGTGCCGTCTTTGGGAGGAAACGCGTCAATCGTGACTACGTCTCCTTCTTTGAACGCATTTCTCAAAAGCCCTCCCCGACGCAATACGGCGGGCGGATAGGTTTCCAGCGCCCAATTGACAACCTTGCCCGCGTCGTCTTTGACGTCCATGTAGAGGTAGACGTGCGGGTTCACCCAAAGCACTCTCGTGATTGTGCCCTTCAGAACCATCGTCCTGCTGGGATCGAATTCGGCGGTGATCGAGTGATGCGCCAGCACTGGCAACGCAGGCACGCACAACCCTAAAGCCAGCACAAGCAAGTACCGCTTGTTCATCATTTATGCCTCGGCGTAGGGAAAGGACCTTCTACTGCTAATTGAATACTAGGAGTCGTTTCCCTTTGTCAAGGAGAGTTGCCTGCGGCGCACGCGTACGTTATGGATTTCACATACGGCCGACCGGTGCTCGCCGGCAACCATTGAGCGGATTTGCTCAGTGTGTTAACTTACCGCTCAAGACGAGCCTACGAACCGAGCGGGCTGAGTAAGGGAAGAGTATTGGGGGCCCGAATCATCGCCTTTGACGTAGAGGTGAATGCTGAAGTGCCGGCAGTTCCCCTGCAATGGAATGCGATTTCTACGGTCCCAGAGAAGCTTCGCGGTAAGGAAATCAAAGGGGGCAAGATGAGGCGTCTTAGTCCATGGCTTGGATCCGCCTTTTTAGTGGTCTCGATGTCGGCCGGCGCTGCGTGGGCGCACCACTCGGTGCAGGCTCAATTTGACATCCACAAGACCATAACCATCTCTGGAACCGTCGCTAAGATGGAATTCATTAATCCCCACTCTTACCTGACCCTGAACGTAAAAGATGCGGAAGGTAAAGTGCAAAAGTGGGCCTTTGAGCTCGGGGGGCCAGCCGCGCTGCGCAGAGCCGGGATGAGCAGAGCGGATCGCGGCGGACTGAAGCCAGGGGACGAAGTAACCGCTATCGGGCTCGCCGCGCGAGACGGTTCCAACAGCGGCTTTCTTCAGCAATTGAAGTTAGCAGATGGGCGCGTAATCAAACTCGCTACGGACGCCAACGGCAACTGAGCTTGGGATGACCTGAGAGGTGTTGTATATGCGTTCCCATGGGCATCACTTTCTTGTTGTTGCGGCTCTTCTTTGCCTCCCTGCTGCCGTGTTCGCCCAAATCGCCGCCGAACCCGGACATGCCCTCGTGGCTCGTACTGTCAACTCTGCGCCCACGCCTTCCGGCGCCACGCCGCGCACGCCTGACGGCCATCCGGACCTGAGCGGCGTCTGGAATGCCTTGGGAGATGATCTGACCGGCGTTCCGAACCAAATGGCCAATGACGGTATCTCCATAGATAGCGCCAATTCCAGTCACGACGTTTTCAATGGCGCAAAGATCGCCACTTTCCCGCGAAATACGAACCGCGGGCTCGATACTGAAAAGGCGGAGCGCGCGGCATCTCTGCTGCGGAGATTAGGCGCCAACCGTCCCATCTATAAACCCGAATATTGGGAGATGGTGAAAAATCTTGACGAGAATGCCAACGAGGAAGACCCCTCCAATAATTGCCTGCCCTCGGGGATTCCCCGCGCCGGTTATCCCTCTTTCATCGGACAAACGCCGACCTATTTTATTTTTATCTACCCCGGCCAAGGCGGCCTGATCGCCACTCAGACGATGTACCGCATGGTTCCCGCCGACGGCCGCAAGCATACACCGCTGCAAGATTTAGACGGAACGTACACCGGCGAATCCATTGCCCACTGGGAGGGAGACACCCTCGTCGTGGACTCCTGGGGTTTTGATAGCAACACCTGGTTTGACCAGATCGGCGGCTATTTTCACAGCGAAAACATGCACGTCATCGAGCGCTTTCATCGCGACGGAAACACGCTTTCCTGGACCGCCACCGTCGAAGACCCTGACGTCTTGCTTGAACCATGGACCACGACTCCGAGAGTCGCGCTCCTCAATCCCGATCCCCATGCCATTCTCCTGGAATCGCAACCTTGCAGCGAAAGGGATTTGGGTCACATCGTTACCAAGGAACATCACTAGGACGCTCCCGGCGGATGCCGCGATCGTTTGTTATCGCTTCCAAGGAAAATTCATGCGCGCGAAAATAACGCCTTCGAAAATCTGGATGCTCGCCGCAACACTCGCCGCAATGCTTACACCCATGTCCCGTTCCGCTATCGCGCAAACAGATAGAGCCAAGGCGAGTTCCGATGCAGCAGCACACGCTGCCGCGGGCGATGCCGCGAACCGGACCAAGGTCCTGCGTGCCGCCGCCGATGCCCTGGGCATGGTCCGCTGGTCCGACATCGGTGCTGGCCCCATCCATCTTCCGGCAATCGATGCGGTCAACACCGTGGATATCCGGGCCACCGGCACGGTCGGCCAATCCGCGGATGCCGAATATCACGTCGCGCTCGCTTACAATCCGCCGGCTATGCGCGTGGAAATAACTCGCAAAGGGGCCGCGGGCGGCGTACCCCAGCACACCATCCAAACCGTGCGCGAAAAATATGCCTGGAATGAATCCGAGATTGGCGCGGGCCTGGAGCCAGGAAAAGGCACAGCAACCCCAGCGATCGCAGACCTGAAAGACCGGCTGCTCCAACTCTGGATCTTGCCCTATGGCGTTGTCAAAGCTTCCATAGCGGCCGGCGACAAGACCATCGTGTCCACCGAAAACGGGGCCACCACCATTAGCTTCCCGCTAAGCGGAAGCCTCGCTGACGTTACGGTGAAGGCCACGCTCGATTCCAAGAACTTGGTGAGCAAGGTGGAAACTCGGTCCGACAATGCAGCCCTCACGAACCTAGTCACGGAAACGGAATATTCCGATTACGCCGACCATGGGGAGCTCTTGACCGATATAAAATCCCCGGGCCACATCGTCGAGAAACAGGCCGGCCGCCCAGTGCTGGATATCCGCGTCAAAATGGTTGACGCGAACAATCCGTATCTGGTCTTTCCGGTTCCGCCCAACGTCAAGGCGGCGCCCGCTGCCGGAAAATGACCCGCACCGTAGACAGCGAGACATCATTAGCCAGAGACATCGTTGGACAGAGACATCATTGGGACAGAAAAAAGCTCAGCGGACCGGAATCGTGCCGTTATACGATTGGATGTAGCGTCCCAGCGTAATCACTGCAAACCACAGAAACAAAGTAGTCCCCGCAAGAAACTTGGCGAACACCGGCGCATCCTCGCCCGCTCCTAGATGCTCGACCGTGGGGAAAACATCGGTTAGATAGAAGACCGCCAGATTCAATCCCACCAGCAAGATAGCTAGAATCTTCAGCCAGAAGGCAATATTGAAGGTGTAATAGCCCGGCATTCCGATATAAGCCAAAAGACCCGTGAGTAAGTTAATTCCGAAACCTGCCATGGCCCAAGGCATCAGCCGGTGCAGAGGAGCCACCGGCAATCGTTTGAGGAATCCTAGCAGGCGCAGGTTGAGCACGCCCACCGACCCGATCAGCAGCGCCAGTCCAATGAAATGCAAGTCCATGATGAATGCCCACCACCACTTACTGATGAGCATCAACTCCGTAAACTTGTCGGGTGACGGCTCGAAGACGTGCACAAGGGCGGAGATTCCCGTCTCGTTTGTACCTTCGCCAAACCGAATCTCCGGATGACGAATGTCGCCGCCCGTATTGCCCACCCTCGCCATGAGGCCAACGGTAAGAATCGAAAAGATCAGCACCGCAACGATGCTCCCAGACCATCGCTGCTGCCCTGGAGTTCGCTGAATCCGCCAGAGTCCCACCAAGGCCAGCGCGCCGGTAATCTCCATGAAAAACAGCGCCAACATCGCCGCGCCTTCGTGCCGATCCATTAAAGCCGCTGAGATGCCGGGCTCATCCTTGATTGCCGCCCGCGCACCGATCCCGCTGAAAAATGTCGGAAGGCTCAAGAGAGCCAGCGCCACAAAAAGGATTAGGCTGGCGCGCCTCAGACCCTCGTTCTTGCCCACGAAACCGGTAAGGAATAAGCCCAGCGCAATGATCGAGCCGATGATCGGAAAGTGATTTAGCAATAGGTGAAGGTGCGCGAAACTCATAAGCCGCCCTTAGCTTGTTCTTCCCGCCTCAATCGGCCCCTGCACATCATCACGGATACACCAGATATTTGTACGTGTATGCCAAAAGGCGTCCCGCGGTGATGGCGCCAATCCACAAACAAATGGACCATTTGGCGAGCCTTGCGCCTCGCGCCATCATCGTCGATTCATCCAGGCTGGAATCGCCAAACACGCGGTCCTCTATCATCTTCATAACCCATACCGCAAAACCGATGATCGCCAGCTTTAGGTAAAAAACGGGGTTCGTGAGCGCCTTCGTTGGGTACGCGATCAGCAGAAGCGCTCCGGAACATGCGTTGATGGCGAATCCCAGCCACATGATTCGGAAAAGTCCCTTGAGCGGCGGCAGAGGAATTTCGCGAACATACCCGAGAATACGCAGATCGACCACCGTATTCGCGCCCACCAGCAACGCCAAGCCGAATGTATGAAAGAGGAGAACGAAATAGAACGCAAACGGGGACTCGGATTCGCGCAGCCATGTACTGAGACCGCTGTCTTCGATGCTCTGCAAAAATAAGGGAGGAGCCACGTCATCTCCCCGGCGGAAAAAACCCCGCTGGCCGAAGGAATATACACTAGAAGGCCGCTGTCTCTGCCGAGATCCTCGTTCATAACCCCAGGACTTCCGCTACCATTTCGTCGTTGGTGGAATTGCGCCGTCGAGGACCTGAAGGCGCCTTCGGCGGCGGCGCCTCCTCCCGTTGATGGAACCGCCCTGAAGGCCCCGCCAGCTATGCTGCGCCACCACATTGCTGCCAGCCCATCCGGATAACTGATACACTTCCTTCGTCTCATGAATCCCGCACAACTCCGCAAATGGATTTTCCTTGCCGGCTTGGCCGCGCTTCTTCTTTTCTGGGGCGTTCCCGCGCTGGCTAATCTCGTTATTGATTACAACTGGTGGAAGGAAATCGGCCAGGTCGGCACCTGGACGGAAATGCTGTGGTACGCCATCGCTCCTGCCACGGTTGGCACTGTCGCGGCCTTCATCGCCTTGTGGATAGCGCACAACCGAGGTCTTCATTTCGCGGGAGTCCGTCCGCGTGATTATCCCCTGTACTCGCAGCTCGCGCCGGTGGGGCTTGCGCTGGTGGCCTTCGTCTTCGCCCAACTCTCCGTCGACTACTGGACGGTCATGCGTTTTTTTGGTTCGCGCCGGCTCACGCTCCCGCCCGATGTCTGGAAAGACCCCGTATTTTCCCGGCCTCTGTCCTTCTACTTGTTCACTTTGCCCTTCTACTCACAAGTGCTCAGTTTCATCTTTGTGCTGGCTATCCTCTGCGCGCTCCTGTTCTGGGCCACGGCGCGGGGATGGCAATTAACGGAGCGCTTCCGTTTCGAGCGCGACCGCGTGCTGGTAAGGACGGCAGGCACTTTCGAATTCGAACCACGCACCCTGCTCCTTCCCGGCGCCAGCCGCACCGGCTTCCTTCGCACCATCGCGGTGATCCTCTTGCTCGGCCTCGCCGTCTGGTTTTTCCTGGGTAATTATGACCTGTTGTTCAACTCTCACGCCTTCATGACCGGCGCCGATTACGTGGACCAGAAGATCACGCTTCCCCTTCGTTGGCTCCTCATCGTGGCGACGTTGGCCGCCATACCCTGGGCTTGGAGTGGCAAGTATAGGAATGCCTTTTTCCTGCTTTTCTCCGCCTTTGTTCTGCAATTGATTGTGCCCGGCCTGGTGCGCGCCGTTTACGTCCGCCCCAACGAAATCTCCATCGAGCGGCCCTACATCGAGCGCCATATCGAAGCCACTACAGTGGCCTTCGGCTTGAACCGCAATGCCACTGAGCAGCCCTTCATCCCGTCCGCTCAAGGCACGGTCGACCCGGCGCAGGACAGCGCCTTGCTCGAGAATATCCGTCTGTGGGACCTGCGCGCTTATAACGCCACCATCGCCCAGATTCAAGCTTTGCGTCCCTACTACACCTTTCCCGAAACGGACGTGGACCGCTATTTCATCAACGGCCGCATCAAGCAGGTGTTGATCTCCGCCCGCGAGCTCGACGTCAGCCAGTTGTCCGCCGAAGCCAGCCAAAGCTGGATCAATCCCCGCTTCATTTATACACACGGCTTCGGAGCGGTCGTATCCGAGGTGAATCGGATTACTCCCGATGGCTTGCCGGTGCTGCTCATCGAGAATGCCCCGCCGGAGATCAAATCTCCTGGATTCCAGCTCACCCGTCCGGAAATCTATTACGGCGAAAAAACTCAAGATCCCGTCTTCGTTCATACCGCGCGCGAGGAGTTCGATTATCCCGCGGGCGATCAGAACAAATATTCCACCTACGAGGGCACGGGAGGGTTCCCGGTCGGTTCTTTCTTGCTGAAAACCGCTGCGGCCATCTCCGAGGGCGAGCCCAACATCATCTTCACCGGCTACCTCACGTCGCAGAGTCGCATGATGATCCACCGCACCGTGCAAGACAGGTTGCAGCATGTGGCGGACTTTCTTCTCTGGGACCAGGACCCTTATCTCGTCATCACCGACGACGGAAGATTGGTCTGGATGGTCGATGCCTACACGACTTCGAATTCGCATCCTTATTCCGCCACGCTTCCGGTCGCCGGTCTGGATGATGGGGCCAACTACATCCGCAATGCGGTGAAGGCCACCGTTGACGCTTATACGGGAAAGGTCGAGCTATACGTCTTCGATCCCAGCGATCCCATCATTCAAGTGTATGAGCAGCTTTTCCCGAATCTCTTCCAGCCGGCCTCCGCGATGCCGGCCGATTTGCGCCGGCACGTGCGCTATCCCGCCGGACTGTTCCGCGCGCAGGCCGAGGCTTACCGTATCTTCCACATGCGTGATCCCCAGGTCTTTTACAATAAGGAAGACATCTGGGAAATCGCCCGCAATCTCTTCGGCCAATCGGGACAACCCGAACCCGTTCAGCCCACCTACATCGTGGCTACCCTGCCGGGAGAAAAGCAGCCGGAGTACCTGTTGATTCTCCCTTTCACCCCACGTGGCAAGGATAATTTGATCGGCTGGATGGCCGCTCGTTGCGATGGCGATCAGCTGGGCCAGCTGAAGTTCTATCAGCTCTCCAAGCAGCAATTGATGTACGGCCCCATGCAGATTGAGTCGCGCATCGATCAGGACCAGAATATTTCCAAGGACCTGACTCTGTGGAACCAGCAAGGCTCGCACGTCTTGCGCGGAAACATCATCGCCCTGCCCGTGACCGGCGGCTTCCTGTACGTCGAATCCATCTACATTCAGGCTAGCGAGGCCCGTATGCCGCAGCTCAAGAAAGTTGTCTTGGCTATCGGCGACAGGCTCATCTATCGGGATACCTTCAACGAGGCCTTCGCCGACTTGACGGGCACTTCCCTGCCCGCTCAGCCTACGCTTGCCAATGTCACTTCGTCGTCGCCTCCGCCTCCTGCTCCCCCCTCGGCTGCCACAAAAACCTTGCCCGCAATGGCTGAACAGATCCGCCATCTGCGCGAGCAAGCCGAGGAGCTTGCCCGCGAACTCGAAAGTCTGGAGAAGGAAGCCGACAAGAAGTAACTACAGCGTTACTCGAAACGGCCGCCTCGCTCTAGACCCCTCTTCAAAGCCTCTAGCACCACTTGTCTCTACAGCTTTGCCATTCCCAGCGGACCCGAAGGCTAGGTACTTCGCTGGAGGTCTCCATCCCACAGCAACTGTATGGACTTCATGGATCAGCCGGAATAATTTCACGCATACGGGATTCATGCGCAGGAGGCAATCAGTGCAGTTCAGCTGCGGCGATTTCGCATTTGCCTTTCCCGTGAGATGACTCCGGATAGCGTTCCCCAGCCCATGCGCTCACCCGGGGCATTTCGATCCCGTAAGTGCCGGCAACGACTCGGAAAGGAGTAGAAAAAATGTGTGACTATTCTCTGATGGGTGTACCCAATCGGCTGGCTCAGGAAGGCGAGGATCTGGTTACGCACAGATTCCGTACAGGCTCGCTGGGGATGGCTCCGGCCGGCACTTGCAGGCAAGCTGACGCGGTCGGGACGGGGACTGGATTCTGGTCCATGCTGAAAGCTTTCCTGCGAGGCGAACCCAATCAAGCGGTTGCCGTTTGCGTTCCTCCTGGCGCTCGGTTGCTTTTGGGAGATATTCCGGAACCATTGCAGCATTCGCTGAGTGTCGGTCCTGCGGAAGAAGTAACCTTCACGCAGCTGACCGCCACGGCCCACATGTATCGGGATGCCTTCCGCTTCAAGAATGGCGCCGAACTGCTTCTTCAGCGGTTGAGCGAGGGCCAGCGAGTCAGGGTTCTCGAGTGCGCTTTCACAGACGAAGCTCCCCGGAACAATCAACTGGAACCGGCGGAACTGTGATCCCGTAAAACCGTGCGGACCAAAGGCTGACGGCAAACTTCCTCACTTGCGCCGATTTGGCTGCACGGAACGATCCAGCGCTACCTTACTCGAGCGGCTAGCGCGGGCCCATAAAGCCGCCGAAGTCAATGCGAACTTGGATGGAGTGGAGAGCGGGATTCGCCTGCGCGCCCCCGACGGATCCCGCTTTTAAAATGCCCACCCGCGCCCATTCACTCCTCACGTAATCAAATGTAATGAGAAAAACGTTAGGAGGTTATCGTGGCAGGAAAACTCGTCAAAGGTTTGGCTTGGGGCGGATTCGTCGTGGGCTGCGCATTGGTTAAGTCGATTTTGCAGCAATCCCGGCATTGGGACCTGAACGAAAAAGTTGTCTTGATCACCGGCGGCTCGCGCGGCCTTGGCCTGGTGATGGCGCGGGAGTTTGCCACCCACGGCGCCCGCGTCGCTCTTTGTGCGCGCGATGAAGAAGACCTGGCCCGCGTCCGGGAGGAGTTCGCTTCCCACGGAGACCACTTCTTCTCCGCTCCATGCGACGTCTCGGATCAAAATCAGGTTCAGTCACTGCTGTCGTCGGTGGAAAATGCGCTTGGGCCCGTCGACGTCCTGGTCAATAACGCCGGAACGATTCTCGTTGGCCCTCTCGAGCATATGACCCTGGAAGATTTCGAGGACGTCATGCGCGTCAACTTCTGGGGCGCGGTTCGCACCACTTTGGCTGTCCTTCCAAGCATGAGACGCCGAGGCCAGGGCCGCATCGTGAACATCACTTCCATCGGCGGCAAAGTGGCTTTCCCGCATCTTTTGCCCTACACGGCGAGCAAGTTCGCTCTGGTCGGATTCAGCGAAGGCCTCCGCGCCGAATTAGCCAAGGACCGCATTTGGGTTACCACCGTGGTTCCCAACTTGATGCGCACGGGAAGCCCGCGCAACGCGGAGTTCAAGGGCAACTATGAGCAGGAATACGCCTGGTTCACCATCACCGATTCCCTTCCCGGCGCCTCCATGAGGGCCGAGCGCGCCGCCAGGCAAATCGTCAGAGCTTGTCAGAACGGGGAGAGCGAAGTCGTTTTGGGATTGCCTGCAAAACTTGCGGTCATCGCCAATGGTGTCGCGCCCGGACTGCTCGGCGACCTCCTTGCCGCCGGGAATGAATGGCTCCTACCGCAGGCCAACGGCGAAGATACGGGGCGCCACAAAGGTTACGAGAGCGAGAGTTCTACAACGAGAAGCAACCTCACTTCGTTCACGCGCGCCGCCGAGCGCGCCAATAACGAGATTTGAAAACCCGGGCTGGGTGAGATTCCGGCGGGCTAAGCTCGCGTTTGCTCCTAGGTGCTCAACTCGAGCGCTTCCGCGGAACCTTGGCACCCTTCTTGCGGGCTTCGGAAAGGCCGATGGCAATGGCCTGCTTCCGGCTCTTTACGCGGCCCGCTTTTCCGCCCGGGCCCGAACGAAGCGTGCCTCGCTTCCGCCGGTGCATCGCACTCTTCACACTCTTGCGTGACGCCTTGCCGTATCTCGCCATTTGCCCTACCTCCGAAGGTTCGATTGATCACTCGTCGTGCCCTGTTCCTATCCTAACCTGTTGATGATTTCTTTCTGCCATCGGACGCCTTCGGCCGCTCATCCAGGTGCGCGCAAGAGTTGCGCTTCTAAGCGCACGCGTTCGCGGGCCAGCGACTTTTCGCGACGCAAACGATTAAAATAACAAGAGACGTGAAGACGCCGGGTCGGAGCCCAGCGGCAACAGGTCTTCCCGTGGGCGCTTTTACATCAAATGTGTGTGGGAGGTCAGAAAATGCGTAGCCTACCATTTCGCGCGTTTTTGCTTCTGGCTGGTGTGCTTGCCTTATCCGGCATTGCCAAGCCGCAAGTGAGTATCGGAGTCTCCGTGCGTATCGGCCCTCCGGCACTGCCCGTCTATGAGCAACCGGCATGTCCCGGCGACGGCTACATCTGGACTCCCGGTTACTGGGCTTGGGGTCCCGATGGTTACTTCTGGGTTCCAGGGACCTGGGTCATTGCGCCTCGAGTCGGACTCCTTTGGACTCCGGGGTACTGGGGCTGGGGAGGCGGCGTATACCTCTGGCACCCTGGATATTGGGGACCTCACGTCGGATTTTACGGTGGAATCAACTACGGCTTCGGCTATGGCGGAGCCGGTTACGCTGGCGGATATTGGCGTGGCGGCGCTTTCGTCTATAACCGCGCGGTCACAAACGTGAACGTCGCCGTCGTGCACAACACCTACAACCAAACGGTGATTAATCATAATGTCAGCGTGAATCGCGTCAGCTATAACGGCGGCGCTGGCGGGATTGCCGCTCGGCCCACGCCCGCTGAAGAGACTGCCGCCCGCGAAGAGCATATCGCGCCCAGCGGGCTGCAAACCGAGCACGAACATGCCGCCGCGTCCAACCGCGCGCTGCTGGCTTCGGCGAATCACGGACGGCCGCCCATCGCTGCCACGGGCAAGCCCGGTGAATTTAGCGGACGCGAGGTCGTGGCCGCCCACGCTGCCGGCAACGAGCGAGCCGAGGAGCGCCCCGCCGCGCGACAGGGAAATGTCAGGGCCAATGAGCGTCCGGACGTCGCTCGACCCGAGCAGCCGCGCAACCAACAACAACGTCCGACCGTCGTTCAACCCGAGCAGCCCCGCAACCAACAACGCCCGACCGTCGTTCAACCCGAGCAGCCGCGTAACCAACAACAACGCCCGGCCGTCGTTCAACCCCAGCAGCCGCGCAACCAACAACAACGTCCGACCGTCGTTCAACCCGAGCAGCCGCGCAACCAACAACAACGTCCGACCGTCGTTCAACCCGAGCAGCCGCACAACCAACAACAACGTCCGACCGTCGTTCAACCCGAGCAGCCGCGCGCCCAACAACAACGCCCGACCGTCGTTCAACCCGAGCAGCCGCGCGCCGAGAATCGTGGCAATCCTGCCCCTAGGAACGAGCAGCAGGAGAAAAACAACGGGCGCGGCGGCGAAGGACATCGCTAAGCCCGACTGAGTTAGGTCTGCGCCAAATGGCGCGGCAACGGGCGCTTCTCAACCGCGAAGGCTCCCGACGCCCGCCTTTCGCGCTCAAAAAGGTCGGTCTTGCGGATTTCTCTGCTGATTGAAGTTGCGGAATGCGGCAGCGTCGAGGCCTTTACTCGTCGCCTTTGGGGACGGTCTCTTTCTGTTTCTCGCTGCTGTCTTTGAGCAACTGATAGAGGTGCGTGCGGCTGATTCCCAAAACCTCGGCCGCCCGAACTTTGTTCCCGCCTACATGGTCCAGAACGCGGTGGGCGTGCCGACGCTCGAGCTGATCGATGGACATCAGCACTTCGTACTCGGCATTGCCGCCCCCGCCCTGATTCTGCACGCGCTCCGGCAGGTCGCGCACGTCGATGACGTCCGATTCGGCCATCATGCAGGCATGTTCCAGGACGTTTTGCAGTTCCCGGATGTTGCCTGGCCAGGAGTACCGCGCCAGCACCGTCTGCGCGCGCCGCGTCAGTCCGGCCACGGCTTTGTTGTATTGGGTGGCGAACGTTTTCAGGAATTGCCGCGTGAGCAGCGGCAAATCTTCGGGCCGTTCCGCGAGCGAGGGAACCTTCAGCTCCACGGCGCAGAGCCGGAAATAGAGGTCCTCGCGAAATTTCCCCTGGCGCGACATCTCCTCGAGATCGCGGTGCGTCGCCGCCACCACGCGCACGTCCACTTTGGTGATCGCGGGAGAACCCACGCGCTGAATTTCATGGTTTTGCAGAACCCGCAGCAACTTCGACTGCATGGCCAAGGGCATTTCGCCAATCTCGTCCAGCATCGCCGTTCCGCCGTTGGCATACTCGAAAACACCCACCTTGTCCTGGTTGGCCCCGGTGAACGCTCCTTTGACGTGCCCGAAAAGCTCGCTTTCGGCCAGCGTTTCGGTGATCGACGAGCAATTCACGGCCACGAAGCGCTTCTCCGAGCCGCTCAGCTGATGCAACGCCCTGGCCACTAACTCCTTGCCCGATCCCGTGGGTCCGGTAACCAGAACGCTGCGGAAATGCGGCGCGATGCGTTGGATTTTGGAAAACAGATCCAGCATCATCGGGCTGCGGCCGATGATTCCTTGGAATTGAAAATTCTCCAGAAGCTCGTTATCCAGCCTGGAACTGCGTTGCCGCCGCTTGGCGTCCTCCACAATGAGCGCGATGCGCTGGCGCAGCTTCTCCGGCGAGAAAGGCTTGGGAAAGTAGTCCGCCGCGCCCTTCTGGATGGCTTCTACCGCGGATTCAGTCGAATAGTAGCCGGTCATCAAAATGACGTCGATGCCCGGATCGAACTCCACGATTTTCTGCAGCAACTCCATGCCTTGTACGCCAGGCATGATCAAATCCATCAGCACGATCTGCGGCCGGAGCCGATGGATCAGCTCCAGCCCGGCCTGTGCGTCGGACTCGGTATGAATCTCCAGGCCGCTTTCCGCCAGGATGAAGGTCACAAACTTCAGATTTTTCGGATCGTCGTCGATGGCCACCAGCCGCATGGCCGGCGAATTTCCGCTGTTCGCGCTCATAGTCACCTCGCCGCCGCCATCATTGCGTCTTCCACTCGCCTCATCAATTCATCCCGTGTGAACGGCTTGCGAAGAATCGCCGTTCCTTTCTCCAGCACTCCATGAGTGGCGATTTCGCCGTCGGTGTACCCGGACATATACAGCACGCCGATGCCGGGCCGCTCCGCAACCATGGCGTCGGCCAATTTCTTTCCGCTCATTCCTGGCATGATCACGTCCGTCAGGAGAAGATTTATGGTGTCTCCGGATTTTCGCGAAATCTCCAAGGCCTCCGCCGCGTCTCCGGCCTCGAAAACCTTATGGCCAGCTTCGCTGAGCGTCTTCTTCGTCAATCTGCGCAACGCCGCTTCATCTTCCACCACGAGAATGGTCCCGCGCTCCGCCGCGATGGCTGCCGCGGGCTTGGCTTCGATAACAGGCTCAGCCGCCCCGCTTACCTGTGGCAGATAGATTCGGAACGCAGTTCCCTTGCCCACCTCGCTATCCACCCAGATATACCCACCGCTTTGCTTGATCACGCCGTAAGCCGTCGCCAATCCCAGCCCAGTGCCCTTTCCCTTCTCCTTCGTGGTGAAGAAGGGCTCGAAAATGTGCGACTGCAGCTCGGAGTCCATCCCGCAGCCGGTGTCCGTGACCTTCAGCAGGGCGTACGGCCCGGGAATAACGTAGGGATGACGAAGCACCGTGGAGCGGTCCAGTTGCCAATTCCCCGTTTCGATGATCAGCTTGCCGCCATTGGGCATAGCGTCGCGCGCATTCACCACTAGATTGAGGATCACCTGTTCGATTTGGCTGCGGTCCGCCTTTATGGTCTGCGTGTCCGGCGCGAGCACCAACTCCATCTCGATGTTCTCGCCCACCAGGCGCCGGAGCATCTTCTCGATATCCACGATGATGTCGTTCAGGCTCAGAATCCGCGGCTCGAGTACCTGCTTGCGGCTGAAGGCCAGCAATTGTTGCGTGAGCGCCGCGGCGCGCTTGCCCGCGTTCTGGATTTCGTCCACTGCCTCCCGATACGGATCTTCTGGCGGGATCCTCTGCTGCAGCGCCTCGCTGTACCCGATGATCAAGCCCAGCAGATTATTGAAGTCGTGCGCCACCCCTCCCGATAACCTGCCGATGGCCTCGAGTTTCTGGGAGCGGTGCAGCTGCTCTTCGAGCTGCCGGCGTTCGGTGATGTCCCGGTTGACGATCACCAGCTTCTCCACTTCTCCGTCTTGATTGCGCACCACGCTGGCCGTCGATTCCACGTTCAGCCAGCGGCCGTCCTTATGTCGAATGCGATATTCCACGGTTCGGCCCATCCCCGTGCGCCGCGCGTCGCTCGCTGCATCGATCACCGTTTTTCGATCGTCCGCATGGATTTGCTCGAAAGCCGACGTCTGCTGCAACTCCGCCCTCGAATAGCCCAGCAGCTTCTCGTAGGAGGGGCTGTTGTAGAGCCGCTGCCCACTCACATCCACCACCGCGATCATGTCCGCCGCGTTTTCGCTGATCAATCGGAATAGCTCCTCGCGCTCCGCCAATTGCCTGCGAAACCGGGAGATCTGCACCTGCTGGAAGAGCACGTAAAGGTCGAAAAGCAGAATGATCCCCACCAGGGCATGAATGGCAACGTTGGCGTCGAACGCGTAGTAGCTACCGAGTTGCGGAATAATCGAAGGAAGCAGGAGCGAAACGATACCCGAAGTGAGGATCAGCGAGACCAGAATGGCGGACGACGACAGCCACCACTGCCGCCGCTCGTTGAGCCGCCAGTTCTCTCGAAACTGTCCTCCGGCATTGCCGCCGGCCGCAGGGACAAATATCTTCATCTCACAATGACTCGAGCCGGCTTGTTGTTAGTGCTCGTTACCGGTTAGGAACTATTTTCCCAGCGAAGGACGCAACGACAAGGTTTTCGTTCCTGAAGCGTGTCTGGCTGGTTATTGTGAGGATGGAAGGGAGCGCCCGCGCCTGCTCACGGCCGCTCTGATCGCCTGCGGGAACTTCCTCTCATTTTGGCCGATCTCTTTATTAGGACAGCCTTTGCACTATCTCTCTGCCGATCTCCCGTTAGTTCAGGCGATTACGAACGGTGACCCAACTTGAAACGTCCACGTCGTGACGATCCAATTTCTATAGCTTGGTACCGTCGAGCCCGCGTTAGTTGCAGCCCAGTTCCAGGCGTAGCTCCTTGGTACCATTCGCTATGGACCCCATGGCCTATATCCCTGCGGTTACTTTCCGTCCACACTAATGTCGTTGATCCCTGGGGGGAATTACGTCCATGAGCCAAATATTCGAAGCACTTCGACAAGCGGAATCTTTAGAAGCCAAACGTAAGCAGCGAATAGAAGCCGCCGAACTGGCTTCCGCCGAGCGTCGCGCAACCGAACGCCACTCCGTGGGGCCGCGCATCCGCGTCTACGGCCACAAGCCGGAGTTCGGTCCATTTTTTGACGAAAATCTCGTCCTCAACGCAAGCGACACGGGCGCCCTGCTGGTGATGAGAGTCCCCGTCGTGGCCGGCCAGAAATTGCTTCTCATCAACGAAGCCGCCGCACAGGTACAGGAGTGCCGCGTCATTCGCACCGCTTGCCGGAATACGCACGAACTGGAAGTCGCCGTGGAGTTTCCCGTTCCCCAGCCGGGGTTCTGGCATCGTATGCTCGAGACCGCCGCAAGCGGCTGCGAGAAGCGCACCCTGCCTCGTATCGCGCTGCCCCGAGGAATGGATGTTACCTGGAAGGGCAAAGGCGAATCCGTGGTTTCCCGCGTCCAGGACATCAGTGCGTCCGGGCTATCGATTGCCTCCCCGGAACCGGCTCCCTTGGGCGAGGAGATTGAAATTCAATTCACCGTTCCCGCGGGAGAAGTCAACGCGCGCGCAGTCGTGCGCCACGTCCGTGAGCGCGAGGGGATGGGCGTCGAGCTTGTGGACATCCCGCCCGAGTGCCGCGCTCGTCTCAACCATCTCGTCCAGAAGTTGCTCGGCTAATCGTCCCGTTATCGTCCAAGGTGCGATTCCGGCAGGCGCTGCTCCGCCCAATCCTCGGCAGCATGCATGGCCTCGTACAGCTGATCGAAGCTCTCAATGGCGAAGAGTAGCTTATGAATGCGATCCACGCGCACCGGCGTTCTCAGAACCTCTTCCAACTGGAAATCCCTCACCTCGCAGCCACCCTCGATCACGTTGCTGCATTCGCGATGCGAGCTGATCACCCCGCTGCCGTAAACCTTGATTGCTCCCTCCTGGCGAATCAGCCCAAATTCCACCGTGTACCAGAATAGCCGCCCGAGTTGCTCCAGCAGCTCCTGATCCTCGATCCGCGCGCAGACGCTGCCGTAGTGTTGCAGAAAATCGGCGAACACGCGATGCGCGTGCATGGGTACGTGCCCGAAGACGTCGTGGAAAATGTCCGGCTCCGGCGTGTACTCCAGCGAATCGCGGCTGCGCAACCACGTCGTGGTCGGAAACATTCGCGCCGCCAGCATCTCGAAAAAGGCCGGTGCGGGCAGAAAACCGCTCACTGGCGTCGTGCTCCATCCCGTTCTCGGTCTGAGTTTCTCGCTGATCGCCGCGAGATTGGGCAGCCGTTCCTTCTGCAGGCCAATGATTTGGTATCCCTCCAGATACTCCCGGCACCCGTGCGCTTCGATCTGCGGCCATCTGCGGAGCACCAGTTCCTGCCAGACGCTGTGCTGCTCCGCGGAATATTCCGCGTATTTTTGTTGAATCAGGAAGGGGGCCGCGGCCTTGAGCTGTTCCGCCAGCATCTCTGTCTCCTCTGCTTATAGGATGAACCCGCGTCGGGGCGTGGGCAAGCTCGCTGCCAAAGCACGTTCCTCCATGTCACGGTGCCCGGGCTCCCCTGTTAATACCCGTGTTAATATTTGTCGCCAGGCGTGCTCTCGCGCATGGCAGCGGCATCGAATAAAGAGCGCCAACAAGAGAGGGCCACATGAAGAAGAAACAATCCGCCCAAAAACGCCAAAAGCCGAAAACGCGCCCGAACCAAAAGGCCCGAGCGAAGAGCCGGCCGCGCGCGATCACCGGCGCGGGCCTGATTGAAGACCGGGCTGGTTCGGACGAATCCACCCAATCGGGAGACACCCAGGGCCTCTCTGGTAACCCCGGCGCGGATTCTGAGAGCGTCAAAGAGCTGACGGAAGAAGGGCAATATCTCGAAGCGGAAGTCGTCGAGGGCGTTGAGAATGCGCCTGACGCCGATGCCGGCCCGATCAAAACTAAGGAAGTTCCCGAAGACGACGTTCCCGAGGAATATCGCGTCGGCGACAACCGCGACGAGCAAAGCTGATTGCTTGGGCCTCACCCTGCGGAAGTTGCCACGGCCTCTGGCATAACCCAGTCGCATAACCCCGGTTCGCTCCCACCCTTGGCATCGGTCGTTACTCATAGGCAAACCCCGCCGCCTCGTCGTTTGACCGCTCCGTGCCGCAAATCCACAATAGTGCTGCTTTGATTTAACGCGCGAGTCGGCGCGATCCCTTCCTCCCGTCCGACCGCCACGGTTCTCGTGGTGTGGCATGGCACTCAAATTGCAAACCGCCGGAGCTTGCTTCCGCGTGGGCCATACCGTCCGCGCCGCGCCGCTTGCTCTTTTTGAAGCCGGCCACTGTCCGCCGCAAATTCCGGATCGGCGTTTTTTAAGGAGGACGAGAAATGGCAAGCAGCGCCATTCTGCTGGTCGAGGATAATCCCGATGACGAAGCTCTCACCCTTCGGGCGTTCCGCAAGAACAACATCACCAATGAAGTCGTGGTAGCTCGTGACGGCCCCGAGGCCCTGGACTATCTATTCGCCACCGGCGCCTATGCCAACCGCGACGCTACCGTCCTGCCTCAAATCGTCATCCTCGATTTGAAGCTGCCTAAGATCGATGGCCTCGAGGTGCTGCGTCGTTTGCGTGCCTCCCCGCAGACCAAGCTCCTCCCCGTAGTCATTCTCACCTCCTCTAATGAGGAACGGGATCGCCTCGAGGGCTACGGCCTCGGCGCCAATAGTTACGTGCGCAAACCCGTCGATTTCGCGAAATTTGTCGATGCCGTCCGCCAGCTTGGTCTCTACTGGTTGCTCCTCAACGAACGCCCACCGGAGCCGAGCTCCCCGCGGCTTGGCGCAAATGCCAATCGGTAAGCCGAGATGCCTACTCCGCTGCGCGCGCTGATTGTCGAAGACTCGGAGGAGGACTGCACTTTGCTGCTGCGCACTCTTCACCACGGCGGTTATCAGGTAACGCATCAACGTGTCGATACGGCCGATGGGCTACAGGCCATGCTGCGCGAAAGCATCTGGGATTGCGTTATCGCCGATTTCTCCATGCCCGGATTCAGCGGCATCTCCGCCCTCAAAATCGTTCGCAACGTCGATCTCGATATTCCCTTCATCTTCGTTTCCGGAACCATCGGCGAAGAGGTAGCCGTCGAGGCCATGCGCGGCGGTGCTCAGGATTATGTCCTCAAGGACAGCCTGGCGCGGCTGCTGCCTGCCATCCATCGAGAGCTCATGGATGCGGAGATGCGCCGCGACCACAAGCAATCCGAAAAGAAACTTCGCCAACTCGAGAAGTTCGAGGCCATCGGTAAGCTCGCCGGTGGCATCGCCCACGATTTCAATAATGTAATCGGAGCCATTATGGGCTGGGCCGAGCTCGGCGAGGATGAAGTCCCCGCCGACAGTCGCGCCCATAAGTTCTTCCTGAATATCCGCGAACAATCCGAGCGCGCCGGGAAGTTAACGCGTCAGCTCCTAGCCTATGCGCGCCGCCAGGTGCTCACTCCCTGCAGCCTCAATCTCAACGATGTCGTCGGCGAAGCGATGGCGCTCCTGCAGCGCGTCATCGGAGATCAGATCCAGGTTAAGACGCTGCTGGCCTCCGATCTTCGCGCCACCAAGGCCGACCCCGCGCAGATCGAGCAAGTCCTGATCAATCTTTGCCTGAACGCTCGCGATGCCATGCCCAATGGCGGCCAGCTTCTCATCGAAACGAGCAATATCGACCTCGGCCAGGACTTCTGTCGGCGAAACCCATCCGTCTCTCCCGGCCGCTACGTCCAGCTCTGCGTCTCGGACACCGGCACCGGCATGAATGCGGCCACCATGGAGAGAATCTTTGAGCCGTTCTTCACCACCAAGGACAAGAGCAAAGGCACCGGTCTTGGCCTCGCCACCGCTTTCGGTATCGCCAAACAGCATCTCGGACACATCGGCGTCTACAGCGAACTGGGCAAAGGCACCATCCTTCGCGTCTATTTGCCCGCCAGCGAAGGCTCCGCCGAACCGCTGCCCGAAATCGCCGAGGCGGCAATTCGCGGCGGCTCGGAGACGATCCTTCTCGCGGAAGACCATGAAGGACTGCGCGAAATGTCTCATCAGGCGCTTTCCAACCTGGGCTATTCGATCATTCTCGCCAAGGACGGCCGCGAAGCCGTCGAACAATTCGCGGCCAACTCCCATCGGATTTCCCTGCTCATGCTGGACGTGGTGATGCCCAGATTGGGAGGACCGGACGCGCTGGAACAAATTCGCCAAATGAATCCCGCGATCCCCGTAATCTTCACCTCCGGCTATTCCGAAGAGTCCGAAATCTTGAGCTCCCTGATTTCCCGCGGCGCCGCCCATCTCTTACAAAAGCCCTATGCTCCCAGAGACCTGGCGCGAAAAATCCGGATCTTCTGGACAAGGCCACTCCGCAGCGAGCCCTCCAGCCCCAGGTTGGCCAAGAGGAAACCAGCTAGCTTCATCCCGAATCCACTGCCGCGGCCACCAACACACGCCGGTCTTGCGCGTTTTGGGGCGGGAACCCAGTCGCCTTTTCTGCGAATGGCGGTGAGGGATCTGCTTTAACGTCACGACGAACCACTGTTTCGGCCTATGTCACGTCGCTCCCCGGAATCCTAGATTCCGCCGATTCGCTCCGCTACCATGACCTCATGGCCAGAAATCGCTTGCCGGAAAACGCAAGCCAAGATGGCGATCCTCTCGCCGTTCTCTTTCTGATTTTGCTGGCGGCTCTGCCCTACCTGAATTCTCTGGCGAACGCTTTCGTCTACGACGACCGGCAGCAGGTTCTCGAAAATCCCTATATCCACAGCTTTCGATACCTCGGCCGCATCTTCGGCAGCACCGTCTGGACCTTCGAGGGAGCCCAAGGCGCCACGAACTATTATCGGCCGCTGATGACCTTCGCCTATCTCCTCGCTTACAAGGCCTTTGGGCTTATCCCCTTCGGCTTTCATCTGATGAACCTGGCCTTACACATCGCCGTCGTCTTGCTCGTCTTTGCCGTTGCGGAACGCCTTTTCCGCGACCGCCTGCTTTCGCTGATCGCCGCGGGCCTCTTTGCCCTGCACCCCATACACACCGAATCCGTCGCCTGGATCGCGGGCATTACAGATTTGGAGCTGAGCGTCTTTTTTCTGCTGACCTTTCTGCTCTATTTGCGCCTCTCGGAATCGGAATCGAGGGCCGCGCCGTCCTGGCTCTCCTATATTCCAATCCTGATCGCTTATCTCTTCTGCCTTCTTTCCAAGGAGCAAGCGCTGGTCCTGCCTGCTCTGCTGATTGTGTACGAACATTTCTATCGCCCCGGCACCAGCGAGATCCCATTCCTCAAGAAGTTCCGCCGCTATCTGCCGCTGTGTCTGACCGCGGCGGCGTACCTCGTCTTCCGCCGATTCGTCTTGGGCGGCTTTGCTCCGGCCATATGGCGTCCCGCGATGCCCTGGAGCGGCGTCACGTTGAGCGCGGTTGCTCTGATTGGCGGCTATATCTGGAAGCTTCTCTGGCCCGCTCATCTCATGGCCTTTTATGTCTTCCATGAAAGCAACAGCATCCGCGATCCTCGCGTTTTGGGCGGGATCGCCGGACTGGTTCTCTGCGCCGGCTTGTTCGTTTGGCTGTGGCGCCATGCGCGTCCCATGTCGTTCGCGTTGCTCTGGATCGGCGCGACCCTCGCGCCTGTGCTGAATGCCCGCTGGATGCCCGCGCAAGTCTTTGCCGAACGCTATCTCTATCTCCCTTCAGTCGGCTTTTGCTGGCTGGTGGGCTGGGGTGCCGCAGCTCTCTGGCGACGAACTCAGGCCGAGCCGCGATCCACGCGCAGGCTCCTCTTGCGCCAGGCTGTGGCAGTCGGCCTGGTTGTCGCTGGCTGCGCTTACGCGGTGATCGCCGTCGAGCGTAATCGCGATTGGCGCAGCGATGAGGTGCTTTATCGCCGGACGCTCGAGCAGCAACCCGACGCGCAGATCATTCACACCAATCTCGGCGTGGTCTACTCGGATCGCGGCGATTGGGCGGACGCGGAGCGCGAGTGGACCCTGGCGCTCGGACCCGGCAACCCCAATGCCGTGACGCTCACCGATCTTGGCCTGCTCCGCAAGAATCAAAAGCGCTATGGCGAAGCTGCCGATCTCTTCGCGCAAGCCATTCGCCTTCGTCCCAAATTCGCGGACGCTTACAAGGATCTGGCCGAAATGTACCAGGAGATGGGACGCCTCGCCGATGCCGATACGAATTTCAGGCAGGCCGTTTCGCTCGCGCCGTTGGACACAAACACTCGCAATCGATACGGGCACTTCCTTCTGGAACAAGGAAGAAGCGCCGACGCGCGCGAGCAGTTCGCGCGTTCCGCCGAAGCGGACGCCAATGCCGAAGCCTGCGACAATCTCGGCGACCTGGATTTGGCCGCCGGCGACGCGATCAAAGCGCGCTCGGACTATCAGGCCGCGCTGGCTCTGAACACCTTCGATAACCATGCCGATTTCGGCCTCGCCGCCATCGACGAGCGCCAAGGACGCCTCGCCGATGCCGTGCGTGAATATCGCGCCGGGCTCGAAACCGACCCCAGAAATGAGCTGGCGCTTGCCGCCATGCAGCGCCTTGTCGCCCGCGCCTCGCATAAGGCGCCCTTCGTCATGGACCAAGCGGGCCGCGACTTATCCGCCTGTGAAATCGAGCGGCTCCTAGCCGCGCTGTGCGCTCCCGGCCTCGATGAGGAAACCCGCGCCCAGCTTTTCGAGCGCCTCGCCACACACACATTTGCCGGCGCGGATCACGAAACGATCTTTCGGGCGCTCCTGAAAATGCGTGGCGCGCCGGCCCGGCACATCCGCGAAACGCTCGGCGCTTGCCTCACGCGGCTCGGCTTTCCCGATATCGACGTCGGCCCAATTTTCACACTCGAGCCGCCCTCGGCCGCACAAATCGCCGCCCTTTTGGATCGGCTCACCCATTAATCCCATTCGCCGTCGGACCTCTCCGAGGTACCCTCCTAAGCTGTCATTCTGAGGAGCGTAGCGACGAAGAATCTCTCCGGCCGCGTCCAAAAATCCCTTCGTTAGAGTTGCTGAATGCACGCTAGACTATCGCCCGAACTTATGTCCGCCTGCCCTCGCCCGAACACGCCTCGGCTCGCCCTGCTGACGCTGGTCCTTTTTCCTCGCCGCTTTTACTCGCGCAAATCAGCGCCGGAACCGTCGCAGGAACGCTGCGCGACACCGAAGCTCCCCTGGAGGGCGCCATGATCGTCGTCTCCTCCGATCTCGGTTTCCACGCCACTGTGAAAACAGATGCGCGGGGAGCATTTCTCCTAACCTTGCCTTATGGACGCTACCAGTTAACCGTGCAGAATGGCCGCGTTGCCCCGTCATCGATATTCATCACGATCGAGCCGCTCCGGAATCAGTATTCTCCATCTCATGCTCACCACTTCCGGAAATCTCCAGAATCGAAACTCAGACCTCCGCAAATGCCGGCATCTGGGCCGCATCTCCCGGCGAAGGCTATCCCACGGCTCATACCTTTGCGGGGCTGATGCTCGACCGCGAACCCGCCACCGCCGCGCAACCCTTGAACTATTCCGGACTCGGCGACAATCGCCTGGCCTGGCAATCGCAACGGGGATTTTCCTGGACCGGCACGCAATTCAAACTCCGGGTATGGACGCCACGGACTCGTTTCAGCCGGGCCAGCCTGTGATTCTTCCCGATGTGGATTCTCTGGACGAAATCGTTGCGCGGTCCGGTCTCGCCCAGGCAACTTCCACTGCTTACGGCAGTGAACCCGGCCTCTTCCCTTCCCAGCCGGCTGCCGCCTGGCACGGCGCTTTTTCCACCAACGACACGGGCGCTGCGCTGACCTCGAGCACTTGCTGCCGCCCGCCGATCGCGGTGCGGCGCACAGAATCATCAGTATCGCTGGTTCACGCGAGATGCCGCGGAGGCCGGCGGCGCGCTTGCGAAGTGGGCCGATCTATTCGTTTCGCTCGCCGGCCAAGGGTCCTCGCAGACCGTTCCTATCGCCGCGCCTGGAAATAATCTCGGCAGCCGAATGCTCTTCGGCGACATGCGCCTGCGCATGCAAGCGGGACCACACGATCAATTCGATCTGCCGCTCTACAGCGGCTCGCGCGACAATCTCTCCAATTGGGGCACGCCGCGGGACTCGAAGTGCTCGCCGCTCAGCGTATGGCTCCATCGTTCGTCTCGCCGTATGACTTTCAGAATTTGAGCGAAGCCGATCAATTCAACTTCCTGCAAGCCGGATGGAGCCACATCGCATCGGATACGGCCGAGGGCGTTGTGCAAGCGCGCTATCAATATTCCGTCACGCATCTCGAGACCACTCCGATCAATCCACCTATCGGCGGCTCGGCGCAAAGCCGCAGCGATCTGCTGGGCATCAATGCGACTGGAGTTGCGCCGCTCGCAAACGACGCGGCGCAAACTCGGCAGCAGGCCAATACATTCTGGCAACCGTCTGCATTTCACGCGTGGAAAGCGCGCCATCAGATTGTGGCCGGATTCGGCTTTGAAACATCGTCCCCAATCAATCGCTTCAGCACTCCCTTGGACCTGAATCTCATCACTGCCGCTGGCGCGCCTGCCTTAGTCGAGGAGTTCAACACTCCTTCCGATAGCCGCTCGATTATCCGGACCTCCACGCTGACCTTCGCCGATCACATCGCGCTGGGAAATACCTTCTCGCTCGAATTCGGCGCGGTGGCGGACTTCTCGCGGGGTTCGCTGCCCGCACAAGCGAGTCCTGCCGGAAGCTTCGCTCCGGCGCGCACATTCGCCGCGCAGTCCGATCTGATTGCCTGGAACAACATCTCGCCGCGCGCAGGTTTTGCCTGGCTTGTGCCCCACGGCGGAGGGCTCGTGTTGCGCGCGACGTATTTTCGCGTGTACGTGCCGCTGGCCGGGAGATATCTCGACTTCGGCAATCCCAACAGCCTCGGCGGAAGCGAGTATCGGTGGATCGACCGCAACGGCGACGGCCTCTTCGAAGCGGGCGAATTGGGGCCTATCGTGCAGCGGTTCGGCGGGCCTTACTCCTCCATAGCGCCGTCGCTGGAGCGGCCTTACGCGGACGAATTCGACATCGGGGCTCAAATCCAACCGCTGCGTGCGCTCGATCTGAGCATCGGCTTCTTCCGCCGCGACGATAAACACCGGCTCGCCGCCGTCGATACCGGCGTTCCGCCTTCCGACTTTTCTCCGTCTCCATTATCGATCCGGGATCCGACGGCCTCCTGGGCACGTTCGACGATCAAACGGTCACTGTGTATCAACAGAATCCGGCGACCTTCGGACAAGATCGTTACCTGCTGACGAATCCGCCCGATCTGCGCATGCTGAACAAAGGCTTGCAAGCGGAGATTCGCACTAGATGGCGCAATCTCCTGCTCGATGCTTCTTTCGTTGGGGAGGAATCCTTCGGTCCAGCGAATCCCGGCGATGCCGTGTTTGAGAGCGATCCCGGAGAGGTTGGCTCGCTTTACATGGACCCGAACACGCTGGTGAACGCCAGCGGCAGAAGCTTCATGGACCGGGCATTCGTGGGCAAGCTGCAGGGAACCTACACATTGCCGCGCGGGATCGAATTCGCCGCGATTGTCGACTACAACGATGGGCTGGTGTTCGCGCGGCAGTTGCTGGTCACAGGGCTTGCGCAAGGACCGTTCGTCATCGACGCGACCCATCGCGGCACGATCCTGAACGATCCGCTGAGCGGTAATCGCGCCGAGGGCGTGATCAACACCAATCTGCGCCTGGCGCGGGTGTTCCGGCTTCCGCGCGGCTCGCTCGATGCGGCGGTCGATGTTTTCAACGTAGCGAACAGCGGTTACAAGATTCAGGAAAACGACGTGAGCGGAACTTCTTTTAATCTGCGCTTGCCCGTGGAGATTCAGCCGGCGCGATTTGCCCGCTTTGAGCTGTGCTACTCTTTCTGATGATCACATCTCCTTCAAGCCATCCGTAGAAGCCATCGAAAGCAACGTTGCCCATCTAGAGATTCAGGAAATCGTATTTGGCCCGCGCGGCGTGGTTGTGCGGCGGTGAAGCAAGCTGCGCTCGATTTTCCCAATAGCCGGCGATGGCCTGCCCACAATCCGGGCAAGCACCGTGACGCAGGCGATTTTCGGTGACCTCGTGCCAGGAACGGCGAATCAGAACGGTGCCGCAGTGCGGGCAGCAGGTGTTCGCGCCATCGGAAAAAATATTGCCTTCGTAAACGTAGTGCAATCCGGCTTCGCGGGCGATGGCGCGGGCGCGGTGCAACGTTTCCGGCGGAGTGCGCGGCTTATCGCGCAGCTTGAAATCGGGATGAAAAGCGGTGAAGTGCAGCGGAACGTCGGGCCCGAGATTTTCAAGAATCCAATCGGCGAGCCGGCGAGTCTCGCCGGGATCGTCGTTGAGCGAAGGGATCATCAGGTTGGTGATCTCGAACCAAACGCTGGTCTCATTTTTGAGCCAGCGGAGCGTGTCGAGCACGGGCTGGAGATGCGTGAGCGTGGTTTTGCCGTAGAAGTTTTCGGTGAAGGCCTTCAGGTCGACATTGGCGGCGTCGACGTGGTCGTAGATATCGTGAAAGGCCTCGCGGGTGATGAAGCCGTTCGTGACCATCACGGTTCGCAGGCCCTGCTCTTTGGCCGCGCGGCAAATGTCCACGACGTATTCGCCCCAGATGGTGGGCTCGTTATAAGTGAAGGCGATGGAACGGCAGCCGTAACGCAGGGCGAGCTGCGGCACGTCTTCGGGAGGAATGTGGGTGGAATGGACCTGATCGCTCTTGGATTTGGAGATGTCCCAATTCTGGCAAAAAAAGCAGCCCATGTTGCAGCCGGCTGTTCCCAGGGAAAAGACCTCGGTGCCGGGCAGAAAATGGTTCAGCGGCTTCTTTTCGATGGGATCGATTTGCAGGGCGGCGGGGGAAGCGTAGCCAAGGCTATAGAGCTTCCCGCCTTGGTTGACGCGAATAAAGCAGAAGCCGCTCTGCCCCTCACCGATGTGGCAGTGACGCGGGCAAAGGTAACAGTGGACGCGGCCGTTCGCCTCGGGCTCCCACCAGCGAGCCTCGTGCAGTTCGGCTTCTGGCTGCAAAATATTCAAGTTGTCCATTAGGTATTTAGGGGGTACCCCCCCTATTTTTATTCAAGAGTATCAAAACAAGCCACTTATCTCGCGCCGCTTCACAAGAGTATCAATCTAAGCGACTTATTTTTTACCCTCTCACAAGATGTCAATCTAAGTGACTTACCCGGATCTCGTCGACGCAGGGAATCCGTCCGGGCAGCCGATGTTGAATCTGCACAGCCAGGAGTGGCTGTGCCACTTTTTTGCCGCAACGGCTAGACTGATCGCTCTTCTTCTCGTCTTCGTTCATCGGAACACGGGAGCGCCGACAGTGCCGCACTCGCTTTCGTTTTTGCTTCTATTTTACCAGATGGGTCAACATTACAATTCAACTCGCGCGGCCGATTCGCTCTTTTCCCCGCGTACATTGACAACCTGAGCAGCATCTAACTTACCGGGGAGCGTCCTTGCTAACCCGGTGTACTCGGAAATCGATTCGAACGCCGATTACGAACACAGTGCAAGAGTCGGGCAACGCCGCTCCGTTTCAGCTGCTCAAGGCGATCGCGGAAATATCGATTGTCAGCGGAGCTGGACTTTTTCTGAACTGAATCGTGGAGGGGAACGATGAAACTTCTAATTGCCGCGGCGTTAGGCGTCTTAGCCCTGCCCGTGCAAGCTCAACAACCGACGACGATTATCCAGGTGCAAACCTTCCAGACGGACCTAGGCGACGTGAAGATAACGCCCATTTACCATGCCTGTCTGCTGATCCAAGGCGGTGGCAAAGCAATCTATGTTGACCCAGCCAAGCCGGCATCCTTCGCATTACTACCGAAAGCGGATCTTATCCTTATCACTCATGACCACGCGGACCACGTGGACCGAGATCTGACATCGATCAAGGCAATCACCAAAGGCGATACCCAAGTCTGGGCGCCCGTTGCGGTGATTAAATTTGTAAGCACAGCCTCGGTTATTTCGAACGGACAGACGAAACAATTCGGCGACTGGACGATCGAGGCCATTCCCGCGTACAACCTGCAAAGAGGCCCTGCGGGGGGGCAGTATTATCACCCAAAAGGAAACGGCAACGGTTACGTGCTTAGTTACGGCGGCAAACGGTTCTACATCTCCGGAGATACCGAGAATATTCCCGAGATCCGCGCCCTCAAAAACATTGACGTCGCTTTCATTTGCATCAATTTGCCGTACACGATGACGGTCGATGAGGCGGCCGATGCGGTAAAGGCCTTTCACCCCAAAGTCGTATTCCCTTACCACTACCGCGCCAATCCGCCGACAAACCTGCAAGCATTCAAACAAAAACTCGCTGGGACTGGAATTGAAGTCCGACTGTTAGACTGGTATCCGCCATCGTGAAGTGAGGACCGGACGACGCGCGTAAACTGACCTGAGCGGGGTTTTTCGTACCGGCGGGAGTGAGAGAGAATTCACTCTGGAGGAACGCTATAAAGTGTCTGTTAGCCGCCGGTCTGCTTTTGGTAAGGCATCTACGGTCACGTTATCCCGCAATCGCGAAGGGACGCCGTAGAGGGCCTAGCGGCTCGGTTATGAGGCCAATTGCCGACTGAGGCGGGAATTGCCGATTCAGCTTTAATGCAATCGACATGGCCACGACGTGGCGTGATGCATCAAGGGGGCTTCCGTTGGTTCCTTATTCTCGTTGGCAAAGATTGCCTATTTTGGATCACATCGTGGAAGCTGCCCGATAGGGTCCGCAAGCGTAGGGCGGAGAGAAAACTATGAGTGAAATGAGTTCCCAAGCAAAGTCGATATGGCTCGTGTTTGGCGGAATCGTATTTGTGTTGGTGTTAGCGTTGCTGTTTCTCATATTCGCCGGTTCAAACCTCCGCCGCCGTTGGGGGAAGGGCCACTTCTCCGGCAGCCGTACCGACATAGTTTCAACATTTGTCGTCAGCTGAAACTCTGCCTGGTATGCCGCTGAGCGCTGATTGAGTCGGGGCGAGGGCGGAGCACTCGGAAGCCAAGGTGCATCTATTTTTTCGATGAAAGATAGACAAACTCTGGAGATATGGCATTACGTTCCTGGGCCAGCCCGGGCGAGCTTTCCAAAACACCTGTTTCCTGAACCCCGACACAGCCAAATTCGGCATGCTTGGATTCAATCAGTTGCAAAGGCGCGCGAAGAGGAGTTTTCCGAACAGGTGCGGAAAGCTTTCCGAGAATCCAGGTGGTCTCAATGGGCCGACGCAACACTTGCTTGAAGTTTACTTGCCGGAGTTTCAAACCCCAAGGTCTTTCGCGCCAACTGAATTTGTGCAGTGCTATGCCTGCTTGCCGCTACAGGTCCGGCAGCATCTGGCAACCGTTCTTCGAGCTAGGAGTGTGGTTGGTCCTGGCCGCTCGGCTCTTCCGTCAGGTGTCTCAGTACGCCGTTACAAGCTGGGAATCAAGTTTGGCAGCCAGGAGATGGTGAAGCGCTTCCTGATGAGCCGGCGGACGGGCTTCTATTTTTCAGTGGCGAAGGAAGGCGAGATTGAAAGCGGAAACGCGATCGAGCTCATCGCCGCCGAGACCGGCAACTTGACCGTTGCCGACATTACCAGGCTATACGCGTTCGAGAAGAACGATCGCGAGGGATTGCGGCAGGCTACAGGGCTCGAGGCTCTGCCGAAGAGCTGGCGCGGGTACTTCGCCGAACAATTGCAACAACTGGGGCGCTAGATTCAATCGCGCGCTAAAGGATGAAAAGCCCCAGGGCCGCTCACAAACTACGTGAGCGCGCCCTGGGCTACAACGGAATCGCGAAGCCGTTGACGTGCGGCAAACCGCCGCTATTTCGTAGGGGCGTTCACGGGGTCGACGACGGACTGGCTGAAATGTTCGTATTCCGACATGGAGCAGCTATAGGCGTCGTCGAAACCGCCGTGCTGCAGCTTGAACATTTTTCGCCCGTTCCAGGGCTTGGTGTAGGCCTTGGGATCGTCGAAGGTCACGTCGAGCTGAAGCGTATCGTGATCGATGCGGCGGAAGCGTTCCACGAGGTGCAGGTCTTCGCTATGCGGACGCCCAGCATGATCGAGCCAGGTCTTATCGTTGAAGCCGATGCTGTCGATGACTAGAGTATCGCCTTCGTACTTCCCGACCGACTCTCCCCACCAGGTGGGATCCGGATCAGGGCGGTGGGGGACGTTCATGGGAATCTGGCGCCAGGTGGGGCCGTATTGATAAAGGATGTAGAGAATATCGGAACCCTGCAGGAAACGAAATTGGGTGGGGACCAGATAAATGCGCGGCACACCGATGGGATCGCAATACTTAATGCGCGGATCGGTGGTGTTCACAAAAGTTGCGTGTGGTCCCTGTTCGGGTCTTTCGGAATTCAGCTTGGCCAGCGCCCAGGGCTGATACGGCGTGTCGTCTTGCGGTGTTCCGGTCTTTTTGTAGTTTGGGTCGGAAATGATGAAGCTGGCCCCTCCTCCCGATTCGAGGAGGGCGCCCCAATCTCCGGAGAGATCCGGGACTTTCGCTTGAGCCGCAGGCTTGGAGTTCGCAGGCGGCGCTTGGGCTCCTGACGCTACAGCCAAGGCGAGAACTCCCAGCAGCACAGCGGCGCAACGCAGCCATAGATTTCGCATGAAAACTCCTTCACCTGGCCGAATGGTATTGCAAGCGGCGGCGGAAATAGTAGAACGCACCCAAGAAACGGATCTCAGCGGTCCGGATAAGCGCGAAGGATTTTGCCATCGGGGAAAGTCACTCTTTGTATGATTCCGTAAGGCGAACCGTTTTTCGCGGTGTGAAACTCGATCTTGACCATGTCGCCCGTTTGCAGCGATCGCCTGGTCCACTCTCGCGGCGCCAGCATGCTGGGAGGAGGAGCCTCGAGAGTCCAGTGTTCCAGCACGCCCTTGTCATTGGTCACATCGAAATGAATCTGGCAATGGGGATTGGTCCACTCGATCCCTGTGATGGTGGCCTTGGGAAAGGCGGTCATGTTGTCCATGTCATATCCCGCACTTCCGTGATGCGCCATAACGGCGCTGGTCACGGAAAAAAGGAGAAGAACTGCGAAGAACCCGGCTCGCTTCACGTGAGCACCCTCCGTTTAGTTCCTATTCGCGGACGGCCATCTTATTTGCCGTAGAGTATACATCTTGCGGCTTCTGTGTCGAGTACCGGCGGCGGCGTGGATCGTTCTAACGCCTCGAAGAGGCGGCCTTCGTTCTTCCCTGGTGCAGATGCGCAATCGCTTCCGTCTTTCCCTGGCTACACGTAAGGACACTTCTCGGGACCGAACCAAATTGATACCTCGGTACAGTTGTAGCCAACCTTCCCAACGCGTAGCGTAGCGCGCCATAGATTGAAGGATCGCTGCGGAGCGAAACGACGCATTCCTAGCCCCCGCGCATTGCGCCCCGCGTCCGCGGTCCTAAGCCTTGCCAGACCCATGCCCTGGCTCTCGGGGAGCCACTATGAAGCGAACCATTGCAGTTGCGGTGTTGTTTCTGTCGTCTGTGGTGCTGGCAGTTTCCGCCAACGTGCCCGTCGCCGATCCTGGGCCAAGGGGAGAACCAACAGGGGCAGGCGGTTTTATCGCGAAAATAAACCCTGCGGTGCTGGCAGGGGCGGAGGATGGCGCGAAGCGCTTCGCCGAATTGGAGACATTTCCTGGCGGGCTGGGCCCTCTGTACAATTCCGGTCCCAATGGCGCTTGCAGCGAATGCCACGCGCAGCCGGCAATGGGCGGAAGCTCGCCAGCGGCTAATGCCTATCCCTACGTGGGCCAGAATCCTGAGGCGACCCTGGATTACAGCGCCGGCGGAGCCAACAATGTGATTCCGGCGTTCATTACGCCCTCCGGCCCGGTGCGCGAGATGCGCCTAAAGTATTCTCGCAACGCGGACGGAAGCCTGAATCTCAATGCGCCTGACGGAGGGGTGCACGACCTTTACAGCGTCACGGGCCGGAGCGATGCCGGGAGCTGCCAGATAGCGCAACCCAAGTTCGCGCAAGAGCTGGCCTCGAATAACGCCGTCTTCCGGATTCCGACGCCCACTTATGGCGATGGGCTGATCGAAGGTATAGACGATACGACGATTCTGGCGAACCAAGCGGCCGAAGCCGCGATTAAAGCCAGGATGGGCATTGCCGGCCATGCCAACCGAAGCGGGAATGACGGCACCATCATGCGCTTTGGCTGGAAGGCGCAGAACAAATCGCTGCTGATGTTTGCCGGCGAAGCGTACAACGTAGAGGACGGCGTAACCAACGAACTATTCACCACGCAACGACCCGAGCCCGGACATTCACTCCCCCCGGGATGCAGAACGAACACGACGCCTGAGGATATCTCGAACCCGGGGATGACCGGTCCGGCGGTAAATAGCGACATCACGGCGTTCGCTTCCTTCATGCGCATGCTCGATCAGCCGAAGCCTGCGCCGCCGACTGCGTCCACAGCGCGCGGGCTGGTCATGTTCGCAGCGGTAGGGTGCGCGCTGTGCCACACTCCGTCGATGAGAACGGGGACGTCCGCCTTTGACCCGGCGCTTTCGAACGTGCAGGCGAATCTATTCTCCGACTTGCTCGTTCATAACATGGGCACCGGCCTGGCGGACGGGGTAGCACAGGGAAATGCGAATGGGCAGGAGTTTCGCACCGCGCCGCTTTGGGGCCTCGGCCAGAGAGTGTTCTTCCTCCACGACGGGCGCACGTCCGATCTTCTAAAAGCGATACTCCATCACGCGAGCTCAGGGTCCGAGGCCAATGGCTCGATCACTTTGTTCAATAACCTCCCCGCATCGGCTCAGCAGGATCTTTTGAACTTTCTGCGCTCGCTATAAGGAAGGAATGAGACGGCTGGCCGAAAGTGCCCGACTGGCGGGGATCTCCGCGGAGCGTCAGCGGGCAGGGTCAGGGCCGCAGCTCTGTCACTCATGAATGGAAAAAAGTGCCGGGCAGCTTGGCGCCGCCCGGCACCGACCGCAGTGGAGCCTCACATAGTGTGAGGCATTTTACATTCGGTTAACGATCGTCCCGGTCGCCGCCTGAGTTCTCGTTCGCGTCCTCACCCGTATGAGTGAAGACGGCGACGCAGCCTTTACCTGACCAACCAAAGGAGCCGCAGACAGTGGTATCGGCACCAGAGGAGGGCGGATGCACGATCACGAATACATGATTATTTTCGCCAAAGGCTGCCAAATTCCCGGCTCGAATGGCGCCAGGCTGGAGCCCGTTTGGAAGGGGCGTGTTTTGGAGCCAACGGCCAGACTCTGAGTCGATGACTCCGAGAACAACGGGATTCGCCGAGTTGCCATCGATATTCGAGGACACGACGAAATTGCCGTCACCGGGGTTGAAATTCACTTCATCCCCGCCGCCAACCTGAGTGACGCCCGGTCCGATTTCGGCGCCATGGAGGTCGATGACCAAGGGGAAGCTGCCGCAAGAGACCAGCACGTGGTCGTCGTCGCCAAGAGCTTCACCCGTGCCGTTGCACTTATACTGAGCCAAGTCGATCACGCCGGTAACATGCGGATTGGGTCCGCGTGGATCGACAATGGCAATCTTCCCGAAGCCACTGGGAATGGTCGCAGGCAGAGTCTGGAGGAAACGGTGGAGAGCGGGAACCCACAGCGGCTGCTCCAAGCCTGCCCCAACTCCGAGACCTTGCGCGGCGAAGTTTACCTGGCCGATGAGGTTATACGGAGGGTCGGCACTCACGAAGCTGGCAAAGGGAGGAATGGAAACGGGCGCGTCGGTGGCCACCATGACGATATGATCCTCCGGATCATAGCCAAGTTCGTCCGCACGCTGGCAGGTAGTGCCACACATGGAGACAGCCGACCTGTTGGAAAGCGAGACCGAGCCAATGATCTGCAGGTAGGTTTTTGAATTGGGATTCACGTCCGCGACTTTCGCCGTGTTGTCTCCATCCCCGGCCCAGACTGTCAAGTTTGCTCCGGCGGCAACGCCATTGGGGCCGCCAAGGTTGCGATTGGCGCTGTTTGCTCCCGCAAAACAGACCGCGCTCCCACCTACTGTTCCTGTGGTGACGCGGCCAATGTATAGATCGTTTTCGGCGTCGACGACATCGACGGCGCCGTGTGTTGTGGCCCCTGCTGTCAACGGGCACGTGTCGGTAGGGCCGTTACCCCTATCCGCGAAAAACAGCCTCTCTGTGGCTTGGTCTACCGAAGCAATGTCGGTACTGGAGATGGGGTTGCCTGGTATGCCGATGACCCCGATGAGGGCCAGCGGGCTGTCGTTGTCACGTTCATGACGGTCTCGATCGCGATCATCACGATCGTGGTTTGCGCGGAGCGTTGGGGAAAAAGCGATTGCGATCCCTAGGAGAAGAGGAACGACAGTTTTCACTTTCAACAGAGAATTCATCATGGAACCTCCATTTGAACTAGCGCGTTGAACTAGAGTGAAACAGCGTGCTTGTGGCGCGCATGTTGGCGAAAGCGGCCAGGCGTGTCAAGAACTCTCTTTCGCACACCGAGGCTGCAAGTACCACTACCAGATGCGGCTCAAGAGCAGACGCGCGCAGGCGAGAAATTCGACAGGTGAATGAACGAGCCAGCGAAGAACGAAAGATGATGTGTCGGCTCTTGCATTCGCTCGCAGTTCCGTTGGCATGTTAAAAGTCGTCTTGCGTTCTTTGGACTTGTCGAGGCCGCCGGGCATATGGTATTTACCCTCACCCACAAGCTCAGCCCTTAATAAGGGTGAATCACGGCGTTAGGGCTCCCAGCCTTAAGTCCTCCCTGCGCGGTTGCGGAAAAGCTCTAAGGCACAGGCCGGTTCATTATCATGGCGACATGAGTTATGGCGACATAGCGCAGATCTTTTTGGGCGGGGCGTTGGCGCAACTTCCACGGCTGAGCCGGGTTTTGTAGGAATCGGGAGGAAACGAGCATGTTGAGATGCCGGCTGATTTTGCCGCTCGGTGCTCTCGCAGTTTCATTTATGTTCGGCTGCTCGGGAGGCTCTGGAAGTTCGACATCGACACAGAACCCGACGACAACAACGAGCACCGCTCCGCTGGTAACCCAGGCAGCGGCGGCGCGATTCCTGGAGCAATCCACGTTTGGCCCCACTACCGCGCTGATCGCACAAGTCCAACAGACGGGCTTTCCGGCGTTTCTGAACAGCCAATTCAGCGCGCCGATGTCCACCTATCCCGATCCGGCCGCCACGGTGACCTCGATGCAGTCCACCCAACAGGTGCTCTTCACGAATGCGTTGATCGGCCAGGACCAACTCCGCCAGCGGGTGGCATTGGCGCTCAGCGAAATCTGGGTGACTTCGGGCTTCACCATTCCGCCGCAAGGGATGGCACCCTACATGCGCCTGCTGCTGCAGGATGCCTTCAGCAACTACCGCACGCTGATGTATGACGTTACGGTGAGTCCGGCGATGGGCCACTATCTGGACATGGTGAACAGCGATAAGCCCAGCACCAGTCCCGTTACGCACGCGAACGAAAACTATGCGCGGGAGTTGATGCAACTTTTCACCTTGGGCCTCAATCAGCTCCATGAGGATGGCTCTCTGCAGCTGGACGGCAGCGGCAATCCGATTCCGACTTACAGCCAGAATGACGTCCAATCCTTCGCGCGCGTCTATACCGGATGGACGTATCCGACGGCGCCTGGCGCAACGATTGTGAAGCACAATCCGCCTTATTGGCTGGGCGCGATGCAGCCTTTCGAGAGCAACCACGACACAGGATCAAAAACGCTGCTGGCGGTGAACGGAACGCCGACCGTTCTGCCAGGGGGGCAATCGTCGACGGTGGATTTGAATGGCGCACTGGACAATATTTTCGCGCAGACGAGCCTTTCGCCCTTCGTGTGCAAGCTGCTGATTCAGCAACTGGTGAGTAGCAACCCTAGTGCCGCGTACATCCAACGTGTGGCCACGGTTTTCGATAGCGGCAGCTTCACCGTATCCGGCGCTACCTTCGGATCCGGGCAGCGAGGAGATTTGCAAGCAGTGATCGCGGCGATCCTGCTGGATTCGGAAGCGCGGCGCGGCGACGACCCCACGACCGCGAACGGTACCGATGGCAAACTACGCGAGCCCATTCTCTACATCGCTTCCACTCTACGGGCGTTCGGGGCAGCGTCCGACGGCGTGGGTCCAGTCACCTTTGCTACCAACATGAGCGAGCCGCCGCTGGAATCGCCGAGCGTGTTCAATTTTTTCCCGCCGGACTACGGGATACCGGGAACGAATTTGGTGGGGCCGGAATTTGCGCTGCAAACGACGGCCACGGCGCTGGTCCGCGCCAATTTTGTGAACTCGTTCGTCTTTCAATCGATCGGCGCGGGCACAACCGTAACTTTCACGCCTTACGCAAGCCTGGCGGCCAGCCCGGATGCCTCGGGCCAGCTGCTGGATTCGCTGAACGCTTTGTTACTGCACGGGTCCATGTCCTCATCGGCGCGCGCGAGCATCCTGGCAGCGGTTAACGCCGCCCCGGCCGGCACGAATCAGAATCTCCAGCGCGCCCAGGACGCGATCTACTTAATTCTTTCGTCTTCGCAATATCAGGTGCAGCACTAACAAGGACCGAAAGGGGAAGCCATGGCACTGACACGGAGAGACTTCATACGCACCTCTTGCTGCGCTGCCGGCGCATTCGGCATTGCCACGAATCTCAGCCGCTTTGGGCTCATGCATGCGCTGGCGCAGAGCGCTCCGCCGCCGTATCAAGCTTTGGTGTGCATCTTTCTCTTTGGGGGGAACGACAGCAACAATCTGCTCATCCCCAACGATACAGCGGGCTATGCCAACTACCTCAGCCTTCGTGGCGCGCAGGCAAATGGCGGCCTCGCGCTGCTTCAGACCGACTTATTGTCGATCGCCGCAAAGACGGCGCAGAATGGCAGTACCCTCTTCGGGCTACATCCTAGCGTTCCGGAATTAGCGGCTCTTTATACGGCTGGCAACCTCGCTTTTCTGGCCAATGTGGGCACGCTCTCTCAACCCGTCACGCGAGCGACGTATCTCCTCCCTAGTCCTCCCGTGCCCGCCAACCTTTTCTCTCACGCCGATCAGCAGCAACAGTGGCAGACACTGGAAATGGACGGCTTCTACAAGAGCGGGTGGGCGGGCCGCATGGCCGACAGCGTGGAGCCCGTATTCAATATGAATTCCGCATTCCCGCCGGTCACTTCGGTGGCGGGTTCAGCGATTTTCACGACCGGCCAAACGACCAAGCCCTACGCAATGATTCCGGGCTCGACACCCGGCCTTGCGGGTTATGGCGCTGGGACTGGCCTGGGGACGCTGCAGCAACTGCTGACGTTCGATACGCGGCGTCTCTCTCATTCAGGCCACCAGCTCGATCATGTCGAGTTCCCTGGCCGACAGCAAAATCCTGTCGGCGCGCTTAACCCGCCGCCAACGATAACGACGCCGTTCCCGACGACGGGCGGGCCGACGGGTTTGGCAAGCCAATTGAAACAGGTGGCGCAGATCATTGCCGTGCGGTCGGCGCTGGGATTGAGCCGGCAGGTCTTCTTCTGCTCGCTTGGCGGCTTCGATACGCACAGCAACCAGATCGCGCTCCAGGGGCCGTTGTTGCAGCAATTGAGCCAGGCGGTGAACGCCTTCTATTCCGCTACGGTCGAATTAAACGTTGCCTCGCAGGTTACGACGTTCACGATGTCCGATTTCAGCCGCACCTACCAGCCGGCCTCCAATGGCGGAAGCGACCACGCCTGGGGAAGCGTACAGATGATCGTGGGCGGCGCCGTAAAGGGCGCGGACATTTACGGCACGTTGCCTGACTTTAAATTGGGCAGCGCCAGCGTTAACGATGCGGGCAGCAACGGCCGCTGGATACCCACTACGTCGACCGATCAATATGGCGCAACGCTGGCGCAATGGTTCGGCGTTAGCGCCGGGAACCTTCCGCCGATTTTTCCGAACCTGGCGAACTTCACGACCCAGAAATTAGGGTTTATCTAGACTAAGACCTGCCACCGGAGCCGCCGCTTATCGAGTGTGGTGACGATACTCGTCAGCCCAATCCATGAATTCGCGAAGGCGGCGGCGCTCGCGCCAGAGGAGAGAGAAAAAACGCGAGGGGCCGGCGGGCCCGGCTTCCGGACCAAAAAAAGTCTCCATTCGCCACCGCAAATAAGGGCTACGCCAGGGGCGAAAGCGATGGCCTCGCGACAGCTTCCAGTAGTAGCGCAGCATGCGCATCATTCTCGAAGAGCCTCGTGCCGACAGCTGGTTTTGCGACCGCCTCCGGATTGCCAGAGGCCGCGATGCAGTGTACCTTGGAGATGCGTGGATTCGAGGAAGAGTCTTTACTGGCTTAGCTAAACCAGTTCCCAGCCAAGAGGTGATGGATGAAGCGCCGCGACTTTTTGCGTTCGGCGGGTATTGTATCGGCGGGCCTGGCGTTTCCGGAGGCGACGAAGCGTCTATTTGCGGCGGACGCGAGCGTCGACGGCTGGCGCACCTTCGAATTGACTACACGTGTGGAATTGCTCAAGCCCTCGGGGATGACACGCATCTGGCTGCCGGCGGCGCTCATCTCCCGAACGCCCTTCCAGAAAACTCTCGCCAATACGTTTCGCGCCGAAGGCGGCTCGGCAAAGATGACGGAAAGCAAAGCCGATGCGCTGGGAATCGTCTGCGCGGAATTTCCCGCTGGCGAGAAGCCGGTGCTTACGCTCACCAGCCGCATGGCCACAAAAAATATCGCGGTGGACGTCTCCTCGCCCGGCGTTGGGGCGAGAGAAAATCCCGCGGTGTTGGAACATTTTCTCCGGCCCACGCACCTTTTGCCGACAGATGGAATCGTGAAAGAGACGGCGGACCAAATCACGGCGGGGGCGAAAACGGACGTCGATAAGGCCCGCGCGATCTACGAATGGATCGTGGAGAACACGTTTCGCGATCCAAAAACGCTGGGCTGCGGGCTGGGCGACATTCGTTTCCTGCTGGAGTCTAAGAATCTCGGCGGCAAGTGCGCGGACCTCAACGCGCTGTACGTGGGGCTGGCGCGGGCGAGCGGGCTGCCGGCGCGCGACGCCTACGGCATTCGCGTGGCTAAATCGGAGCTGGGATACAAGAGCCTGGGCGCCGCCACGGAGAACGTGAGCAAGGCACAGCACTGCCGCGCGGAGGTTTACCTCAAGAGCCACGGCTGGGTTCCGGTGGATCCCGCGGACGTGCGCAAAGTGGTGCTCGAGGAGCCGCCGGGAAATCGTCCGCTGGACGATGAGATGGTGGTGAGGGCGCGCAAGCGGCTATTCGGCTCCTGGGAGATGAACTGGATCGCCTACAACTTCGCGCACGACGTGGCGCTGCCTGGATCGACTGGGAAGGCACTGCCCTTCCTGATGTATCCGCAGGCGGAAACGGCCGAAGGACGGCTGGATTCGCTCAATCCCGATAGCTTTCGGTATGAGATCACCTCGCGCGAAATCACGGCGGGAAGCGGCGTGAGTCAGAGTTCGCTTTGAGATAGGCGCAACTGCTCACTCCACCCCATGCGATCACGCAAGGCAGTGATGTGGGCCACGTGATGCCGCCCGTGCCAAGAGTACGTCGTCAGGACATCGTCCAGCGTCATGGTGCCGCGCTCAGGATGCACCAGACGACGCGCGAAATCTTCAGGGCGGAGGCCGCGGAGCAGGGTCACCCAGCGCTTATGCAGGGCGTCGAGCAGAGTGAGCGACACCTCGATGGGCGTTTCCTGCGAATCCTTTAGCGCTGCCCAGAGCGCCTCGTCATACGGCTTGATCGTAGGCTCGTCTTCCGTGAGCGCCAGTTTGCAACGCATGTAGGAATTCATATGGCTGTCAGGGAGATGATGGACCACCTGCCGCACGGTCCACCCACCCGGACGATAAGGTGTGTCCAGTTGCTCGGGTGCAAGCCCAGCGATGGCTGCTTTCAGGAGCTGGGGTGTTTGCTCGATGGCATCGATGGCCGCGGCGCGTTCCTCGAAAGCAAGCGCCGATTTCGATGGGCAGCGTCCGATGGGATAACGAAGATCGTGCACGGCTAACTACTCCCGTTCGATCCGGCAAGCTTATTCACGCGTTGACAATGCGGCCCCAGATGCGGGCGGTGGCGGGTTTGCCGAGATAAGCTTTGTGCCCGGCGACGGAAACCGTGGTGGTTTCGTCGTACTCCCGATGCAGCACGCGAATGCGCACGCCGGGGCGCAGTTTGCGCGCGTCGAGAAATTCCAGGAAGCGGGGATCTTTTTCGTAGACGGCCAGAATCTCCACGGTACGCCCCACGGGCACGTCGGCGAGCGGGACGGCGTTTTGCGTGCGCTTCAGCCGAGCCAATCCGCCGCGCAGGGGCATGCCATGCGGGCAGGCGCTATCGGCGCCGAAGCGGCGAATCAGCAACTCCTCGACTTCCGGCGATAAGCCATGCTCGAGCCGTTCGGCGGCGGCGTGGGCCAGGGTCCAGCCAAGCCCGATCACATCGGTCAAAAGCTTCTCGGCCAACTGATGGCGCAGCGCCAACCGTTGGGCTTCGCTGCGGCCTTTGCGCGTGAGACGAATGTAGCCGCTGCGTTCAATGCGCAGTAGGCCGTCGCGAGTCATGCGCTTGAGCGCGGCGGTGACGGCGGGGGGCGTAACTTCGAGCTCTTCGGCGAGACGAGCACTGATGGGAGCCTGATCGTCCTGCTCGAGCTCCCAAATCGCTTTCAAGTAATCTTCCCGGGAAACGCTCCACCCCGGCGCGCGCGTCTTCTCTTTCGCGCGCGAGGATTCACTCGCGCTGAGGGGCGTGCGCTTGGTACCACGGGGGCTCCACCCCACCGCACGCAAAACCGGCTTGCGGTGGGGGCCCCGGCTGCTGGTCGTTTCGCGCGGCACGAGGGCTCCTAGGAGCGCGGCATGGTGAGGGATTGCTCGGCGCCGGGCCGCGGCGAAGCGGATTCGCCGGCGGCGAGCTTCAGGAAATATTCGTGCACGGTGGTATCTTCGGTGAGCTCGGGGTGAAACGTAGCCACGAGAATGCGGCCATCACGAACGAGCACCGGGCGGCCGCCCTCGCGCGCCAGCACTTCGACGCCGGGACCGGTTTCCTCGATCCAGGGCGCGCGAATGAAGACCATCTCGAGCGGCTCCGCTTTGAGCTGCGAAGGCGCGCTGCGCACTTCGCTGGACAATTGGCGGCCGTAGGCATTGCGTGTGATCACCACATCGGCCAAGCCGAGAGACTCCTGCGCGGGAGCACGCACCTCGCGCGCCAGCAGAATGGCGCCAGCGCAGGTGCCGAAAAAAGGCACTCCGCGGGCGTCTAGCGCGCGCAGCGCCCCTTCGAGACCCTCTTCCTTCAGAAATTTGAGCATGGTGGTGCTTTCGCCGCCGGGCAGAATCATAGCATCTACCTGGGCGGCCTCTTGCGGCGTACGCACGAGAATGTAATCGGCGCCCAACCGCGCGAGCATGCGCGCGTGGGCCTCATAATCGCCTTGCACTGCGAGGATACCGGTCTTCATGGATGTACGGTCGAAAGTTGAGAGTCCACGATCGAAAGCCAAAATAACATGGCCGTCAGAAGGAGAGATCCTTCGGCAAGCAAATACCACACCCGCTCAGAATGACACGCCATCGATGTTCAGTTACCCGAGGGCACTTGCCTGCGGCCAGTTACCAGCCGCGCGTCTGTAGAAGCTCCTTGGGATCGAGTTGGCGCACATCAAGGCCGCGCATGGCCTCGCCCAGCTCTTCGGAAGCTTCCAGCACGACTTTGGCGTCCTCAAAATGCGTGGCCGCTTTGACGATGGCGCGCGCGCGCTTGTCCGGATCACTGGACTTGAAGATTCCCGAGCCGACGAAGACGGCCTCCGCGCCCAACTGCCGCACCAGCGCGGCGTCGGCAGGCGTGGCGATGCCGCCGGCGGAGAAGTTCGGCACCGGCAGCTTTCCCTTTTGCGCCACTTCGCGCACCAGATCGAGCGGCGCAGCCAGTTCCTTGGCCGCGTGCAGAATTTCATCTCCGCGCAGCGTGGTGAGCCGGCGCATCTCGCTGGTGATCGCGCGCATGTGACGCACCGCTTCAACGATATTTCCCGATCCGGCTTCGCCCTTGGTGCGGATCATGGCCGCGCCTTCGGCGATGCGCCGCAGGGCTTCGCCGAGATTGCGCGCGCCGCAAACGAAAGGCACCTTGAAATCGTGCTTCCAGATATGGTTTTCCTCGTCGGCAGGCGTGAGCACTTCGCTTTCGTCGATGAAATCGACCTCCAGCGCCTGGAGTACCTGCGCTTCCGCGAAGTGGCCGATGCGCGCCTTGGCCATCACCGGAATGCTTACCGTATTCATGATCTCCCGAATGATGCGCGGCGAGGCCATGCGCGCGACGCCGCCTTCCTTGCGGATGTCGGCGGGGACTCGCTCCAGGGCCATCACGGCGCAGGCGCCGGCCTGCTCGGCGATGCGCGCCTGCTCGGCCGTGGTCACGTCCATAATCACGCCGCCCTTGAGCATCTCGGCGAGGCCCACCTTCACCCGCCATTGGTTGTTGGCATTTCCGTTGCTCGAATCCATTATTGACTCCTTGCGCCTTTATCCGCGCGGGGACTTCCCGCGGCCCTATCCGCGCTCGCTTGATTCTTCTTATTGTAGCGTTCCGGGTCGATAATCACGAACCGTCCACGGCCCCGCGCCAGCAGATTTCCAGTGGCATCGCGGACCTCTCCTTCATGGTACAACTGGCGGCCCTCGCGGCGCGTGGCAAATCCCTCCACGCGAACCTCTTCATCGACCCGAACCGGCAGAAGATATTCTACGGTGAGCTCGGCCGTGACGGCGCGAACGTTGCTGAAGCGGCTTACCTTGCTCATCACTTCGTCCAGCAAGGTGGCAATGATTCCGCCGTGAATGAAGCCGCTCGCGCCCTGATATTCCGGGCCCAGCCGGAATCGGCCGACGACTCGCCGGCTGGATTCGTCCATTTCGAAAATGAGCTTCATGCCGCGCGGGTTGCCGCCGCCACAGCCGAAACAGGGATTTGCCGGATCAGGTTGACTCAAACGGTCGAGGGGAGGAATTAGGCCTCCAATACCTTTTCAAGGCCAGCCTTGTTCGTAATGATCAGTGTTGAACCGTGAACTTCCAGCAGATGCTTGCGTTTGAAGTCGGTGAACAAGCGCGTGACGGTTTCCCGGGACGAACCAATCATCTGGGCAATTTCCTCGTGCGTAAGAGTTAAGGGAACACGTTGGAGGCCATCGCTTTGGCCGATAGTTTTACCTTTCTCCACGGCAAGATCAAGTACGAAACGCGCCAGTTTCTCCGCAGCGGAGCCCGAGAGCCCGAGATAACGGACCTCTTGATACGTCGCGTGGTAGATGTCGCTCAGTATCTCGGCCACGCGTAATGCGACCTCGCCATATTCCCGGAGAAACTGTAAGAATGGGTCTCGCGGGATGAAATTGGCTTGGATCGGCTCAAGCGCCTCGGCCGTTACCTCATATGCTTTCCCCGAGATGGTACCGGGTAGGCCGACCACCTCTCCCGGGTCGGCGATGCGCAGGATTAACGATTTTCCATCCGCAGAGCCTGCAGAAAGCTTCACCCGGCCGTTGCAGATAACAAACACGCCCCGCGGGTCCTGACCTTCGACGAAGAGAATCGCGCCCTTTGGATATGTTGCCGAGGACGAAATCGCGTCGAGCCCCTCAAGCGCTCGTGGGGGCAGGTTGCAAAACAGCCTGTCCTTCATCATAGGACAGGTCAGGCAGCTTTCAATAACTTGCAAGCCGTAGGGCGTCTTCATCGCTTTAGCCACCAGCATTATACGCCGCCTTTTCTTTGGGATGACGCGTATCCGGTAAGCCATTTGCTCATCTCCTGGGAAGCTCTCCCTCCTTGGCTTCTCCCACCCTCACCCTGTTCCGACCCACGGATTTGCCTGTGACGCTGCTGACATCGAAGGGTGACCTGCATCACCGCATGCGCTCGAATCAAAGGAAGAAACTGAGCAAGGCAGGAGATGCAAATGCACAAGGATGAGCGTGATCTTCTGGATGTCCTGAAATTCGAACTGAGTTTCCTCGAAACAGGCGGATATCAGCGGTCGCTCCGGGCGCCGTGGCGAGCTCCGCTCATCTTCGAGGACTCGCCCACGTGCTCGACATACTATCGCGAACAAAACCCGCAACCTTGCGGGGAATGCCTACTCGTGCAGCTTGTCCCGGACGAGCTACGCGAAAAGAAAATCGCATGCCGTTATATTCCGTTGAACGTGGAGGGCGATACGCTCGATTCGCTTTATCACTGGGCGTACGAGCCGGAGATTGAAACGGCGATGCGCCGCTGGCTCGTATTGACCATTGAGCGCCTCGAAAACAGCGTCCGTCTGGATGGATCGCCGCTAAGCGGATCGAAATCCGAGCCTCATGTGTCAGGGGCTGTGATTTGCCAGGGACACTGCTCAGAGGGCTGCATCACTTCCCCGCTCTCGAATGAAAGGAAGACATCGACGGGAAAAGGAGGTTCAGATGCACAAGGATGAGCGTGACCTTCTGGATGTCCTGAAATTCGAACTCGAGTTTCTGGAGAAAGGCGGCTACGGCCGTTCGCCGCGCGAGCCCTGGAGACCACAATCCATTTTTGAGGATTCTCCGACTTGCATGAACTACGACTCAAAAGGTCAACCCGGCCCGTGCAGCGAGTGTGTGTTGATGCAACTCGTGCCGCTGGCGCTTCGCACGGCGAAGATCCCGTGCCGGCATATCGCCTTGAACGCATACGGCGAGACTCTGGATTCGATGTATCGCTACGCCGATCAATACGACCTCGAAACAGTCTTTGCGAATTGGCTGCGGACCACCATCGCGAGGCTGGAAGGGGAGCGAAAGGCGTATAGCGACAGATCAAACAAACCGTCAACTCCCGGTGCAGGCGGAAGCAAGGGAGAGTCTCTTTTCCAAAACCTGCATCCCAAGTGTGCCAACCCGGCTTGCGCGAGCGCTTTTCACTGGCTCGGAGGCGGCAAATTCTTTCGCTTTCGGCCGGAGTCTGAGGCTCCTCACTCTAACAAAGGCGTGCCCTTCGGAACCGGCGTGAAGCATTACTGGCTGTGCGAGCATTGTTCGCACGTCTTCACTCTCGCATATGACGAGAGCCAGAGCGTGGTGCTGAAGCCGCGCTGGCCCGAACTCCCCGCCGCGGAGTCTCCGAAGCAGTCCACGGCGGCGTAGTCTTCCTCGCGAGAGCATCGCTGTCTTGCGGAGACCGGGTTCAGTGTCAGAGCGGAGGTTCAGTCGCTGCAAGTGTGACAAGAACTACGGAATCGGGCCCTAACAATCGGGAAGACGGACGAGGCAGATGCCATATCGACTTGAGTAGATGTGGAGCAGAAGGCGGGATGAAAAACTACAGTCCACACGGTGTTCGTCCCATGGCAACAATTCCCGACAGAGGATATGGAGGGGCTATGGCTACACGTCATGCAGTCCTGTGCGCTACGTTGCTGTTCGCTATTTGCGTAGTCGGTGCTAAAGCTCGGCCGACAGTGAACGAGACGCTTCCGTCGAACTATGTGCCATCTGGCAAGTTGACGTTCAGACTATATTGCGCTTCCTGTCACGGTATCGACGCTAAGGGCCAAGGCCCCTTTGCTTCCATGCTGAAAGTACCACCACCTGATCTCACCACGCTCGCTAAACGCCATGATGGCAAATTTCCATACGACTATGTGTCAAACATCCTCCGTTTTGGGCCAGGCCCTACGATTCTCCACGGTTCGGCGGACATGCCGACATGGGGTCCCATCTTCCAATATCTCGACAAGAATGACGAACGTGCCGTGCAGCAGCGCATCAAAAACCTCTGCAACTACCTAGCGTCTTTGCAGGAGCAATAACGGTTTGGCGCGCCGTCCGCACGTCCTGCAACGGCGCAACATTTCTGGGGCCGGGGCATCCGCAGAGGCGGACCCAGTCACCCAAAAAAGTTCTATTTGAAATGGTCTTCAAGGACTGTTAGGCGCTGTTATTTTGTGGCGGCGTTTTCGCCGAGCTTGCGCAGGCGTTCCTGAAGCTTGCGCCGAAGGACCGAGGGCGTATTGGGATTGAAAGCCACCAGATACCAGAGCGGCTGGCTGCGGTCGCGGGAAAGCCAGGCCAGCGTGGAAGGATCGGCGTTAGGATGCCGCGCCACGTTTTCGCGAATGGCGCCATAGGGATGGCGCGCGAGGCGGCTGAGCGTCTTGGAGGAGACCTTGGGATGCTCGCTGATCAGCCGCAGCAAATAGAAATCAGTCTTGGGCGCCTGCTTGACGAGTTTCTCCAACTGGTCGGGGCTGGCTTCCGCACTGAGGACCAAGCCGACTTTCTCGTCCCAGGAGGAGTTCACCTCGTTGAGCTCCTTGGTGCGGGCGTGAATCAATTCCTCCAGCACGCGGCGCTCATGATTGCGCCGCGCCGGCGCAACAGTCGATCCCTCGAGCGAATCGAGCACGCGCAGCAGATGCTGACGCTCGCCGAAGACGATCTGGGTCGTGCGCCGTGAGGAGTTCCGATTATCGTTTTGTACCAAGTCTGAGCGCCTCATGCTTGCCTCATCCCAGGATGCCTAGTTCACCGGCCAGCGAGGCCAGTTCCAGGTCCCGGATAAACAAATTGTCGGAATCGAGGCATCTCCCCGCCTCGATATTCCTCTTCAGCATCAAGCCCGCGAGATCGATCTTTTCTTCCCGGCTCAGGCTGCGCCGCTCGTTCTGAAATCTTTTCAGCGCATCGCCAGAGACGCCGACAGCCACGTCTTGAGGCCCGCTTTGAGCCGAGTCCTGCAGCTGAGATCCAACCGTGCGTCACGCGAAAGAAATACAGCTCGGGACGGTCGCCGACGGTCAAAAAACCTGCCCGCAAAAACTCGGCACTTACGCGGGCGCCGCCGGGCGCGGTGGCCTCGAACCGTTCGAAAAGCGGCTCGTATGTCATCGAGAATTATGCCGCGTCGGTAATTGGTGAGTAAAGCATGACTGCCACGAAAGATTTCCAATTCGCCAATACGCGCAGGCGCGGGAAGCGCAGCCGGCGTGAACCGCGCGGCGCTCCGCCAGTCTACGCTACAAGCCGCACGTCACGCCTGTATAGAGTTACGTGCCCGGGATGCGCTACGAGAAAAGCATATCCCTCACCCCCATTCGCAAAAAACGCGACTGGCTTCGGGATGACAACAACGAGGGTGCGCTGCAAACATCGAGACTGGGTTCGGGCTCCCAATTCCGGGCTAAGCGTGACGGCCCGGATGCGGGAGTTCTGAAATGGATCGGCGGCGCGTTCTTGGCCGATGGTGGTCACGCCGCCATGCCCGGGATACACAACCGTCTCATCGGGCAGGACCATCAGCTTCTGGTGAATCGAGCGCAAAATCTTCTCGAGCGAGCCGCCCCAAAGGTCGGTGCGGCCGATGCTTCCGGCGAAAAGCGTGTCTCCAGCAAAGAGCTTCGCGGCATCGCCGGCCCCGTTGTTGTTTTTTTGCGGAGCGAGATAGAGAGAGATGCTTCCCGGGGTGTGACCCGGCGTGTGCAGGACACTGACCTCGAAGCGGCCCCAGCGCAGGGTATCGCCTTCGCGCAAAAGCTTATCCACTTCGGCGGGATCGGGAGCGCGCAATCCGATCCAGGCGGCCTGAATGTCCAGATGGCGGTAAAGCTCCATGTCGTCACCGTGCATGAGCACGGGCGCGCCGGTGGCCTGCTGCATTTTGCGCAAGCCGCCAACGTGATCGATATGCGCGTGGGTGCTGACAATGGCCTTCACGGTCAACCGATGCTTGGCCAGGATGGCTAGAATTTTGTCAGCTTCGTCGCCGGGATCGACGACCAGCGCCTCGCGCGTTTGGGGGTCTCCGATGACGGAACAATTGCATTGCAACATGCCCACCGGGAGGATTTCATGAATGATTTTGTCGTTGCTGGGTGCTGCGATGGGGTCTGGAACAGGGTGCGCCATGCGTAAATCTCAAGGCGTAAACTATAGCACTTCCGGCCCTCAGGCTGCCTCCGAAGCTCTTCTGTTAGACTGGGTTGGTGAGCGATCCGAAGACACAGGAAACTCTCAGCCTGGAAACCCCGCTAGCCGCCGCAGAGCGCGCTGAGGGCGGGGAGTTCGCTGAGTACTTCGGGATGCGCTTGCCGGCGCAGTTCCGCGATCCGCTCGCGGAATATCGTGCAGCTCGCGAGTGCGCAGCGCTAATCGATACGAATTTCCGCTCCGTCTTCGCGCTCTCCGGGCCGGACCGCGTGCGCTATCTGAACGCCGTCACTTCGGGAAATATTCGCGATCTCGCACCGGGACAGAGCGCCCAGGGGTTGCTCCTCAACGCGCAAGGCCACATGCTGGCCGAACTTCTGACGCTTGTGCTGGAAGACCGCCTGCTCGTGCTGAGCCATGCTTTTGCGCGGCAGAGGACTTTCGAAACGCTGGATAAGTTCATCATCATGGACGACGCCACGCTCACGGACGAAACTTCGCAAACCGGCACGTTAGCCGTGGAAGGACCCAAGGCCGCGGAGATCCTGCGCGACATCACGGCAGTCGATCTCGGGCAACTCCCGGCGGGCACGCACGTCGCCGCGCAGATGAAAATTGCAGGCCAGGCGACTCCCTGCCGAATCCTGCGTCGCTCGGAATTCGGTCTGCCGGGCGCGGAGCTTCTGCTGCCTCGAGAAGCGCTGGAGGCTGCGTGGCGGGCGCTTGGCGCAGCGGTGCGCGCGGGGGGTGGTTTGCCGACCGGATATCTCGCGCTTGATATGCTGCGCCTCGAAGCCGGAATTCCCTGGTATGGCAGCGATTTCGACGAGCACCAGATTCCGCAGGAAGCGGGAATCGAGTCCACGCACATCAGCTTTACCAAGGGCTGCTATACGGGTCAGGAGATCGTGGAACGCGTACGCTCGCGCGGGCATGTGAACCGGCGGCTCGCCGGACTCATTTTCAGCAGCGCGGAAGTGCCGAAACCCGGCACGGCGGTTTTGGCCGTCACTGAAAGCGCTGACAGAACGGCTCCCGTGAAAGAACCGCTGGAAGCGGGACACGTCACCAGCGCGTCATTTTCGCCATTGCTGGAGAAGGCCATCGGGATGGCTTACCTACGGCGCGAATATCTCGCGCCCGGCACGAAACTTCTATATGAGAGCGGTCGCGGAGAGACGTCCGCCGAAGTGATCGAACTGCCGCTGCAAGCGGCGGTCGCCTCGAAAACGTCCTAAAGCAGACCCGCTGAGTGTTTTTGGCCGGAGCTTTTGTCGGAACGTTTCTGGTAAGGGTTTGGTAAGGGGCCTGCAAAGCGGCCTGTAAAGATCAGCCGAGGTTCAAAGCCCTCTTCAAACTGCCGCGCTCGTTTTGGATCTTGCGCTGCAATTGCAGGATTCCGTAAAGAAGCATTTCGGGACGCGGCGGGCAGCCAGGAACATAGACGTCCACCGGGATGACCTGGTTAACGCCCTGCACCACGGCGTAGTTATTGAAGACGCCGCCGGAAGTGGCGCAAACGCCCATGGAGATCACCCATTTGGGCTCCGGCATTTGCTGGTAGAGCTGGCGAATTACCGGCGCCATCTTCTGCGAAACGCGGCCGGCGATGATCATCAAATCGGCTTGGCGCGGCGAAGGCCGGAAAACTTCGGCGCCGAAGCGGGCGATATCGTAACGGTCGGCGGCCATGGACATCATCTCGATGGCGCAGCAGGCGAGTCCAAACGCCAGCGGCCAGAGCGAGCTCTTGCGGGCCCAGTTCACGGCATTATCGAGCTGAGTGAGGATAATGCCTTCGTTTTGCACGACCTTGGCCAAGTCCTCAGGCTTATCCAAGACTACTTTTCGGGTTACGTTTGGGCCGCCGTTGACGCTCATTCTTTCCTCATCGATATTTTCTCATGCGGGCGCGTATTGGCCAAATCGAAGTGCATCTCTATTGCTCTGGATTGTTCTGGGCTCATACCGCCAAGACGATTTTGCCGAATTGCTCGCGCTGCTCCATGCGGCGATGCGCCTGGGCAGCTTCGGCCAAAGGGAAAACGCGGTCGATCACCGGATGCAGACGCTTCTCGCCAACCAGCTTCAAAACCGTATATAACTCGGCCCGGCTTCCCATGTAGGAGCCCAGCAACGATAATTGGCGAGCGAAGAGATAACGCAAATCGAGCTGAGCGCCAAAACCGGTGGTCGCTCCGCAGGTGACGAGGCGGCCTCCGATCGCCAGGCTCAGAATACTTTGCTCCCAGGTTGCCGTGCCTACATGCTCGAACACGACGTCTACGCCACGCTTACCGGTAAGGCGGCGAACTTCTTCAGAAATTTTCCGCTGCGCGTGGTTGATGAGTTCATCGGCGCCAAGTTCGTGGGCTTTATCCAGCTTGGCGCTGCTGCCGGCCGTGGCAATCACACGCGCGCCCATCAGCTTGGCGATCTGGATGGCCGCGCTGCCCACGCCGCTGCCCGCGCCGAGAATCAAGACCTCTTCTCCAGGCTGAAGACGCGCCAGCGCCACGAGCATGTGCCAAGCCGTGAGAAAAACAAGAGGCACGGCGGCAGCTTCTTCGAACGAGAGGCCCGCCGGCATGGGCAGCACATTCGCTTCGGGAGCGACCACGTATTCGGCACAGCCGCCATTCCGGCCATAGCCGAGGGGCGTGTATTTGCGGCACTCGTTGTCTTTCCCTGCCGCGCAAGCGGCGCATTGGCCGCAGGAGACGCCGGGAGCGAGGACGACTTTGGCGCGGGGGCGCACGCGCGTGGCGAATTCGCCAACGCCGGCGACTTCACCGGCGATATCGCTGCCGGGCACGAGCGGCAGAGGAAAGGTCACGCCGTTCAGGCCCTGGCGGACCCAGAGGTCGAGATGGTTCAGCGCGCAGGCGTGAACGCGAACCAGAACTTCGTTGGGGCCGGGCTTAGGGTCGGCGATTTCGGCGTATTGCAAAACTTCGGGCCCGCCGTGCTTGGGAATGAGGATCGCCCGCATTTGATTCGGCCTCGGCCAAAAAGCAAAAGTATATGTCGCGAAGGCTCGGGCCCTCAATTAGCTGTTCGAAGATATGACAAAGGGGATATGAGAAAAAAGATGGTAGTGTGGCAGCGATAATACGAGTGGTGGCAGGGATCATCGAGCAAAATGGCCGCGTGCTGATCTGCCAGCGGCGCGTGGGTGGAACCTTTGGGGGCAAGTGGGAGTTCCCCGGCGGGAAGATGCGTCCGAGCGAAACGCCGCGCGAGGCGCTCGAGCGCGAACTGCGCGAGGAACTTGGCGCTCCTTCGGCGATCGGGGAGATCGCCGCGACAGCGCGGCATCGCTATGCGGAGATGACCGACGCAGTGCAAGTTTTGTTCCTGCGCGCCACGCTCCAGCAGGCGCCGAGGAATCGGGCATCCGAGCAGATGGCGTGGGCGAGGCGCGCCGAATTGCGGCGCTACGACTTTTTGGCCGCGGACCGGCGCGTGATTGCGGCGTTGGTGCGGGGCGAAATTTAAGACGATGCGAGGCGAAATCTAAGACGGGATGGACCAGCCGCCGTCGACGACGAGGACTTGGCCGGTGACATATCCCGCGTCGATCAGGTAGATCACGGCGTCCGTGATGTCGTTCGCGGAACCGGGGCGCTGCATGGGAGCGCTGCGGGTGGCGCGTTCGGCAATGCCAGGAGCATCGTCAGGGAACGATACGGTTCCCGGAGCAATGGCGTTGACGGTAACGGCCGGGGCGAGCGCGCGGGCCAGAGAGCGCGTCAGCATGATGACGCCGGCTTTTGAGACGCTGTAAGCCGTGTAGGTGGGCCAAGCCAGCAGGCCGCCGAGCGACGCAAAATTGATGATTCGCCCGCGACCGCTCCGCGCGAGCAGGGGTGCGGCGCGCTGAGCGGCGAAGAACTGGGCCTTCAAATTCGTGTCCAGGACCGCGTCCCATTGGGCTTCAGTCGTCTGACCAACCGGCGTAGGCGAAAAGATCGCGGCGTTATTCACGAGAATGTCCAGGCCCGCGAATGTTTGCTCGACCCGGTCGAACAAGCCATTGACGTCGGCGACGCGCGTTAGCTCGGCTTGCATGCTTACCGCTTCGCCGCCGGCACGAATGATTTCCGAGACGAGAGCTTCGGCTTCAGCCCGCGAGCTACGGTAATGCACGGCGACGCGCGCGCCTTCGGCGGCGAGTCGCAACGCGATGGCGCGGCCGATGCGGCGTCCGGCGCCGGTGACGAGAGCGGTTTGTCCCTTTAGCGAACTCATGCCGGGCAGAAAATTTAGCACAGGGCATGGCAGGAGTGCGCTCTGGCGTAAGGCGCGGATGCGCCATGCGTTAGAATCTGGCGGCTCCGGTTCAGACCCGTTCAGGAGAATTTCAGGAGGGACGATGAAATTGGATCTGCTGGCGATGGCCGCGCATCCGGACGACGTGGAACTGACCTGCGGCGGCACGCTGATCAAGATGGCACGCAGCGGTTATGCCGTGGGAATCTTGGATTTGACGGCGGGGGAGATGGGCACGCGCGGGTCGATCGAAATCCGGCGCAAGGAGGCGGCAGCGGCGGCCCGCCTGCTGGGAGTGGCCCATCGCGAAAACCTGGGCTTGCCCGATGCGCATCTGGAGATGCGCATGGAATACAAGCTGGCCATCGCCGCGCGAATCCGGGCGCTGCGACCGCGTACGGTGATCCTGCCTTACTGGGAGGGCCGGCATCCCGACCACTACAACGCTGCGCGCCTTGGTTACGAGGGCTGCTTCCTGGCCGGGCTGAAGCGGCTGGACCTGCAAGGCGAGGCTTACCGGCCCTTCAAGATTCTGTATTCGACTACTTATGATCGCAGCGTGCGGCCTTCATTCGTTGTCGATATATCGAGGGAATTCGCACGCCGGTCACGGGCGATCCTGGCCTACCGCTCGCAGTTCCAGCCGGTCGGGCGGGAACGGAAGTCCAAGGTCTATTTGCCGCTGGACCGGCTGGTGCAGGAAGTTCATCTAGTGGCGCGGTTTTATGGAGATATGGTCGGCGTCGAATACGCCGAGCCGTTCTTGGCGAAAGAGGTGATGCAGGTCGAGGACGTTGTCGAATTGCCGGTTAGATCGGTCTAGGTCGCCATAGGGGATGGGGATCAGAGAAAACGAGGGGTGCAGAGTGTCCTACATTGCGCAACGAATTGCGCTTGGGCTCGGTCCCCTGCGACCCTAAGCCCTTCCGCTTGAGCGCGAGCTGATATGGTACTGAACCTGCTAGAACCCGCTTTACCCAGCTCTCACTGTGCCTAAACTACCCGGCTGAAACCCGGATCAGAAACTGGAGGTCTTCGGTGATGAGGATGACTTTGCTTTTAGCGACGATAACCTTGGCGACAATCGTGTTGGCACTACCTGCTGCACCCCTTCGTGCTGGCAACTGCGGTGGGGATGGCGGTGGCGGTATTTTGAAAATTCCAACTTTTCAGTCTGTGGGAGGCGATTGCAATACCGTCCCGGAACCCAGCTCCTTCGTTCTGATTTCCATGGGAATTGGCGCTTTGGGGCTTATTCTCGTTCTTCGGGAATTGAAGGCCTCTAAGGCAGCAGGCGGGCAGGCCAGCCGGTCTTAAAGGTCCGCGATAGACGCGGAAAGCAGTCAAAACTCGTCGGAATCCTGGGCCATGGAGAAGCCGGGTATGGCTTGGCCAGCGCCTTTCCGTTCGATTTTAATCCGAAGGACGGAAGCGGTTTCCCTGCCGGCGGGCCGAAGGACGGCGAAGGTAGCCAAGGCTTCACTGTAAAGGCGCGTAACGAGGAAGACTCTCGCCGCCCGACCTTTCGGAGAACAACTCGGCAAGGAAGTCGATAAGCAACCTTGGGATCCAAGCGTGAAAGCGCTCACGGAATTTCCTTCAGTTCTCGCCAACATGGACAAGAACCTTTCCTGCACGTCCTCGCTTTTCGCGCCCACGTCAATCAACAGCAAGACGTGATGAATGCTGTTCAGGTAATGCGCGACCGTGCGGAGAAAGCGGGGAACTTAAAGAGTACATCGCAAGAGAAAGTCAGCAATAACGGCTTGCCATCACGCTCGATAACGCCGAAGTACTCGTTTAGCCACACCACGATGTTTCGTTCGGCATAGCGCGACCGCCAGACTCTTGAATCCTTTCAGCGTGTCCCCAAGGACGCTGGCCCGCCTGTTATGACCGTGTGAACGTATAGCTTCCGTCCAGCGCCCTCGGCGAGCATCTCCAGAGCATTGCTTTCCAGCA
>CAVPFR010000015.1:0-162595 GCA_963703785.1 uncultured Acidobacteriota bacterium | reverse complement strand
GGCGCTGCGCGAAGCGGCGGACGAACTCGCTTTGCCCGCCGCCAGCCCTGATCTGGCGCGGTCGCGGAATCAGGTTGAGCGTATCCTCAGCGATCCCGATTTTCAGAGCTCGCGCCAAGCCACGTGGCTCGACAAGCTGAAGCAGCGCGTCTCAACGTGGATTTCGCAGCAGCTTGGCAAGATCTTCGGCCGCATCGGAATTTCGGCCGCGGCGGGAGATACGATCGCGTGGAGTGTGATCGTGCTGGCGGCGATTCCGCTGGCCTTGTGGGCGGTGCGCGCCCTGATCGCCGCGGCTAAGCGCTCGGAGATGGATTTGCGCGGCGCGGCACCTGCCAGGCAGGACTGGCGGCACTGGGCCGACGAAGCACGGGCTGCCGCCGAGCGCCGCGATTATCGCGCCGCGATCCACGCCTCTTATTGGGCGGCGGTGGCACGGCTGGAGGAAAGTGGCCTGCTTCCCGCGGACCGCTCGCGCACGCCGCGGGAATCGCTCCGGCTGGTGGACGGCGCGAGCGAAGCGCACGCGCCGCTTTTGAATCTGACGCGGCGACTGGAATGGACCTGGTATGGCTACCGTGCGGCGACTCCCGCGGATTGGGACGACGCCATGCAGCAACTGGAGAAACTCGGATGCCTGCGTTCCTCGATGCCGGCGACCGCCGGCTCGTAATCGGCGCGGCCGCGGTAATGCTGATTCTGGTGGGCGCGAGCTACGTGTTTCGCGAGGCGCCCGAACAGGAGGACATCGGCGACCTTCGAGTTTTTCCAATGCAATGGCCGGGGACCGAAGCGGCCTTTTTGCTACTCAGCAATCGGGCTATCGTGTAGAGCGCTGGGTATCCCCACCGGAGGGGCTTCCCGAAAGCGGTGAGGGAACCACACTGATCTTTGCCGAGCCGCCCGAGCGACCCTCGAACGACGACCGCGCGGCAGTAGCGCGCTTTGTTTCCACGGGCGGTCGATTGCTGGTGATGGGCGCAAGCGGCGCCACCTTCGCGCCGCAATCGTCCGCTCGCGCCATTCCCGATGCGAATTTGACGCCGCGGCCGTTTTCGCGCGTGCTGCCTTCGCCGCTCAGCCGCAATGCCCGGGAGATCACTATGGTTGCTCCGGATGCGTGGACCAATCTGGCGCCAGGGCAGCTGGTGGTTTACGAAAGACAAGGAAAGCCCGGCGTCGTATGGTATCGCTTCGGCAGGGCCAGGTGATCTGGTGGTCGATTGTCTCGCCGCTGTCGAACGGATGATCCGCGAGAGGGAATCTGGCGCTTTTCTAATCCGTGGGACCGACGGCGACGCGCGTGTTTGGGACGAATATTTTCACGGCGCGCGCGCGTCGCTGGGCTCCTACTTCGCGGAACGCCGCTGCCGTGGGCGGGCTTGCAGATCGGGCTCGCGTTTCTTGCGGCTGTATTCACATTTTCGCGGCGCGCAGGGCCGATGCGCGTGCCGGCCAGGAATCGCGGCTTTCGCCGCTGGAGTTCGTCGAGACCTGGGCCGATCTGTACGAATCCGCGCACGCCTCGCCGGCGGCCGTGGGCATGGCGTACCAGCGATTCCGGACTGTCGCTTTCGCGAAAACTGGCGTGGCGACGAAGGCCAAGTTCCGGAACTGGTGCACGCAGCGGCCGGGCGATTTGGCTGGCCGGAGGATGCGCTTCTCGAAGACTCGCCCGCTCGGAACGCGCCATGCGCAATTCGAACTGGGAAAAAGAGGCGCTGGAGCTGGTCCGGCAGCTACATGAATATTCGGAGGGCTCGAGTCCGGCCGGCACACGAAACAGGAGACGAACTGATGGAAATGAATGCAGCGGAGCTCGCCACGCACGTACGGAGGAATTCGGGAAGATCATCGTGGGGCAGGGTGAGGCGGTCGACCAGCTTTTGCTGGTGCTGTCGCGCGCGGCCACGCGCTGATCGAAGGCGTGCCGGGACTGGCTAAGACGCTGGCTGTGAAATCGCTGGCCCATTTTTTCCACCTGCAGTTCCAGCGTGTGCAGTGCACGCCGGACTTGATCCCGGCGGACGTGCTGGGCGGAAATATCTTCGAGACGGCGAGCGGGAGTTTCGCTGCATCGCGGGCCGGTCTTCACCGACCTGCTGCTTGTGGACGAAATCAACCGCATGCCGCCACGCACGCAATCATCGCTGCTGGAAGCGATGGAAGAGCTGCAGGTCACAATCGACGGTACGCGGCATCCGCTGTCGACCTCGTTTTCCGTTTTCGCCACGCAGAATCCGGTGGAGTTCGAGGGCACTTATCCGCTGCCGGAAGCGCAGCTCGACCGCTTTCTGATGAAGATTCGCGATTCGGCTATCCGGACGCGCCGCAGGAGACGGAAATTCTTTCGCGCTACCAGGAGGGATTCGATGCGCGCAGTTTCGACTCCGTGGGCGTGGAGGTGGTGCCCGCGGAAACGTTGCAGGAAGCGCGCGAGGAGGCGCGGCGCGTCCGCGTGGAGCCGAGGCTCTTCGACTACATCGTCTCCATCGTGCGCGCCACGCGCAATTCGCCTGCGGTGAGCCTGGGAGCGAGCCCGCGCGCGGCCATTGCGCTGATGCTGGTAGCCAAAGCGTGGCCGCGATCGAGGGCCGCGACTTCCTGATTCCCGACGATGTGAAGACGGCGGCGCCGCCCATCCTGCTCCACCGCATGCTTCTCAATCCGGAGGCCGATCTCGAAGGCATCACCGCCGATCAGGTCGTGGCTGAGATTTTGGCGGGCACCGCCGTCCCTCGCTGACGCCATGAAGGGACTCAGCCCCGAAACCGTTGCGGCGTCGTGCGAGAACGCCGGACGCCTGCCTTTCGCGTTCCAACGGAGATTCTATCTTCTTCTGCTTGTCGGCCTGATATGGATCGCTCCGGCCTGGACGAACGCGCGCTTCCTCTACGGCATGGCTTTGTGGGATTTGGTCGTTATGGCGTTGTGGGGGCTTGATCTGCGCCGACTGCCGCGGCCGGACGAATTGAAAGCACGTAGGTTATGGAAGGAACCGCCGGCGCTTGCGCAGAAGATGAACGTGACGATCGAGGTACACAACACATCGCGAGCTTCGATCGCAGCTGAAGTGCTCGACGAAGCGCCCGACACATTCACCCGAACTCTTTCTACCGGGCAAGTGACCGTCGCGGCTGGAAGTCGGGGGCAGTTTGTCTACTCGATTGAGCCGAGGGCGCGGGGCGATGCTCGGTTCGGCGACATCTGGCTGCGCTACCGCAGCGGGTGGCGGTTCGCGGAACGGTGGGGGCGCGCAAGAGCGGCGCAGGAGGTGCGCGTCTATCCGAATCTGAAGCAGGCGCGAAACGTGCGCCTGTACATCATACGCAGTCGGCAGATCGAGCTGGAAAAGCGCTTCCGGCGGCAGCGCGGACAGGGGCGTGAGTTCGAAAGCCTGCGCGAGTATCGCGAAGGTGATGAGTTCCGAGACATTTCCTGGAGCGCGACGGCGCGGCGGGGCAAGCTGATCACGAAAGTGCATCAGCTCGAACGCAGCCAGACGGTGTGGCTGGCGGTGGACGCGGGGCGGCTGCTGCGCGCGCGCGTGAACGGTTTGACCAAGCTGGACTATGCCGTGAACGCGGCGCTGAGCCTGGCGCAGGTTGGACTCTACTCGGGGGACCGCGTGGCGCTTTTGGCCTACGGGCGCAAGCCGCAGCAGCGCGTACCGCCAGGGCAGGGCTCGGCGCATTTGCGGGCGTTGCTGGAGAGTTTGGCGCAGGTGCGGGCCGAAGCGTATGAGGCCGATCATTTCCAGGCGGTGAAGTTGCTCCTCGACTCACAGGGACGGCGCAGCCTGATTGTATGGATGACCGATCTAGCGGAGACGGCAGCGACGCCGGAGGTGATCGAATGCACGGCAGCTCTGACCGGCAAGCATCTGGTGCTGGTGGCCATCATGGAGCAGACCGAGCTGCGCCAAGTGGCACGGGAGCGCCCGCAGAACGAACACGAGATGTACCGCTACAGCGCGGCGCTGGAGATTGTGCAGCGTCGCGATCTGCTGCTTCGGCAATTGCGGCAGCAGGCCGCGCTGACCCTGGAAACACCGGCGCAAGGGCTCACCACGGCCGTAATCAATCGGTATCTGGAGGTCAAAGAGCGTAGCCTGCTCTAAGCGGAAGAAGGCTCGGTGTGAGTCGAAGGCTGAGTATTGTCCGACGCGGCCGACCGCGGGCCGAGTTTTGCGCATGACAAACGGAATGAGCAGCGTGAAGAGGCCCGCGCCGAGAAGATATTTCCATCGCGGCGCCAGATCGTGGGCGAAACGAAGCCTTCCACGGTCCCGGCAATGATCAGCAGCGGGATGATGCCTAGCGCAAGGCGCATGGCGCGACTGCCTTCCCGTACCAGCGATTCGCGCCGCGGAAGCGCGCCGGAAAAGAGAAGCCCCTTGGCGATCAGCAACCCGGCTCCGCCCGCGATGAAGATGGCGGGCAATTCGAGGACGCCGTGCGGGACGACGAAGCTAAAAAGCTGGCCCGCCATTCCGGCCTGCCAGCAGGAAGCGCTGACGACCCCAAAAAGCAATCCGTTGAACGCCAGCATGTACAGTGTGCCGATGCCCGCGGCGATGCCAAAGGCGAACGTGGTGAAGGACACGGTCAAGTTATTGGTCATTATCGTGCTGGAGGCGAGCGGCTTCACGGAGACTACAGAGTTCGTCCACATCTGATGCTTTTCGATAGAGGCCATCATGGCCGGGCCGAGGAAATAACCCTGAAAGCCCGGATCGAAGATGGCCATCATGAAACCCGCGGCGGCTGTGGCCGCGAACACGGCGAAAGCGGCGAGCGTGTAGGGGAACGTCTCGTGGAAGATTTGCGGAAACGTGTCTCGATAAAACTCGACGTTGCCGCCGGGCGGACGCGGCGGCTCATGTAGATGCAGTTATGGGTGCGGCCGAGCAGTTGATTCAGCGAATCGGCCAGGCGGCGGCTGGAGGAATCTTCGCGAATGGTGGCCAAATCGGAAGCGGTCTGACGATACAATAACGCGAGCTCACGCAGTTCCGGGTGACTCAAAGCCCGGATGCCGGATTTTTCGCAGCGCGCGGTGAGTTCGTCGGCGCGCTCCCAATAAGAGCGGCGTTTTCCGTGAAGCCAGCGGGCGGAAATCAAGCATGCCTCCGGACGACAAAGCTTATCATCGAAACTCCCGAGCAGACGGCGCTGGAGTTTCGGCTGGCGGGGGTTGGTAGCCGCGCGCTGGCGCTGGCCATTGACACGTTGATGCAGGCTGCGGTGGGAGTCGCGCTCGCGATTGTGGCGGGAATCATCTCCGCCGCCGGTTTTCTGCCGCACGCGGGGAAGCAATGGGGCTGATGCTTTCCTGTTATTTCTGCGTTCGTGGTGGAGTTCGGCTATTACGCGTTTTTTGAGGCCGTCTGGAATGGCCAAACGCCGGGAAAGCGGCGGACACATTTGCGCGTGATGCAGGATTCGGGGCGGCCGATGGGCGCGCAGGCCGCAATCCTACGAAATCTACTGCGCATCGTGGACTCATTGCCCATGTTTTATGCTACGGGGATTATCGTCAGCTTGATTAGCCCGCAGAACAAGCGCGCCGGCGACTACCTGGCGGGGACGGTCGTCGTGCACGAGGAGCCCTTACAGAAGGGGCAACTGGCGTGGAAACGGAGGCCGTTCCGCCCCCGCTGGCGACCGTGAACGATTCCATTGCGCTGAGCCCGGAAGAACTGCAACTGCTAGAGCCTTCCTCGAGCGCCGGGCAAATCTCGAGCCGCACCTGCGGCGGTCGATGGCGAGGCAGGTGGCCGACCGGCTGGCGGAGCGGCGGTCGATTCCGCTGGAGGCACGGCCGGATTCGGAGAAATTCCTCGGGGAACTGGCTGCGCAGGGCCGCAGCCGGGCGCGCTTCAGCTGAGCTACAGTCATTTGCGGCAAAATTGCGCGACGAAGGTGGTGTTGCATCGACCGGTTGAGCCGGCACGACTTCACAGAAGGACTTGGGCAAAAGATTCCGGTTTATTAGAGGATTCTTGCTAGATGGTCATAGTCGCATCGACAAGCGCAGTGACGTAACCGCCGACTTCGATGCCATCGATACCGCGCTCACCACGAATGTAAACGTTCAAAAGGCTTCGGCGTCCCATCTTAGTCCCCTGTTCGCTCACAAGTCGTGTGCCAGCGGCGCTCGATACAAGGTTGTGACGCATCATGAATGCGGCGAGAGGGCCGGTTGCACTACCCGTAGCCGGGTCCTCTGGAATCCCATGTTCGGGCGGGAACATCCGCGAATAGTGCTCCCTCCGTCGTCGGCGTAAAGACAAAGACCAAAATGCCGCATCCTACGATTGGGACAAGTTTTGTGCTCCTCGACCAGGGCATTGTTCCCAAGAACACCTGTCCTTCGCCTTGGAGGAAGGCGTCGGCCCCGTTGAAGTTCGTGTCGATGCTGGCGAGCGCCCAATGATTTGGCTGCGCACTCCCCCTATCACCTTTGGAACGATGTACGAGCAGGCTCTTTGTGCCGAGGCGCTTGGTCACGACTTCCATCGACCTGCTTGATGCGACTCCGGAAATTGTGAACGCCGGTGATCGGCTCTATCCATCCCGGTGAAAGACAAAAAAGCGGTCGACCGCGCATGGCTTGACTCCGGTGGATTAAACGCTCAAAAAATCGCCACTAGACCAGCGAAAGGCATCGCCCGCGCTGGAGTGAAAATCCGCACGCGTGCAGCGCAGTCCGGTCGAAGTGACAGGGCAAACAAAAGATCGTCTCCGCAAGGTTCGACTCTCTTGCAATTTTCTGCATAGTCGCATCGTCAATGCCGGATGATTCGGGAAAGACGGCGAGTGCGTTTCCTTGAGAGGAAGCGTGGTAAAGACGTCGACGACACGATAGTGATAGGAACGAGAACTCTCGCTCATAGTGCTTATCCCGCAAGCGTTGGCGACGCAAATTACCACATCGGCACTACGTGCTCAATTAACGGAGCTCATAGGCTGTGGCAACACTCGAATTCCAAGAACAGGTCACAGTATGGATTGCGGATTTTTGGCGGCCAGTCCTGCCATCTGTGAAACGGGATTACCAGAGAATGGGAATCGGGCAAATCCCACATTCCGTGAAGATGTGACTTATCAGGAGCTGGCCCTTAGAGCAGGCATCGCTTCGTCAGTTTCAACTTTGTTTCCGGCCATTCGGTGTCCAAGATACTGAAGTACACGGAGTCCCTCTCTCGGCCGTTCCATGTCATCATGTGCTTGCGGAGCGTGCCCTCCTCTTTGGCCCGTTCGGAGAAGCGCCGCGCGGGATTGTTTATTCAGCGCGTCAGTCTTTAATTCCACCCGCGAGCAACCCCAATGCTCGAACGCGTGGCGGAGCATCAGATACTTTCCTTCGGTATTCACGGCAGTTCTTTGCCAAGAGGGAATAACACCAGGTTGAGCCGATTTCCACGCGTCGGTTTGGGTGCATCAATGTTCATGAATCGTGTGCTGCCCACAACCTCTCTAAAGTCGCTCGACGGTCGCGAATCCCACGGAAAGGCCTGTCTCCTGCTCAGACAGCACCCGCTCTACGTATTGTCTAAAGTCATCCCGGTTCTCATGGACCAGGGAAACCAACGAAATATCTCCTCGGATGTTCCCTTAACGACGTCCCAAAACAACGGGACGTGTTCGTACCGGATAGGCTCTAGGCGAACTACGTTGCCCTCCAAAGTTACAGGCTTGAATACCTGTGTCGCTGAGCCTCTGTTGATGGCCATATTCGTTCTCCGCCTGGTTATTATTCACGCCTGGAGGGAGTTTACAGCGTAGCGCCCTAGAACGGGATTCTCGGCAACTGGGAATCGAACGGAAAAGCCAGTTGCCGAAAACGCAACTTCACGCGACGTATTCCGCTTTATGGTCTATTATTTGGCGGAATCTTAGCCGCAGCGCGGCTCCTGATGAATGACAAATCTGTGATGTCAGGGCTTTTTACGAAATGCTGGCTGAATTGAGCAGCCGGCTCCGGGAAGACTCACCACTTCTCGACACAACAGAGGAACGGCTTCTCCAAGGACCTTTCTCGGATGCCATGACTCACGCAGGGCAATTAGCAATGCTCCGAAGATTGGCAGGCTCGCCCATACCTCCGGAGGATTTCATAGTAGCGAGGATTCAAGCAGATAATGTCGGGCCGAACCAACCTCCTGCTGTAAGTCCAGACAAAGAGTGGCCCGAGCGACTTTCCTCATCTCAAGCCCTGAAAAACGGTGTGGTATCAATGGGCATCGCGAACGACTGACCGGACAGAATGACTGAAGAGTTAATTGAAAACCTGCGCCAGTACGGTTTGGTTGCAGAAAACTGTCGTCAACACATGTAAAACGCCAAAAGCATGCGCCAAACGTCCTCCGCGTTCGCTATCGCTGTAGGAACATCTTGATGGCTAGACTCATAAGCACGAAAGCGAATGCCTTACGCACATATTCCTGCGGGAGATGTTGCGCCAGAACCGCTCCGAAGTAGCCCCCGAAGGCGATGCCGATTCCTAGCAGGACGGCGACTTTGAAATCGTACTGCTTGCCTTGCCAGTACGGTACGAAAGGGAAAATCCAAATGGGGCTGGCCGCGATCAGAAGGGCTGTTCCTTGCGCTTTGAGTTGACTTAATTTGAAGAGGTAAACCAGCACTGGAATGATGAACGCGCCGCCCGTTCCCACAATGCCGACGAACATTCCAACGAACAAGCCGGTCAGGATTATCCCAGTGGCGAAGAACTTCATCGCTAGCCTCCAGAGTGAGATGGACACACACTTCCGTGTGTTCATCGATCCCTCAAGCATCTTTGGCTCTAGGTGCTAGCGGATATCCCGCGTTATGTGGCGCTCGGCCCTGACCTGCGACGAAATGTGCAGCGGAACCCTAGCCACCAGTTCGATGAGGCGTCGAGCTAAACATACAAAGGCAGAAATCCCAACAAGAAGTGTGTCCGTTGAGACTTTCGACTTTTGGGCCTGCCGGTCGTTCTTGCAAGGACTTCAGCAAGAGTTTTGGCGAGCCTAGAGTTGGCCCGGAGGAAGTTCCTATTCGATTTGGTCTGCTGGAGGAACGCTACAATTCAGGGTAGAGGCGTCCTTCATGGGATTAGCACGATAGGAGCTTGCCAGAACGATGCCTTCTGGCCAGTGGGATCCAACACGGTGACTTGGCAATCATATCGGCCAGGCGGAAGCTTGTCGAGCGATAGGCTGAATCGGAGCGGCACAGCTTTAGATTTGGCGTCCAGTCCTTGGGTCACCGCCAGAGGTGCGGTCTCGAAGGCCTTCACCTGCCCCTGGTAGAAGCTCACGAAGGCGACCATCGGCAGCGTGTTTGTGGCGCCTCGCTCGTATGCCTGAAGAAATACATACAAGTCTCGGCTCTTGCTAAACACGCGCGTCACGCTGGGAATTAGCTTTTGCCCATCCAGAACCAGAGGATTAGCGGCCTCGGCGTCAATCTTCTGCTTCACGTTATAGATGGAATCGCTGAGAGCCACGCGCTGGTTACTCAGAACGACCGAACTGATTGGCACGCGCTTGTCCTCTTTGGTCAGGTTTGGTATGGCAAACGACATTTGGTAGGTCCCGATGCGCCCAGTCTCTGCGTCCCGGGCCAGATACTTGATCACGTATTTGCCTGGCAGCAGCGTGAAACCGGTCTCGTATTGAATTGGGTGAGTCGCGAGCTGCGCGGCTGTACTATCGCTCAGCTTGATATTCAACTTGTCTCGGAGATTCTCGATTGTGTTGCCGAAGTCATCCTTCACTTCGCCGATAAAGTCGATCAGTGTTTCGTTGGCGCCTCCCCGTCGAGCCAAAGCCAACTCGCTGCCCGGAATTTTCACGGCGACCGGCACGAAGTACTCAGCAGTATTGAGTTGGAAGTAGTTCACTTCCATCGCGATGTTGATGTCGGTGACCGGGTTCTCGAGCATCAGGGCGTCTTCGAGCTGTCGCTCCTTATCGGCGGCGGTGAACTTGCTGAATTCCTTGTCTGCGAAATACCCCTGACGGTATGACACATCCGCCGAAAGACCCTCCCGGAGGGAGATCTTGATTCGCCGGAAGCGCCCATCTAACGCCGTGTGCGTGGGGTAATAGCCGATCTCGTAGTAGCTGGACATCGCGTCGGCGGCCTGCTTAATGCCCAATGTCAGGTCGTTGAAGTCGAACATGGCCTTGCCGCCTGTATCTTTGGCCAGGGCATACAGCGTGTCTTGCGATCGCTGGAAATTCGTTGTGATGGCTTGCGCGGAATTGCCGGAGAACATGCCGATGCCGCCGTTTGATCCCGTGGTGGCGTCGCCGAGAGGCGCCTGAGCGACCAACCCTCGTGCGTCGATGGGGTAGAGCAGGACATTCGCTTTGAGTGCTGCGTTCGCCGTGGCGACTAGTTGAGCTTGATTATCGACACCATTGAGTCGAAGGCCGCTGGCAAAATAGATCAGTGCTTTCTGCTCGTTAAGCGTTCCGAGCATCTTCACCGCCGTCTGTAGCGCCGCCAGTTGCCGATCGGTGTTGAAGATATTGAACTCGCTGTCATCTTGCCCGAAGGCCGCCCCCGTATCGGCCGAGCTGTCGTCACTGGTTGTCTCGTCGAATCCCTGGCTCAGGCCGACTACAAGCTTGTTCATCGCGGCCTCAACGCGCGCACGGTCGTCTGTGAAATCCTGCCTAACGCGAACGGCGCCTCCTTCGAAGGTGATGACCGCCATCATGTCGGAGGAATCCATTTGGGTATCGACGAACTTCAGCGCGGCGTCGAATGACCGCAACTGATCTGCCGGCTGCATGGTCGACATATCGAAGTAGAGAGCCAACAGGCGGCGGTCACGGTAACGCGCATCACCTGGCTGTTCCGGTGCAATCTGCACTCTTGTCGCCGGCAGCGCTGTGGGAATGATCGGTTCTGACGGCGAAGGAGTAGCAACGGCACCCTGGGGTTGCAGCCGCTGAAATTCAACAAAGCTGATCGTCTGCGGCACTCCATCCTCGGTCAGAACGAAATCATTGGGCGTGAGTCCCTCGACCGGCTTGCCGCTCTTGTCTTTGACGGTGACTTCTTCAACGATGAGCTGCGTTGTGACTCGAATCGGGGGCGGAGTCTGTGTCTGCGGCGATGTAGCGGTGGGCGTCGCACCCCGCTGCGGTTGTTGAGCGGCTGAAAGCAAAACGAACAGGTTCATGAAACATAAAGCTCGCAGGATTCTGCGCATTTAAACCCCCACGAACGCAGCGTTTTGCCCGGCGCTCATCGATTTCCCCCTTCAATTCGGCATCGGTTTTTCGACGTGATCGACTACTAGGACTGTGACTGGGCCCGTCTGCGGCTCCAGCTTGAGACCGAGCTGTTCGCGAAGAGCTTCGAGAAGGGTTGGGCCGTCCTTATCGGGCTGGGAGTTCGCGCCGGGGGATTGCGGATCATCGGGCTGCCACTCAATTGAAAAGTCAAAACCTCCTACGAGGCCCGTGCGGTCAACCACAGGCCGATCCACGGTCGGCCCAAACAAGTTCATGGCAAGAGTCTCCATCGTCTCGCTTCTGCCACCTATTCGCATCCGGCCGGGCTTGGTCGGCGTCATCCTCATGGCGCCGCATACCGGCGGAAACTCGCCGGCGACGTCCGCTGAAGACGTTGACGCGGATGCTGGATTCGTCGAACAAGGTTCAGCATCCGGCTTGAGGTGAGGTCCGAGTTGCCCAGGTTTCACAAGGACCAATGCATAGATCGGGCCTTCCTTGGTCTCTCGGTGGACCGCCAGCTTAAATCGATCGGCGAGCAAAGATTGCATCATCAATCGCATCTGTTCTCTGGAAGGGTTGGCCTCTGACTTTGCCTGGACGTCAAAGCGGTCCGTCGTTCCCCATTTCGTTAAATGATCGAACAGGTTCTGAACCTGTGCATTATCTAGATCGTATGCAAACATTATCAGCATGGCCAGATTCACCTTCGTCGCCGAAAAGAAACCTCCGGTGGGGGAATAGGGAGCTCCGGTATACAGAGGACCAATGTTGCTAGCGAAGCGACCGCCAGAATTGTTTGGCTTCACCGAAGCCACATCAAACGACATTTTGACCCCTTTAGCCTCCATCTCTTCCAGCGATCCCGTCGATAGTGCCGCACTTCGCTGCGGTTGTTCGGCTGCCGACAACAGAGCACAGAGGGTCGTGACACATAGAAGTGACAGGATTCTGCGCATGACCTAGAACCTCACCCGAAGCGTCATCTGCAGCTTGCGCATCGTGTTCGCCTGATTGGGCAATCCGAATAAAGGGCTCGTGACAATTGTATTGTACGAGGTATAGGTGACGAGATTCAGCAAGTTCGTCGCATCCATACGCCAGTCGGCATTCAGACGAGAGGTCATTCGAAACGTGCGACCGACCGAGGCGTTCAAGAAAAATTCAGTTGGACCGGTAATCGAATCTCGTCCTACATCGCCCCACTGACCCGGCAACGGTGCGCTATAGGCTGCAGGATTCAGAAAAAGACTCGCCGGTGCGGCAGTGATCGAAGCGCCAGTGTAGTTCGGGCGAATCGTCCCGGTTATTCCGGTGCCGACAACGTTGGTCAGGTAGGTCGGTGTTTCTGGGAAGCCGGTTCCCACCAGTAGCGTAGGAGTGAAAGTCCACTCTTTCAAGACCGTTCCGCGCCAGCCTGTCAGTAGAGCTCCGCCGCGAAGTCCTTCCCCGGAACTGTATTGCATTTGGAGGCTAAGCAGGTGCCGTTGATCGAACGTCGAAGGGCCGCGTTCGGCTCCGAGATTGAGCCAGTTCTGGGCGATGGATGGCGCCGTGGGAGCAGCCGTACTGATCGGCGCGAAGATCGTGCTAGCCGTCGGCTGGTTTGTTCCCGTGCCAGCAGTCGGCGCCGACCCGACTGTGCCAAGGCTCGTGGCAGCGAGTGCGCTCGCATCATCTACGGCTTTCGAATACGTGTACTGCAGCGTAGCCGCAAGGCCATTGCTGAGGCGGCGGCGCAATTGGATCTGAGCAGCCTCGCGACTCGAATTTGCATTCGAACCTAGGTACACAAACCCGGCCGGGCACGTCGGACACGGATTCGTCGCCCCGAGGGGGAAGGTATTCGGGAGGAATTCCTGCATGAGCCTTGTACCTTTAATGCCCAGGTAGCTGGCAGTGAGCACCATTGAGCCGGGCAGATCCTCTTGTAAGGACGCTTGCCAGTTCTGCACATAGCCCACGCGAAAGTCGGGGTCGGCAGCGAAGGTGTTGTTGGTACCGTTCGGAACGGTATTGAACGCGGTAGCGAGAGTGAGCGGATTGGTTGCACTGTTCTGAACGTTGAGCGTTTTTGTGAAGGGCGGTTGCTGCGCTAACTGTGCCGCAATCACCTGATACACCGACGTGTTGTCGTAGATCCCGTAGCCAAAACGAATCACCAGTGGCGAGGCTGGTTTGGGCCTCCAAGCAATTCCGAGGCGCGGCTCGATGCCACGGTAGTCCGGCCTCAAAAGCGAATTCGAAAACGTTTGGCCAGTCATCGTATCGGTCAGATCGCTTGCCAAGATTGGCGCAGCTGCTGTGAAGCCTGGAGAAATGTTGAGGTTTGCGAGGCGATCCTGAAGTTCTGTGAGCGGCTCGGCAAACTCCCAGCGTACGCCCACGTTCAAACTGAGCCCGGAATTGACCCTCCAGTCGTCGTTAATGAATGCATCGTAGCTCCATCCGCGCAGGTACTTGTCCGCATTGCCAAATGAGATCTGAACTGCGTCGGGAACGCCGAGCATGAAGTCGGCCAGATCAGAACCGGTGCCGGCCACAGGGACCCCACCCGATGTGGTTTCGGTGGCCGCGCCTGTGAAGTCGAAAGTACCTCGTGCGTCCTGCTGCGAAAAGATATTGAATTCTTGGCGACGTACATCTCCGCCGAATTGAATTGTGTGGCGGCCGCGATACCACAAAGTGTCGTACGAAAACGCGTGGGTGAGATTGGCGTCCCGCGTGTACTCGGGTGACGAGAAGCCAGCCACACCGCTCGAGAAGATCAGATTGGGCGGACCCCAATTGATTGAAGACTGATCGTTCCCCGAAATTCCTGCCGATCCTGAGACATTCGCGCGACCCGCGAAAAACGGCGTCACGTCCGTTCCCAATCGGCTGAATTCGTATTTGAAATGGATCGTCATATAGCTCGTGCCGACGCGGTGCCAGCGCGACCAGTTGGCGGTTGCATCCACACCCGATATGTTTGTCGTATTTTCAAAACCGAATAGATCGGTTGCCCGCGCTGTCGCGCCTTGGTATGCGAAATTCCCGAAATATTGGCTTGGTCCGGAGTTCTTTGAAACGCGCGCTTGCACAGCGTTCTGTCCGGTGAAGCTGAGGACCGGCGCCTGATAGTTGTACAGCCCGCTCCCGGCTACGTTGGGCAACGGGTAGTAGTTTAAAAGTCCTTGTGCTTGCGTGCTGACGGGAACCGTGTCGCCCGGAAAGGGAGTGCCGCTGGCAGGATTGATCAATTCCACGGGGTTGCCCGCCGCGTCGAGTGTCTGCGAAAAATTCCCATTCCGTTCGAGCATCGTGGGGACGCGACCTGGAAGCACGGTTGCATTGTCATTCGCCTGATGCTGATAGGCGACGAAGAAGTTCGAATCGTTGATCAGGTGATGCGGGAGTCCGAGAGGCCCTCCAAGAGCGCTCACGACCTGCGCATTGTTATAGCTTGGTTTGGGAGTGGGAATTCCGGTTAGCGAAACGGGAGTGGCGTCCCACGACGAAGTATCGAAGATGATTCCGGCGCCGCCGTTGTAAAGCGACCCCGGTCCCTTGCGATTGTTGCCGAAGGCCGCAGCCTGCGCGAACGCCGAAGCCGCGCCATTATTTACGCTGCCGTTGACCAGAAGGCCGGTCGCGGCGCTTTGCGCAACATCGCTGGAGTTCTCGCTCGTAGCCGAGTTCGTATTGCTGGGCGGCGGGGTTGGCGGCGCGTTCGTCGAAGAATTTACGACAGCACGTTCAAAACCTTTTGGCTTGGGTGCGGGCTGCGCCGCGTTCGTCCTGTTGTTGCCGCCAGGCGAGGCGGGCAGGCTCGTTGCGGGCGCACTTTCTGCCGACTCAGGGGGTACGATCTTTGCGATCTGATCGATCGGCAGCAGTTTCAGTTCCCACACGTCGCTTGGAGTGTCGGCACCAATCATGGTCTCCCGAGTCTGCTTCTCGAAGCCCTGCATTTCGACTTGAAACGTCCAAAGGCCCTCATCGAGAGCGGCGAACGTATATGAGCCTTGCTGATCTGTGATTGCTACGAATCGCTTATCACCTTGCGTCGCTGTGACCGTAACTCCCGGAACGGGGAGCCCGCCGAAGTTGACCTGGCCGTGGTGCTCCGAAGCCGCGAAAGTTTGCAGGCCAAAGAGCGAGATCGCCAGCACGACTAGGCAGACTGCCACCCTGAACCGAAGGAGGCCCGGCTCTTTTTTCCTACCGCCGAACCACAAGAGAACGGGGCACCCGCACGCGTTTTTGAGTGCCCTGTCCATCATCGTCAATTCTCGGAAGGCTGCTCCACATGGTCGAGGACAAAGACCTCGGACGGACCCGTCTGCGACTCCAGTTTGAACCCAAGTTGCTCTTTGAGGGCTTGCTGAAACGTCGGGCCTGACGGGTCAGGTATGAAAGTATCACCCGGTGCCGGGGTGAACTGAGGCGTAAACTCCATGACGAAATCGAATGTCCCCTCGAGTCCGGTCTTATCCACTACGGTTTTGTCTACACCGGTAAACCCCGGGTCGGCTATGTGCCTTGTGAACATTCCCAGGGGTACATTTCGTGCTCCCATGCGAAAGCGGCCGGATACCGGCCACTGGGTGACCGAACCGCAACGCTCGGGGAAACCGCCGGCAATAGTTGCAGGCGTACCCCCCGTGGTGGAGCTCTGGCCGCCGGGCGATATCGCGATGGAACATGGTGCGTCGCTGGGATGCGGTTGGATTTTAGGCCCCAACTTTCCGGGCTTATCCAAAACCAGCGCGAACACAGGAACCTGCTTGGTCTCGTAGTGCACCGCCAGCTTGAAGCGATCCGCAAGCAGAGCCCGCACCATCAGTCGAAATTGGTCCTTGGTAGGGTTGCCGGGTCCCCGCGCCTGGATGTCATAGCGATTGTCGAGCGCCCATTTGGGCGCTTGCGCTAGGAACGACTGATCTTGGGCAGGCCCCAGCTTGTATGCAAAAATCACGTATGACTCCAGCGTCCTATTGTTTACGGAAAACAGCCCTCCCGTCGGAGTGAAAGCATCCTGCGGACCCAGCGGCATATTCGCGGTCCTCGTCGCAGGGGACTCGGGACGTGTATCCCGCTTGACCGAAGCCACGTCGAACTCCATCTTGCCACCGGCGTCTATCTCCCATTGTGGTGTCGGAGGCTGAACCGCTGGCGCCTGGCTTTTGGGCGATTGACCGCGTAGTGAACTCGCGATGAGTGTGGCTGCAAGCACCAGTGTTGAAGCTATCGCCAGAAGTTTCCTTGTTTCGTTCTGTGTCTCTGCGGCATGATTTCCCATATGCGCTCCAATCTCAGGATTCGCACAACGGGCCCAAGTGGGCGCAATTATACGCCCTTCTATCAGTTAGTCCCTTAGATATGGCACTCGTCAAGTCCCTGGTTCGGTACTCTTCCAATCTCCGTTCGTATTCGCCTGGTATTCAACAGGTTCTTAAGCGCGTCACCCATCATCGTCAGTTCTCGGAGGGCCGCTCTACATGATCTATGACGATGACGTCGACCGGGCCTGTTTGCGGGTCCAATTTGAGTCCAAGTTGGTCTCGGAGGGCCTCAAAGAATGTTCGGCCTGTGTCGTCGGGCGTGAAGCCCGGCGGCGCGGGTCCGTTGGGTCTTGGCTCCCACTCGAAGCTCATATCAAAAGTCCCGCTGAGCCCAGTTTGATCAAATACCGGGCGGTCTAAGCCACTTGCAGGGCTGTACGCCATCATCGCAAGCAGCGCAACCGTAACCTTTCGCCCGGCGATGTGAATCCGACCGGGCGCACTTGGCGGAACCGGCATTAGGACGCCGCAAGGAATCGCCGGAATCTGCGAGGTAGCCGACGGCGATGGTGCAGCCGCTGGAAGTTGGGGCGCCTCACGGGCAGCTTTAATGTTGTCCGCCGTCGTGACACACGGTCCATCATCCGGTTGAAGCTGTGGTCCGTTTTTCCCCGGCTTAGCCATGACGAGCACATATATGGGGCTTTGCCTGGTCTCCGTGTGCATGACCAGCTTGAAACGGTCCGCCAGCAGGGACTGCATCATGAGGCGAAACTGGTCCTTGGTGGGATTGCCCGACGCTCTGGCCTCGATGTCAAAGCGATCGGTCCTGCCCCAAGCTGGCAATCCAGGGTAGAAAGGGTGCTCTTGTAAGCGAATCGCAATAGCACAAACAGTGGCGTGTTCGTGGCCGAAAGCAGGCCTCCCGTGGGAGCAAAAGTGTCATCAACTTCCAGGGAAACGTTGGAGGTAGGGCGCAGCCCTTCCGTTTTGTTCAGCTTCACCGAAGCGACCTCGAACGACATCTTCTCGGCCTTCGCCCCAAATATCTGGTTCAAGCGTGGCCCGGGAAAGATCAGGACGCCGGCGACGATCGGCATCGCCAGCGCGACAATTCCAGCAGTCATCAGGAGCAGCCTCTTACTCGTGCCCAGGACTTCTCCGAACTGGCTCCTGATGACCCGCCGTATCCTTTTCTTGAGATCGGAGCCAGTCACGCCGGAGAGGCACGTCGATGGCGATTCCAGGTAGAACTCGCAAACCTTGAGGATACTTTCGGCATAGGTTTTTGCCTGGATGCCGGTTTCCAGCACCTCTTCGTCACAGGCGTGTTCGCGCTCATCAATCAATCGTCCGCCCAACCACCAAACCAAGGGATGAAACCAGAACAGGGCTTCGACAAGCATGTGAACCCCAGCCGCAAGGTTGTCGCGGCGGCGAACATGGCACAGTTCGTGGGCGAAAACCGCTTGCAGTTGGGCCTGCGTGAGGCGGCTCGTAATCCCTTCGGGCAGGAGCAGGACCGGACGAAAGACGCCAAACACTCCCGGTTCGAGCCGAGCTGGAGCGGACATAGCTGGAATGGGCAACCCTAAAGGCAAAGGCGAAGCGGCGCGCACAATCCTGTCTATGCGCATCCACTCACGGACCCAACCCACCGCAACAGTCACGAAGCCGCCCGCCCATACTGCCCAAATCAAGACGAAAAGCGTCGGCGGATGATCGGAAGTGGTCTTAGATGTGGGAAAAGCCGTCAGAAAAATGGGGCCACCGATCGCATCCGTCACGGTCAAAAGCGCAGGTGACATGATCTCTGAAGCCGCGTGCCACTGGAACAGACGACCGACACTAACCAGGCATGAAAAAGGAAGCAGGAATTTGTAAGAGGCCGCCAGCCAAAGCCAATACCGCACGTGCGCCCGATTGCGCCGTAGCGCCAGAGTGATCAACCCCACCACGGCAGCGAACAACGTGGATTGCCAGAGATGATTTGTCACGGGAGCCAGTGGAGCCAGAACCGCTGAGATCATGGTGTTCTATCCTTCCTCGCCAGTTCGCGCAGCATTTTCTCTGCTTCCTTCACATCGTCCAGTGTGACTTTTCCGGATTTCACGAAATGCGCCATCACCGGCTTGGCGCGGCCCCCCAGCAATGCCAGCAACTCGTCGATCAACGTGCCCTGGGCATCTTCGCGGGAGATCGTGGCCTCGAAAATATCCGCGTTGCTGATCCTTTTGGCGCGTCGGACGACTTTTCTTTTTGCCTCCATGCGGTAAACCGTTGTCTGCACGGTCGTATAGGCCGGTCGGTTCCTGGCAGGGAAGGTTTCCTGAATCTCCCGAATGGAGCATAGGCCATGGGTCCAAAGTGCTTCCATGATTTGCAATTCCAATTTGGTGAGTTTCGGACAGGACATTCATTTGCTCCTACCGTATTGTTCGAACCTACTACAACGATGTGTGTTGTCAAGTGCTTTTGAGTTTCAAAGAATGAGACGCCCGTATCAGAAGGGGTAACGCCTTTCATTCTCTGACGGCGCTCTATACGATCTATCACGAGAACTTCGACAGGACCTGTTTGCGGTTCGAGTTCTTAGTTCGGCGAAGGCTCCTGTACATTGTCGATGACAACTACATCCACCGGCTATCGACAGCCCTAAACCACGATCTGAATCCCACCCTGTCCGCCATCCGGCTAGGCTCCATCTCAGTACATCTCAGGACGCATCAGGTAGGTATAACGGGCTGAAGCCAGCGAGAGGTCTGATCAATAGTCCCTTGGGTCCACAACCTCGGGGGCTCCTGCCCCTAAGGGGCTATCTCGCTGTTCTCCTGTGCCCCGCGGAGTTCGGCGTCGGTCGGAGGCGTCACTTCGCGACCATCTACGATTTTGATCTGGTAAGAGGGCGCGGAAGTCGGCTTTACCGTCGTTGGCTCTTGCTCACGACGCCAGCGCTCGACATAATTGCGAAACTCATTGAACACGTAATCATCGACACCATTCGCCCAGGAAAATGTGAGACCGAAGTTGTTCGCCGGACTATCTCTGAACGGAACCGACGGATACTTCGCTCGGGCCCCTTGAACCATCCGCAACGCCGCGTCCGGCATAATATCGGTCGGAGTCCCGAGACAAATAAAGTCTCTAACTTGATGCATGATTTTGTAAACGCGCTTGAACTCTTCATTCAACGCAAGCAAGCGCGCCTTCTCCGACTCCGAGAGCGCAGCGAAATCCCGCTGCTGACGTCGGATTCAGCGCGATCTCGGGCTGCTTCAAGTTCTCGTTTATGGTCGTCCGCAATTCCCGGGTCTTCCGCTAATTCCGCGGCCTCTTTCGCTAGGGACTCTGGTGTCGCTTGGGCTAGCTTCCGGCGATGACGTTCTGCCTTCTTACGGTCGCGAGCGGCTTTACGCGCCTTCTCGATGGTTGCGGCGACTTGCTTTTGATATGTCGCCGGGACGTTCGATTCGTTCTGGTCTGACATGATTCCTCCAAAATAAAAACGGACCGGGGCGGCCTGAGCCGCTTTGACCGGTCCGTCAGTTATTCCGTCTTATTGGACGGAAGGTTATTTAATTCTTCAAGAGAACTGGGTTGATGGTCCACTTCACGGTTGGGCGACCGCCCTTCGGTCCGACAACTTCGCCGTACCGCACCCAGTTCTTCTCTTCCAACGTATCTAGCGCATCTTTATTTATGCTACCGTCATCTAAACCGGACCAATCTTTGCGCTTGATGTCTCGCAACGTGAACAGGTCTTTAAGATCGCCCGCCGCGATATGCTTAGCCAACGCCTCTTCCGCTATTTGCAGTGGTGACTTGATGCAGTCGTAAACCCGGTGCATATGCGATTCAAGATAGACCAGAATATCGGCGGCCATCTTCCGAGGAGCGAGTAAACGAACTGATCGATGATGGTTTTGTGGTCTGTGAACCAGAAATGCCGCCCATCATCTAAACCAATGATGGGTACGCGTTGACAATAATAATAAGGACCAGCCGGACAATCGAACTGAACATGGTGGAGAGTCTAGGCATCAAAGCCGCGCCGCCGATTTTGCTCCTACTTGCTCCTACTAAGCGGCGATTACGCGGCGTATTTCACGTCCGTTCAAATCAGCGCGTTATATCACTTGGGGGCAGATGGCATTGAAAACAAGCTACATACCGACAGCAGACAACACCGAACAACACCGGACGGCGACACTGTGAATCCCCCCCTCTCCGCCAGCGCTTGAACACCAATAAAGTCGAACTCATATCATCCGTACGTCGATTGATCCTTCGTGCGTTGTGGCTCGCATGATTGTGTTCAATGAAGTCTGACCTATACCGCTATCCGGCTAATCTAACTGACTGAGCTAGACCAAAGTGGCTTGGGGATAGCTCCGGACGATTTTTCAGGCACTTCGATTTCAAATTCTGGCGAGGGTGCTATGTGGTTTCCCAGAACCGATAGCGCGAATGCCCATTCTCAGGGCGAAATTGGCTGTAGCGTTTCAGGAAAGCGGCTGCGTCTTGGACTTCGCGGATCTCTTGACATCGGTAGTATACTCGCCCGCAAATTCATTCGCGGGGCGACGATGTCTCGGAAAGAAATGCAGCTGCGCACGGCCACAAGGCGCATTCTCGGCCTGATCCTTGGCGTAATTTCGTGCGTAATTTCCATCCAGGTAGCGGCGTTTTCAGCTGCGGCAAACTCTCCGGCCCAGATGACGCAGCAGGAAGTGCAACGCCTGAACGCCTTGCATAAGCGCCTGTGTGCCTCAACGCGCCTGAGTTGTAGCTACGTCGATTCCATCTTTACCGATTCGCGCCTTACCATCTACCAGCCTCCGGCCCCTACGCCGCCGCCCGGCACTGAGCCGCCGCCATCGCGGGTTCGTCAGCCGAACCCGTACCTGACCGCCCGGTTCGGCTTGCTCTCGCCAGAATCGCTGGAGCGCTGCCGCTCATTCATCGCAGCCCACGCCTTGGCCTTCGACGCCGCGCAGAGACTCTATGGCGTGCCTCGCGAGGTGATCTGCGGGCATCTGCGCATCGAAACCGACTTCGGCATCGTCACGCCGCTGACGCCTTATCCTTTGGGGACTTTCCCGGCAATCGACCGTCTCCTCTCGCTCTATGTTCGGAGACCTGCCGCTTTGCGCTCGTCCGTTCGCTTTATTCAGCGCCAGCACTTTGCGGAAGCTCAGCTCGTTGATTTGCTCACGGCGGCAAAAGAAAATAGCTGGGATCTATTCGAGATTCCCGGATCATCCACGGGCGCGATTGGCCTGGTGCAGTTCGAGCCGTCCGTATTTAATATCGCGGTGGATGGAAATGGCGACGGCAAGATTGACCTGTTCGAACCGGAAGACGCCATCCTGAGCGTCGCGCATTATTTGGTCCTGCACGGCTGGGATAACAACGTGGATCATCAGAAGCGCGCGGTCTATGCCTACTACGGCGGCCATTACGAAACCGACCGCGATAAGTACTACATGAAGGCTGTATTGGCTTATGCCGGCGCAGTGCACACCTATCTTGACGATCATCCGGTGGAACCGGGCGTTGGTTTTATGCCCGACCTGCTGAGCGTGTCGGTGGCTTCAGAACTGGCCGCGCAGTAATCCTGAAAAGAATTCCATGAGACAAGGAAGCTTGAACTGGCTGGTTATCGGCTTAGCTCTTGCTGCCGGCTGGGGCGGATTGTACTCCTCAACGGCGTTAGCGCAGAATTGGGAACCGACCATCAGGGCCTTTGAGCAACACGATAAGGCGCAACCGGTACCTCCGGGAGGGATTGTCTTCACGGGCTCGTCGAGTATTGCGCGCTGGGCATCGCTGGCGGAAGACATGAAGCCACTGCCGGTCATCAATCGAGGCTTTGGTGGCTCACAGTATACCGACGTCAACCGATACGCAGAGCGGATCGTTGTCGCCTATCGTCCCAGGATTGTCGTCGTATATGCCGGAGACAACGATCTCGCCGAGGGCAGCCCCAAGACGCCGGAGAGCGTCCTGGGCGACGTGCAGAAATTCGTGCAGATTGTCCACTCCAAGCTGCCGGAGAGTTGGATTTATGTTATTTCCATCAAGCCCTCCGTCTTGCGGTGGAACGCCTGGCCTAAAATGAAACAGGCCAACGCGCTGATTCAAGATTTTGTGAGCGAGCAGGAGCGTGTGCAATACATTGACGTGGCCACGCCAATGTTCGACGCGCACGGCAATCTGCCGCGCGATCTATTCGTCGAAGACGGCTTGCACCCCACCGCGAAGTTGTACGCAATGTGGACTGCAATCATCAAACCCATCCTATCGAAGCGATTCTCAGCTTCCGCCAAAATCTCTGCCGCCACTTCCGTGGGTTCTGCAAACTTACTCCTCCCGACCGCGCATTGTGACTGCGAATTGGTCTTGTAAGGCCCTTCGCGCTATACGGTCCGTCGAATGCCGTTCCAAGGCAAATCGTGACGTTGCCGCCCTCTCCGCCAGCGGTTTCGCCCGCCATGGGCGAAGGTGGGCTTTGGTCAAAGGCTGGACTCCTCAGCTAACCAGCTCTCGAGAAGCGTTCGATCGTGGGGATCGATGTGTGTAAAGGCGATGCCCATGCCAGCCGGTGTCACGTTGGACGTCACACTCCCTATCGCTGTAACCTCGCCGCCAGAGCGCATAATGCGTACCCGAACTCGGGTTCCCTTGGGGAAAGGAGTGGTGGTCACCACAAAACAACCGGAGGAGCTCAGGTCGCGAGTGAGCGAAACCAGTTCGTCCGGCTGGTCCAGGTCAATGACTTCAGCGACGGCTCCGAAGTTATAGCGCGTAGCAGCACGGCGTTCGAGCTTCATAGGGTCCCTCAAAAATGAAAACGGAAGGCGCCTGACGTTCGCGCCCGGCAAAGAAACGGAAGAGCGGTCAGCGGCACCGCTCGGTGGGGACACCAGGTTTATAAGTTATCTAATGATGTACGTCAACTCAATGTTAATAGAGAAGGGCTGAAGGGCGGAGTTGCGGCATGAAAGGCCGGGACGTCAATTGCGGTCGGGAACGGTGACTAGCACGTTATGATGCTGTCCAGGGAAGGCCTGGCGCAAGGATTGGAACCGTTCTTGTTTTCCATCCGCTCCGAAACTGATGGTTATGAGCGCGCATTCAGAGACGGACAAGCCGTCATTTTCAATGTTTTGCACCTCTTGCAAGATGGCCTCGGCGAAAAATATGGCCTCTTCCTTATCTTTGAAGGAGATACACAGGGCGCCATCGCCCCGCTGAGGTTCGTAGCCGATGCGTGCATTGGAAACGGTCACGTGAGCTGGCCTCCGGTGGAATTGGTCGATCACAGCAGACCTAATGCGGCTAACAAACCCAGCGTTACCACCGCCGCGTAGCCGAGATACAGCAGATAGAAAAGGTTCCGGCGTCTGCGCGCCGCTGCCTTGTCCATGGCCGAATATTCAGGCCAACAATATAATTAGTTGGTAAACCAATGGCAAGCGTGGCGGAGGGCGATCGGTGTTCAATATTGAACCCGTCACAGGGGATCGCGTGGACGCCTTTCGACACAGCCTACGGCAACGGATTGCTTGGCTCGGCAGCACGGCTGTACTCCCCTGGAGGGCTCGCAGGCCGAAGCGAACGCAAAGGAGAAAGCCAAGGCTCCTGAGGGTGCGCCGAGCTCGCGAAAATAAAATTTGAAATACGCGGAGGCCGCTGTAACCTTGTTTAGAGGGGGCGCGCATCAACAGGACTTAACAGCTCCTCGCAGCATTACAGCATCCTGCTCTCAGCCAGCGTTTTTATCGCGTTTTTATCGCGTTTTGTGGTCAGGTCTTATCGGCCGTTATTGGGGCGGAATTCTTGCGCCGAGGGATTAGTGGAATAGAATTAGAGCCGCGCCCACTGCAGGGCACTGCGAGAAAACACAGAGCCTCTTCTCGAATTTGACACAAATATAGAAAAACGGAAACGGGACCGGCACCAGGCGCGGGCGAAAACAGGACGACCATGAACGACGACCCACTCTCGAAAATCAAACGCAAGCTCCAGGCCGAGATCGACTCGCTGGAGCACGAACTCAACCTGGAGTTGCCGAAGGAGTTGATGAAGGCGCGGGCACACGGGGACCTTTCCGAAAACGCGGAATACAAGTACGCCAAGGAACGTCAGGGCTTCGTTTCGGCGCGGCTGGGGCAGCTCAAGAAACGCATGGGCGATCTCGGGATGCTGAATCTGAACAATATTCCGCACGATCGCGCGGGATACGGCTCGCGCGTATGGCTGAAGGATATGGCCAAGGCTTCCGAGATCGAATACAAGCTGGTGACCAGCGAGGAAGCGGATGCGGCTCAGGGGTTGATCTCGACGACGTCGCCGATCGGCCGCGCGCTGCTGGGCAGGCGCGAGGGCGACGAGGTGCAGGTGCAGACCCCGGCAGGGCTGAAAGAGTTCGAGTTGGTGCGGCTGAAGACGATTCACGAGGATGTTGAGCACTAGCGAGCGTAGCTAACAAAGCTCGAAGCGTCGGCGGTTGTAAAGCTGCAACGCCAAGAACACCCCCCATACGCAAACTTTTTGCAGCGCGAGCGACTCGCGCCCAAAGGCGCGTGTCGGGCCTCCCCGTTAGCACCATCTGGCAGCACCCCTGGCAGCACAAAACCGATTGATTGATTTCCTGGCGAATTGTTGTAGTGTATCGAAGCCTATCAAGGCCACGGCATGGCCGTGGACAAGCAGGGCCGGAAGGTGAACCTGTGAGCAAAGAGCGACGTTATTCCGCGGTCGTTTTGGCAGGCTTAGTTTTAGTGCTTGTCTCCGGGCTGCGCATTTTCGGCCAGGGCGGCGGACAAGGCAGGGAAGCGCGACCCAAGTTTCCGGAAGCACCTCCAATAGGTTTCTTCGGGAGCTACCGCGTGGCCGCCGACAAAATGGACCCGGCGAAGCTTCCCATCATCGGCGCGTGGCGGATCGATTTCGATAAGTCCGATCCAGCCAATAAAGCCCAGGGGCGCTTCAAGGAAACAGGCACGGCCATCTACACGGCTGTAAACGGCGGCATTAAACAGGAGGTGTTCCTTTTTTACCCTCCGAAGAACGACAGCTACAAAACCGTCTTTACGGACGACGGGCGGGAGTTTTTTTGGAAGCTCGACGGCAAGAATATCTATGAGAATCCGCAGGGGCCGAACGGATTGGGACAAACGGTGGGCATGTGGCTCGTCGATCGCAACACCATGTTTCGCGAACGCGCCACCAAAGGAGTGACCGACGAACGGGTGCTCTATCGGGTAAGTCCGGATGGGAAGACGCTAGTCTGGACGACGTTCAACTCCGGCGGCGACAGCGGACACGTGGTGTGGGACAGAATTCCCATGTCGGCCGTCGGTCGGTGACCTCCATGGGAGTACGGCCGCGCGTGCAGCGTCAACTGCTGCCGCGCATGAGCTTCAAGAGCCCAACGAAAGCGGTAAGGAGGAAAATCCTGTGAATACGAAGCGCAGCATAGGGTCTCTAGTGGCGGCTTCCGCGATCTGTTTTGTGGCGCTGGCCGCGACGATGCACGGACATTTACAGGCAAGAGCCGCGGCGAAAGCCACCGACGCGCAGAAAATACCGATGTACCGCGTGGACCCCTTTTGGCCGAAGCGGTTGCCGAATCGGTGGAGCATGCAGCAAGTGACCGGCCTGACCGTGGAAGCGAAGAACGACCACGTGTGGTTCCTGAATCGCGGTGCGGCCGCGGACGGCGATGAGATCGGCGGCGGCGGCGATCCGCCGCGTATTGTCTGCTGCGTGCGCGGACCCGAGGTGATCGAACTCGATCCCGAGGGTAATGTGGTGAACTCGTGGGGAGGTCCGGGATATATTCCCCAATGGCCGACGGCATTGCAGACCATTTTCGTGGACCGGGAAGGGAATGTGTGGGTGGCCGGTACGGCGGCGCAAGACAGCATTCTGAAATTCTCGCGCGATGGGAAGCTGCTTTGGGATTTCGGCCATCGTCCTCCGAAAGATTCTGGGCCACTCAAGGAAAATAATCAGCAGACGGATGTTTTGGTGTCCAAGGGCCGGTTCACTCTCGACGAGGACGCCCATGAAATCTACCTCGTGAACTGGAAGCGCGTTCTCGTCTACGACATGGATACGGGAGCGTTCAAGCGAGGATGGGGCGGCCACGGCATGCCGCTGAGCGAGATTACCAACGATCCCATTCCACCCTACAAATGGACCGGCGCTCCTCCCCCGGAAGAGAAGAACTTCGTGCCCGACTTGCACTTCGCGGAGATTTCCAAGGACGGGCTGGTGTACGTGGGCGAGCGCGGCCAGGATCGCATTTCGGTTTATACGAAGCAGGGTGAGTGGAAACAGGACTTCTACGTATCGCCAAGCACCCCTTCCCGCGGGCCGGATTGCGGCGGGCTTCCTCCCAACACGAAGATGCCTCCGTGCGGAACGACTTATAAGATGGTCTTCTCGAGAGACCCGCAGCAAAAGTACATCTATGTGGCCGATGGGACCGACGACCTGGTGTGGATTATCGACCGCAAGACGGGCAAGACGCTGGGTTCATTCGGCGGAAACGGCAAGTACGCGGGCCAGTTCCACTGGATCAACGCCATCGGAATGGACTCGAAGGGAAACATCTACACGGGCGAGGTGGAAGAGGCCAAGCGAATTCAGAAGTTCATGCCCGTCGGCACCACATCCAGCCGCGCGTCAGCGGGCGAATAGCGCTAATTCGAAAACAAAATGGGCGGCCGGACGAAGCCGCCCAGCTGAGATTCGCCCAGTAGGCATTAGCCTGCCAGGAAATACCTTGATTGACGATGGTTGAGGCTGGTGCTAGGCTCTTGGAATCGTCGAAAGCGGGTGCTTCCGATGCACTGCTTTCCTATCGTTTTGCTGCCAGCCTGTACGAGGTTATCTCTTCTGTTTGGAGCCGTGCTATGCCCTTCAAATTGACAGTTAATGGGCAGTCTACGAACGTGGACGTGCCCCCGGACATGCCACTTTTGTGGGTGATCCGGGACGTGCTGAACCTTCATGGCACGAAATATGGCTGTGGCATCGGCCAGTGCGGCGCTTGCACCGTGCACCTCAACGGCCGAGCCGTGCGCTCCTGCCAAACGCAGGTGTCTGTAGCGGCCGGGGCGCAAATCACCACTCTGGAAGGCCTGTCGCCAGATGGGACGCACCCGCTGCAGCTCGCGTGGCAGGAGATTGACGTTCCGCAGTGTGGCTACTGCCAGGCCGGACAGATTATGTCCGCGGCGGCGCTGCTGGCGGCGAAGCCGCAGCCCAGCGATCAGGATATCGATGCCGCGATGAACGGCAACCTTTGCCGCTGTGGAACTTATTTGCGAGTCCGCCAGGCCATTCACAAAGCTGCGTCCATGGCCAGCACACGGCTCACCCAGGCCGCCGCCAACAACGGGTCCGGTAAATAGCGGGGCAAATAGCGAGGAGGCACCGTGGATACCATGATTGGGCGTCGTTCATTTCTTCGCGTCACCGCCGTGGCTGGTGGCGGGATCCTGCTGGGGTTGTATGTGGATCCGATTACCAATTTATTTGCGCAGGCGCCGGCGGCGCCCGGAACCGCGCCCGCATTCGTAGCCACGGCGTTTGTGCGCGTGGATGCGGACGGCACGATCACGATTACCGCGAAAAATCCGGAAATCGGGCAGGGAGTGAAGACGCATCTGCCCATGATTATTGCCGATGAGCTCGACGTGGACTGGAAAGACGTGAGGATCCAGCAAGCCGACCTGGATCAATCGAAATATGGATTGCAGAACGCGGGTGGCAGCACGGCTACGCCGGTGAATTGGGATCCTCTGCGGCAAGTGGGCGCCGCGTGCCGGCAGATGTTTGTGACCGCGGCCGCGCAGACCTGGAACGTGCCGGAATCCGAATGCCTGACATCTTCGGGCAAAGTGATGCATCCGGCGAGCGGGCGCATGCTGGCATACGGCGCGCTTGCGGCTAAGGCAGCCACGCTGCAGGCGCCCGACCTCAAGTCCGTCAAGCTGAAGGAGCCGAAGGATTACAAGATCATCGGCCAGCCGAACCATGGCGTTGACGTTCCGTCCATTGTCACGGCCAAGCAGATCTACAGCATCGACTTCAAGCTTCCCGGAATGGTGTTTGCCGTTTACCAGAAGTGCCCGGTTTTCGGCGGCAAGGTCGTGACCGCCAATGTCGACGAAATCAAGAGCATGCTCGGAGTGCGCAATGCGTTCGTGGTGGAGGGCGGCTCCGAATTGACCGGCCTGCTTCCGGGGGTTGCCATCGTCGCCGACACATGGTGGCACGCGCGCACGGCGCGCCAGAAGTTGCAAGTGATGTGGGACGAAGGTCCAACGGCGCAACAGAGCAGCGAGGGCTTTGCGCGGCAGGCCAAGGAACTCTCGACACAAAAGCCGATGATCCCGCTGCGCATCGACGGGAATACCGACGCAGCGTTCCAAGGCTCAGCGAAAGTTATCGAAGCCGCATATACCTACCCGTTTATCTCCCACTCGCCGCTCGAACCGCAGAACTGCAACGCACATTTCAAGGACGGGAAGCTCGAGCTGTGGGCGCCAAGCCAGACGCCTGAAGCGGGCCGTCAGCTGGTGGCCAGGACGCTGGGCATCCCCGCGAGCGATATCACGATTCACCTGCTGCGCACGGGCGGTGGCTTCGGCCGGCGGCTGACCAACGACTACATGGTTGAGGCGGCATGGATCGCGAAGGTCGTGGGCGTACCGGTGAAGCTGCTCTGGACGCGCGAAGACGACATGACTCACGATTTCTATCGGCCGGGGGGATTCCATTTCCTGAAAGCGGGACTGGATGCCTCGGGCAATCTGGTGGGCTGGCAGAATCACTTCATCAGCTACGGGCGGGGACTGCAATTCGCCAATTCCGCCAACATACCGTCGAATGAGTTCCCCGGAACTTTCGTGCCGAATTTCAATTTCCAGGCGTCGATCATCTCGTTCGGCATTCCCACGGGAGCAATGCGCGCGCCGCGCAGCAATGCCTTCTCCTTTGTCTTCCAATCGTTCGTGGACGAACTGGCCCACGCGGCGGGCAAGGATCCAGTGGAGTTCCGGCTAAACTTGCTGGCGCTGCCGCGCGTGCCGGCTGCGAAGCCGGTTCCGGGCGAACTGGATGTGGACGCGGACCGCATGAGGGGCGTGCTGCAACTGGTTGCCGAGAAATCGGGCTGGAACACTCGTAAGACAGCCAATGGCAGGGCCATGGGAGTAGCCTTCCAGTTCGCTCACCGCGGCTACTTCGCGGAAGTGGCGGAAGTCAGCGTGGACGCGAACAACAAAGTAAAGGTGCACAAGATCTGGGTGGCAGCCGATATCGGCAGCCAGGTCATTAATCCGAGCAATGCCGAGAATCAGGCGCAAGGGTCGATCATCGACGGGCTCAGCCATGCCATGGGCTATGAAATTACGTTTGAGCACGGCCGGGCGATGCAAAGCAATTTCGATCACTATCCGCCGGTACGATTGATACAGGCGCCGCCAGAAATTGAAGTGCACTTCCTGAAGACCAACAACCCGCCCACCGGTTTGGGCGAACCGGCGTTGCCGCCAGTCTTGCCGGCATTGTCCAATGCTATCTTTGCGGCGACGGGCAAGCGAGTTCGCTCGCTGCCGCTGAAAAATAGCGGATTCAGCTGGGCCTGAAGAACCCAGACAATTGAACCTCACTGTGCGCCGAAACCGCGCCAGCAGTCCTTAACTGAAATGGGCAAACAGGTAGCTGGCGTACTTTACGTGGTGGCGATGGCGGCCGTCATCGTCGGTGTAGATTTCGTATTCTTCAGAAACCGATTCTGGGAACGGCTGACAGTAAATATTGGCATTGTCTTGGTGTTCGCAGCTTTCTACTGGAGATTCCTCAGGCGTCCATGAACAAGGCGCGATATTTAACGGATTAAAAGAGTGTCACTGCTGTCCTACATTCTACTGTCCGACATTAAAGACCCACAATTAGTCCTGCTTCATCGCCGGTGAGATTTTGCGTTAGTGCGTTCGTCCAACGCGGACCGTTTGTGCTCTAATAGCTCCACATTCGCCGCGCCGGCGCGCTCATGACGCTGCACGCTTGAAAATCGATATCTGGCAGTGGCAAAGGCGTGTTCTGGGCAAACCCAAACCTACGGAGGACGTCTGGAATGTCGAAGCGTTTGGATGCGTTTTTGACGATCGTTAGTCTACTCTGCATTTCCGCGCCACTGGCGGCACACCACGGCAACGCCGCTTACGACGAGTCGAAACTGGTTACCGTTAAGGGGACGGTGACAGACTGGCTTTGGGCCAATCCTCATTGTTTCCTGAAATTCGATGTGAAGGATGAGAAGGGCAACGTCACGCATTGGGCCGCCGAGACGAGCAACCCGCCGGACATGATTGGACATGGCTGGTCCAAGAATATTTTGAAGCCCGGCGATCAGATCACTGTTGCCATGCTCACCGTCAAGAACGGCCGCCCCATCGGACGCGTCAGGCAGGTTACGCTGCCCAATGGGAAGGTGCTGACTAACGAGAGCGGTTTGGCGAATCGATCGTTGAACAGCCCGGCCCCGCCATCGTCCGAAACCCCTGAGCGATAAAAGACCGTGAAAGGAGTCTGGCGATGTTAAAGCGTCTTCCGGCGTTTGCGATCCTCTTCGGTGTTGCAGCTCTGTTCGCGCTTTGCGCCGTGGCTCAGCAGGACGAAATGCGTTTGCCGGGAGCCGTCTACGATTTTGACAAGAAAAATGAGACGCCGAAACCGGCTCCCAAGCACGATATCTCCGGAGTCTGGGAACCGGCCGCGGGATATAACGACGGAGTCGCCGCAACCGGAGCAAAGGCAATGCCCGCCGACGGCAAGCCGGAGCATGAGCTGCCCTACACTCCCGAAGGGCGAAAAGCGTTCCTGGCCCACAAGCCGACTTTCGGCGTGACGCAAGTGGAAGCCTCGATCACAAATGACCCTGTGCCGGCCTGCAATCCGCAGGGATTCCCGCGCATCGTCCTGCATAATTTCAGGACCAGCCGCATCGTTCAGACGGCGGAGAACGTAATTGTCCTCTATGAGTTTAATAAAAAATGGCGGGTGATATGGACCGACGGGCGCCTACTGCCCAAAGATGCTCAAAATCCCAGCTGGGGCGCGCCCGATCCTCCGGAGTCGAGATGGTGGGGGTATTCAGTGGGCAAATGGGCGGACGATTATACTTTTGTTGCCGAGTCCAATGGATTTGATGACCGAACCTGGCTAGACAATGCGGGCAGGCCGCACAGCGATCTTTTGCACGTCATCGAGCGATACCGCCGCACCGACCGCGATCACCTGGAAATTACAATTACCATTGATGATCCGAAAATGTATACCAGGCCTTGGGAAGCCCTCAGACTTCGAGAACGATTGCAGAAGCCGAGTTTCGATATTCACGAGATGGAATGCGCGCCCATGGAGACCGAGGCATACAACAAAGATATTGCCGAGCCCGCAGTCGACAAATAGCCTCGATCGCGCGAATTGTGGCGGAGCGCACGCGCATCGCATATTTTCTCTCCTAAGAAAACAGTGAGCAAAGCGGCGCGTGATTTTTAGCTGCGACAGGGTGGCTACGTCGACGTCTTGAACTTGGGGAAGAGAGAGAGCGCATTTTCGCGCTCGATCTGCTGGAGTTGCTCCTGCGAATAGATGCCGCAGTTCTGCATTCCCATCACGTGATCGCCGATGGGGCGCGCCGGATAGTCCGTTCCGAGAACAATGTGCGATATCGGTATCACCTTGGATAGCGCCGACTGCGCCACATTATTCGAAGTCCAGGCCGTATCGTAGTAATACTTGCCCGCCGCGGCATCAAAGCCATCGGGAAAATTGGCTTTCTGCTTGGGAGAACGCGCCGCCGCGCGGAAGCGCTCGACCAGGTATGGCATCGTGCCTCCGCCGTGCGAGAAGATCATGCGCACGTTGGGATAGCGGGTGGCCGCGCCGTTGAAGAACATGTTGGCAATGGCACGGGTAGTATCGGTCTGCCACTCGATCGTGCCGTCGCCGACGTTTTTGATCAGGTCTTTGCAGCAATTGGCGGTAATGGGATGGGTGAAGACGATGGCGTTGCGGCGATTGAGCTCCTCGAAGACAGGATCGAAATAGGAATCGCCCAGCCACTTATCGCCGTAATTCGTGTACATCCCGACGCCCTCGAGCTTAAGCGTGTCGTAGACGTACTCGATCTCTTTCAACGCAGTGTCGATGTGCGGCAGGGGAAGAAAGGCGAAGATGCCGAACTTGCCGGGGTGATCGCTGGCGAGCTTGGCGGCAAATTCGTTGGTAGGCCGCGCAATCTTATCCACCGTGGCGGGATCGTAATGCGGGGGAATCGAGGTCATGGCCGCGGCGACGCCATAAGTTCCCATCTCTTCCAGGGCTTTTTCAGGAGTCCATTTGGCGAATCCGCCCAACTCCTCGGCGCCCATCGTCTCGATCAGAATTGGCGGGGTAAAGTGACCGTGGATGTCGATCCTGGCCAGCTTGGGAAGTTCGGTGGGGGATTTGATCGGCGAGGTCGCCTGCCCCATCAACATGGTGGCGGCGCCGGCGGGTAAGAGCGTGCTGGCCCCTACAGCCGCGGCGGACTTCAAAAAGCTCCGGCGCGAGACGCCACGAAAGGCGTCCAGAAAGCCGAATTCCTGCATGATGTCCTTCGCTTCTTGGCGGCTCATATGCGCTCCCTCAAGGCGGCAAGTGCCTGGGTCGGACATTACGGCTGTCGCTCATCACGTGTCAAGCTGAGATGTTTGGCTGAAAGCGAAAGGCAAGCGCGCGAGCCAAGCTACTTTTTGGGATTGGCGATCGCCGGTTTGCTCACTTCTTTGTCAAACGACGCCTGCTCCGAGGGCGAGCAGAGCATCTCCCGCAGATCGAACGCATCCGATTGCAACTGCATGGGGAACTTATCCAGGGCATTCCACGGCTTGGTATACATCTTGGGGTCGTTGATCGTCAGGGTAAGCTCCATGATGTCATGGTTCACCCGGTGAAAGCGCTCTTCCACTCGCAGTTGGTCGCTATGGGGCCGACCGGCATTATCGATCCAGGTTCTTTCATCGATGCCCGTCGTTTCCACCACGAGGGTGTAATCGTCCACCCATTTGCCAATGGAGTAGCCATACCATCGAGGCTCGGCAATATCCGGGTCGGGGAAATCTCGCCCGTCGGTCCAAATGCTCCGGAAGGTGCGATCATTCTGATAGAAGATCATCACCTGCTTTGGCGTTTGCATGACCTGGAGGGACCTCAGGTTGAAGAGTTCTATGCGTGGAAACCCGATGGGATCACAGATATCGAATGGATCATTGTTGAGAGCAATGGGAACCTCATTGACTCCAAATCCCGCTTTATGGGCCTTAAAAGCTTTCTCTCCTTCAGGCGTGAAGGGCAGATCATGTTTACCGTCCGAAGGGTATTCCAACGCGCCAAGAAATTGGACCCCGGCCCGCCACCCCTTCGCCGGCTCCCAAATTCCCGACAGATCACGGCGAGGGGCCGGAGCTGGGTTCTGATTCTTGGGTATGGGCACGTCCTTATACCAACCGTCGATATGCTTCTCCAAGCCTCGATCGATCGCTGGAGCGCCTGGATCGGGTGCGGGAAACGGGGTCGCATTCTGAGAGCGGACAGGAAGCGTAACCATCGATGCGGCCAGAAGAATTGTGGTGGCCAAGAAGGGCTTTAGCATACAGGACTCCTTTGCTTCCTATTCGATCTCACTTTTGTATTTAAGCAGGGTATCCGCTAAATAGGCGCGCTTGGCCTATCGAACCCCTTCCCCCGCTACCCGCGTAGCCATTTGCCGTCGAGAAGAACGCGCTGGAGGCGTCCGACTGACGCGCCATTGTCCGGTGTAATCATCACGACTGTGACCTCATCGCCCGGCTTAAAGGTTTTTCTGTTGATGCCAAAGTTGACCAGACTGGAGGGCGCGCTCCACTCGATCGTCCAATTAGCGACATTGCCACCGTCGTCCTTAATATCTACCTTCAGGAAGGTGTGGGGATTGCCCCAATCCCATTCCGTCACAGTTCCTTTCAAAGTGACTTGTTTGGCATGGCCGTACGACGCGTTTCCGTGATGCGCGGACAGCGGAGCGGAAGTTGCCAAAACACCGATCATCAGGAACATCAGCACGAGCCTATTCTTCATCGCTATTCTCCAAATATTTGGCGAAAGTTAGGAGTCCTCTGTGAACCTGCCAGAATATACGCTTCGGTTGTCTCGGCCGTCAATACATCTTGTTTTTGTTCAATCCGCTCGAGTGCATCGCTGAATTAAAACCGGGAGAGCCGGGACGTTCGTCGAAAAATGGAACGATATCCCGTAGAAGCCGCGCAGAGCGCGACTGTGTTGACACTATTCCGTTCGGCGGATACGATGATCCCACTAATTCCAATCAGTCCGGGAGTTCGACTCCGGGTAAGATGCGTGCTGATTGTGCACGTGCTTACTAGACGTTGAAGGAGGCGTGACGTGAGAAATACGCCGGCAGTGATCTTCCTTTTGGCTGCAGGGATGCTGGCCGATCAAGCCACATTATTAGCGCACCACGGGAACGCGGCATACGACACAACAAAGGAAGTGACGTTGACGGGGGTCGTGACCCAATGGATGGTGGCCAACCCGCATTCCGTTCTTAAGTTTGACGTAACCGACGATAAGGGAAACGTCGTCCATTGGATTGTCGAAAGCAGCGCTCCCAGCGCGAACCAAGCGCGCATTCGCCTCAACAAAGACTCACTGAAGCCTGGAGATAAAGTCACCGTTACAGTGATCCCAGCCAAGAACGAGCAGCCCGTCGGACGTATCCATCGACTCGTGCTTCCCGATGGCCGAATCGTAAACACGGAACTACCGTAAGATCCAAAGTATCGGAAATGCTGCGCTGAATAGGCGGGTCTCGCCTCTGTCAGATCAAGCAGAGGGCCCGATTTTTACACACGAAGGAGTTCACCGATGCAGAAGCATTTCATAGCCGGCGCCTGGATAGGTGTCGCGGTCTTGCTGTGTTCATCGGCCGCGAGCGCCCAAACCGCCGCGGGTGAAAAGCCAATCGGAAACAAAACGAAAGCGTCGCTCCCTCCCATCTGCCAAGGAGCCGGCCAATATTACTGCGCTTCAGGCGGCGCGGAGGATGACTCGCAAAATGGGGGCGACGCCGCTGGTGACTTTTGGGGCCGCGCGGTCGCCCGGCCCTCCGATAAGCAGAAGGCGGCTTCCGCTCCGCCGCATGACATTTCGGGAACTTGGAATTCAGTGGGGATCGACGAGTTTGGCTACCGGGGCGGCGGCCAGGTATTTGGGGCCGGGGCGATGCCATCGGACGGAGACCCAAAGCATGAACCGCCTTACAGCGCCGAGGGGTTGAAAGCCTATCACGCCAATAAGCCGGAATTTGGAGTTACGGCGGTCCCCGCGGCGAAAACAAATGACCCGGCGGACGGCTGCGAACCGTTGGGAATGCCCCGTCAGGATCTGCATCGAGTATCGGCAGTGCAGATCATTCAGACGCCGTTGCAGGTTATCGTCCTGTATCCGCGCGAGAAAACCTGGCGCATCCTCTGGACCGACGGCCGGGAACTTCCCAAGGATCCCGACCCCTCATGGGACGGCTACTCGACCGCCAAGTGGGCGGACAATACCACGCTGGTGGTGCAAACGATTGGGACGGATGAGAGGAGTTGGGTGGATAATGCAGGCCGTCCGCACAGCAGCGCGTTACGCGTGGAAGAACGGTTCCATCGCGTCGACCATGACACACTGGAACTGACGGTCACACTCGACGATCCGAAGTTTTACACCAAACCTTGGGTGGCCTTGGACAAATTGCCTTTCAAATTGATGGGAGCCGACTTCGCCATGGCTGAGCAGCGTTGCTCGCCCTCGGAGATGGCCACGTACAGGAGTTTGGTGGCCGATCCCGCTGCCAAGTAATCGCGCCATTTCGATACCGGCTTGGCCGTCATCTCGAAAAGAAAACCCGTCGCCATGCGCGTTCTTTCGTTGACAACCGCGTCGGTTCTATGCTTCCATCTGCGCCCATACGGATTCCAGGGGCCATCTTAAGCAGAATCTTTAGACAACGATCTGGAGGTGCTTCTATGGGGCTCGCTCCTTTCACGTTCCATAGCGTCATAAAGTGCGCAGGCTATAAAAGTGTCTTGCGGCTTTTGTCGCTGGGTTTGCCGTTGCTTTTGTGCGCGCCTCTTTACTCTCAAAACTTGGGCCGGGTTAGCGGCAACGTGAACGACTCGGGCGGCGGAGTAGTCGTGGGCGCCACCGTAACCGTCACCGACGTAGAGAGGGGCATCACCCGGACCTTGACCACGGATGCTGCCGGCGCGTATTCCGCTCCCAACCTGATTCCCAGCACCTACAGCGTGCGCGCGGCATTCACGGGTTTCAAATCGATGGAGCGTCAAGGCATTTCGGTGGGTGTCGGTCAGGATGTTCACATCGACCTTACCTTGCAGCCTGGCGAGCAGACGCAGGCGGTGACGGTCACGGCTGACGTCCCGGCCATCACCACCACGAACGCCCAGCTCGGCGGTACGATCAGCGGCGACACCCTCTCCGACCTTCCGATCGCGGGGCACAATTTTCTTCAGGCACTCACCTATAACCCTGGGATGTTAACAAGGCCCGGCTCCGGCGCGGGACCGCAGCAGTGGTCCAACGGCCTTCGCTCTGAATACAACGTTTATGTGCTCGACGGCGTGACCGATCAGATGACCTACTACACTCAACAGCCCATCGCGGTAGGGTATCCGGCTGCGGCCCCCGAACAGGCTGTAATACTTCCACCCGATGCTGTCCAAGAGTTCAATATTGTGGAAAATCCCAAGGCCGAATACGGCTGGAGGCCCGGAGCGCAGATCAGCGTGGGGATGAAATCGGGGACGAACACGATCCACGGAAGTGCCTTTGCTATCGGGCGTGATACTGCCCTGATGACCCGAAACCCGTTCTTCCCTTTCAAAACGCCGACACAGTTCGAGGATTACGGCGCAACGATCGGCGGACCGATCAAAACCGATAAGCTCTTTTACCTGCTCAGTTACGAGGGGCAGAACGAGGCCATTGGTAATCCCACGAACACAATCGTTCCGACGACCATATCCCTGGCAACGGCGGGGAACCCAGTGGGGTCGCCCACGAACAGCTTCCCGGATGCGATCAATCAAATGATCCAAAAGGGCTTCATGAATCCCGCAGCTGTAACTTCGGGACAGCAACTTAGCTTGAACTTAGCGGGTTGCGTGGTTACGCCGGCAGTGCAATGCACACCGAACAAAGGCTTGTTTTCGAACAATCTTGCGACTACTCAATTTCCGATCGACTACTTGCTCACCGGCGGCACGAATAACGGCGTGGCCAAATTCGACTACCACCTGAATGATCATAACAGCCTCAACGCCGAGATCTTCACGGGTCGTGGATTCGTCACTGACGCGATCAGCAACGTAACTCAGCCGTACTGGTCGACTCCGCTGGGCGTAAACAGTGACGTGGCCCGAGCCGTGTGGATCTGGACTCCCAATTCAGCTTGGGTCAACGACGCGCGCTTCGGCTTCGATCACTCCCTGATGGCCGTCTATAATGCCTATGATTGCAATCCCGTTTCTAACGCGCCAAATTATTCGAATTTCGGGTTTGTGACGGGCGCGAACCAGTGCGGATTCCCGGCTGTCACGATTACCGGCTTCAACAACAACAACCCGGTTCTCGCGGGAGAGTCAGGCAGTTCCGCCCGAAGCGGCATTTACCGTTGGTTGGATAGCGTCTCTTACACCCACGGCAACCATATATTCAAGTTCGGGGGCGAGATATCTTTTGACCGTGGGCTGGTAGGCCTCAATCTTAATAAGAGCGCAGGCACACTTAGCTTCTCACCCACTGTGAACGCATTCAGCGGCTCGACCGTGCTCGAAAATTTCCTGGACGGGGTTCCCACCTCAGGAACCATGCAGGTTGGGACTATTCCCCGAAGTTTTACGTACAAATCATTCGCCGGCTACGCACAGGATGACTGGCGCATCCTTCCACAGGTCACTCTGAACCTTGGCCTTCGATACGAGTACACAACCACCATTAACGAGGCCAACGGCCTATTCGGCGATTTCTCTCCGGCTTCCGCATCTGGCATGGTCCAGCAAAGCAGCGGCAGTCCCCTGTACAAACTGGATCCCTGGGCCATAGGGCCACGCATTGGGCTGGCTTGGGACGTGACCGGGAAGAGCACAACTGTCGTCCGTGCTGGGTTCAACATCATGTATCAAAATCCCGTCACCCAGATTTTTTTCACTCCGGGTTCGCAGATCCAGACCATGCCCACCGGATTGACGATGGGAGCTGGATGCACCGCTTCAGGTCTCGCCACGTGTACCAGGACGGCGACAACACCGGGTGGAACGATCAATCTGGCAAGCTACGCGATCACTCCGCCCACTTCTCCTCTGCCCTGGGCTCTCAACACGCCGATCTTCTCCAACTACCTCAATGCATCAGCATCTTGCACCAACATCACCTTTTGCTCGATAGGAGGTGTGGCGCCACACCTCGAATATCCCATGGTTCTCAATTGGAACTTGGGGATACAGCGAGCCCTCACGCGCAACCTTACCCTAGACGTGAATTACGTTGGCAATCACGGGCAGCACCTGTTTGCTTATACCGACCTTAACGCGCCCGCTCCCGGTACGAATGTGTCCGCGCAGGAGCAGGCAAGGCGTCCTTTCACGGCCAATGGACAATTCCCATGGTTTCAGAAAGTGTTCTGGCTAGGGTCCTTTGGCGCTGTCTCCAATTACAACGCCTTACAGGCGGTTGTGACAGCCCGGGCCGCCCACGGACTCACCTTTAAGGCAGGGTATACTTATTCTCATTCTCTCGACGATGGCTCGGTGGAAACAAGCATGGTTGTTCCGCAAAACAACCTTAACCCGTTTGCCGAGTATGGAAACAGCCTCGACGATCTTCGCCATCGTTTCACCTTTACGCCCGTATATCAGATTCCTGGAAAGAAGTCCTTCGCCCAATTGCTCGAAGGTTGGGAGCTCGCCTCGGCCTTCACGATATCCTCCGGCCGGCCCTATAACGTGATTGATGCGGGTGATGATTTGAGCGGAACCGGTGAAGGGCAAGACCGCTGGACGCTGGTGGGCAACGCCCATGACCTTTGGGGTTTTGGCGGGTCCACCCGATCCCGTGTTACTCCGCAGCAGCCGGCAAATTTGCAGGTTCGGGATGCACGATTGGACTTCCTCAAGCGTGCGTCAACGCGGCGGCCGCTGAACAAGTGGGTCCGCAAGGACAGACTGGGACGGCGTCCCTCAACAGCATAGGCTGTTACATGGTTGGCAATTCGGTGATGGTTCCCCCCGCTCAGGGAACTTTCGGAACGATGAACCGCTATGAGCTCTACGGCAAGGGCTTCTCTGAGTGGGACCTTTCCATAATAAAAGGTTGGAAGTTAACGGAACGTCTTACCACCCAGTTCCGCGCCGAAATCTACAACGTGATCAACTCGACTGAGTACAATCTTCCCCAAACCAGCCTTAATTCGCCCAGCAGCTTGGGTGAGTCTCTCGCAACGCCGGACGTGGGTAACAACAGCCCGGTGATTGGAACGGGAGGACCGCGCAAGATTCAGCTTGGACTGAAATTCCTGTTCTAGACGCGAAGCGTTCCGGGCATTCGATTGTCGCGGAGCGAGATTTCGCGCTAATCGTGCGGGGATTATCTTCGTCTGAAGCCGGGTAAACGCCTGTTTCAGCGTGCAGCGCCAACTCCAGTGTCGGCAAAGCCAGCCTTATTGGGCGGGGGGGCCGCCGCCGGGCCTGCCGCCTTCAACGTATTGGCCAACCACACGCACTCGGCCATCGGGTAACTTCAGGCTTTCCGCGGCGCCTCTGTTTACCGAGCCATTCTTCGAGGGACATATCCGCGCGGTGATGGGCTTACCGATGTTATCCAGGAAATCCTGCTTATCGGTTCCCGCTCGCTTCATCGCTACCACTGACAACATTTAAAAGTCCAGTTCTCCGTTTTGCCGTCGGCGCCCTTGATGTCCATGTGGAAATACGCGTGAGGGTTCTGCCAATCGATAGCCGTCAACGTGCCCGCGACGTCCATGCACTTACTTCCGTCGAACTCGACGGCGAATCCGTGGTGCGCAAACGCAGGCGCCGCCGTAATCAGCGCAGCCAAGCCTGCCATCAGAACAGCGGGTTTGAACCTCATCGCATGTCTCCTCGAATGACCGGCCAGGAATATGACCCGGCGTTAGAAAGAACCGTAGAAGCTTACGCCACGTCTCTTTTACTTTTCAAGCTCGTGTAGTCCCGCTACACCGGGCCAGGCACTGCCTTTCCATTTGCAGGCGACTCGTTTCATTTTGTCGACTGCTTTTCCTTTTCCTCCAACAGCTGATACTGCTCCTGCTCCTCGTTATTCGTGCAGAAGTATTCTTCCAGGTCTTCGTGGCCGAGTGTCCAACGGCGAGGCACGGAAGTCCAGGGCTTGGTCAGCACCTTGGGATCTTCGATAGTGACCTGATAGATGAGGTAATTCATGGAGGGGCGGCTGAGGCGCTCCACCACGTGTTCCTGATCGCTGTGAAACCATGCATTGAGGTCGTTCCAGGTGTTTTCATCCAGCGCGATGGTATCAATAACCAGCGTATCGCCGTCCCAGTGGGCGGTCTCGTCACCGTAGAACCCGGGCTCTGGGTCTTTGGCATGTGCCCGGCCGTCGGTGTGCACGACGCGAAAGTTGTTGTTCAATTCCATGAGCTGGACCAATTGTCCTGGCGTTTGCACCAACTGGATGGGATAGGGCGTGGCCATGAACATGCCCGGAACGCCGCGCGGCGCGCACTTCACCGACGACTTCCCTAATTCACGCTCGGCCGGAGTCATTGCCTTGATTTTTGCGGCCGCCCAAGGCTGAAAGGGCGGTCTTTCTTCGGGAGTTGCTTTGGCATCGAACTGCCTTCGTGCGTCGGGGTCGGCCGTGGGAGCCCCCGGTATGGCGGTGTCGTTCGGCGCCACGGCCTCTAAGTCCATTCCGGCGCCATTTGGAAACCACACTCCAGAGAGATCCGGATGCCCATCCGCTGCCCGGGGGGAGCTCCGCCCGGTGGCTCGGCGTGGATCCGTTGCGGGAGCTCTCGCTTGTCGTTCTGAGCGAAAGCGGGCATCATGGCAATTCCCAAAATCACGAGCAGGGTCCCGGCACTTCTAGCACCGCTATAGGCGAGCACTCGATCCATAATCTAGTCTCCCTTGTGTGCCCAAATATACCAGAACGCGATAACTTGCAAGCGCTAGCTTTCTCAGGCCCAGTCTCTCTCGCAACACTCAGTGTCCGCTGCCGGCTGGAATATTAGAACCGTGGCCCCCACCCGGGCAATGCCTGTAATTTATTTTTTCCAATTCTCAATCGTCGTATAATGCCGTGCACCAAACGGTCAGTCCGGAGGGATAGACTTATGCGCAAATACGCTTACGGCGCGGGCCTCATTGTAACGCTGGCGATGGCGATCTTGTTGGTGCATTTTCGGGCCTTCGGACAAGAGGCCAAACCCACCGATCCTATTTTCGGAACGTGGGTGATGGACATGAGCAAGTCGTACAGCAAGCGCCTGGACGAACAACCAACTTTCACGACGCAGCACATGCGGATATTGGCGCCGGAAGGCGACGACGGAGTTCGAAACACTCTCATCAATGATCCCGCAAAGCCGCCGAATTACTCCTACATCGCCAAGTTGGACGGTAAGGAGTATCCGGATCCGCGCGCTCGGAGCAACGATCAGAAACGGACGCTGACCCATTGGCGTCTCTCGCCTTATGTGATCATGCGGCTGGCGACCACGAACGGCAAAGCTACTGAATGGGCGATTTATACCGCGTCGGCCGATGGCGAAACGTTTACGTCCATCAGTTGGGTTCCAGATCATCCCGAACTGGTGGATTTTCAGGTCATGATGCGAAAGAAGTAGGCGGACCGCGCTTGCGGGCTTGTCCAAGGCCGTAACGGTCTTGTGAAAATGCTTGAGGCTTGCGCCGGGAAAGAAAGCGCCAAGGAGACAACATGAAGTTGGGATTGGGCCCCACCCTCACTCGGTTCGTCGCAGCTACAGCAATGTGCTTGTTCTGTGCCGTGCTGGCCAGCGGCCAAGCCGCGACCCAGGAAAAGCCGCTGATGTCGGACCAGGTGTTCAAGAACGTGCAGGTGCTCAAAGGGATTCCGGTAGACGAATTCATGGGCACCATGGGATTCTTTGCCGCCGCACTGAGCTTGAACTGCACGGAGTGTCATACCGCCGACGCCATCGACGACTTGAGCCAGTATGCCACCGACACGCCGCTCAAACAGTCTGCGCGCAGGATGGTCCTCATGGTCAGGGCGATCAATCAGAACTATTTCGGCGCAAAGCCCGTGGTGACCTGTTATACCTGCCACCGCACGAGCTCCAAGCCCAAGAACATCGTGAGCCTGGTTGAGCAGTACAACACTCCTACCGACGATCCCAACGAGGTTGAACTCGAGACCAATCCCACTCCAGGACTACCGACGCCCGATCAAATTTTCGACAAATACATCAAGGCGCTGGGCGGGGCGCAGAAGTTAGCAACGATCACCAGCTATGCAGCAAAAGGGAGTTACGAGGGATTCGATACCAGCGATGAGAAAGTGCCGCTGGAAGTTTATGCCAAAGCTCCCAGCCAGAGCACGATCATCGTTCATGCCAAACTCGGAGACGTGATCAAGACCTTCGACGGCCGCTCCGGATGGAACGCCCAGGTCCACGGCCTCTACCCGCTCTTGCCGCTCAGCGGAGGCGATTTGGACGGCGCAAAATTCGATGCCAGCCTCTTTTTTCCCGGGGGCATCAAGCAATACCTGGCCGACTGGCGGAGCAGCTTCCCAAGCACGGAGATCGACGATCGCCCGGTGCAAGTCGTTGAGGGAATGACGGCCAGCAAAACTCCCATAAAACTTTATTTCGATGCGCAATCCGGCCTGCTGGTGCGCGAGGTGCGCTATAGGCCTACAGCGGTCGGGTTCATACCCACGCAAGTGGATTACTCGGATTATCGAGACGTTTCCGGCGTGAAGGAGCCCTTCCACTGGGTGATGACCTGGACCGATGGAAAGTCGACTGCCGATCTGACCCAAGTGCAGTTGAATCTCCCTGCGGATGCGTCGAAATTCAACAAGCCCAACGTGAATTAGATCTTGGCGGGAAGGGAAGGCATCCGAACGCCGCTCTGCTTAACAGCCCTGTTAGCAGAATCTGTCTCGGGATTAACCTTTAGCGGACTTCGTCGGCGACGCAGGGCGCTGGATCCCAGCCCTGGCCGTCGGGAATCTTCTTGAAGTGAACGGTGTACGCGTACGGATCCGTCAGGTACTGCGGGTCGGTGACGATGGAGGTAACCACGAGCCAGGAGTTATTGTCGGGCTCGGTAAACGTGTCGAAGTACTCCTCGACTGTGGTCTTTTCGCTGTAGGGCGCTCCGTTCTTCCGCAGGTACCCCGCTTTCAGCTGTGTGGTCACCACTCTGATATCGCCCTCGGGCCCAGGCACTTTGGCGGTGCGACTGATGGTAGTGCCCGCCCATGTGGCAACCGAATAACCCTGCCACGTTGGCTGCGAGTCCGCTGGCCGCGCCGAAGCTCCGAAATGAAATAGGCGGGTCTGTTTTCCCGCATCCGTATCCACTTCCAGGGTGTTGTCATCCGCCCAATGAATGTGCAGCCGTCCGGGCACCCGCATGATCACCGGGGCGCCATAGGCGCGGCACTCGTTACCGGCATCCTGCGCCGGGGTCCACATGTTCGCGGCGGCACGCGCCTCGGCATTCAACGGCAGCAGCGTGAATTCGCCCTTGGGCGGCATAAGCATTCGTAGATGCCACTGCTCAGTCACGACGGAGACCCAGTAGCCCGTAAAGTCTTTCGGCGCGGAGGCGCGCGCCGTTTTCTGCGGCGCCGCGGCCTGTGCCGCACCGGCTCCCTGGGCATGCGCATCGATCGCCGCGAGACCCACCAGCGTGGCGAAACCCGCGAGGAGCGCCAGGATAGGCATGCGGATCCACGGCGCGCTTTTGTGCACTACTCGAGCCCGACTCTTCACATTGCCTCTGAGGTCTATCAAAGCTTTTACCTTGCCTACCTGGCCTGCCCGTGCCACTCCCATCCGTCGCTCGCCCGCTTCACGTCCGTAAGGAGCATTCGATGGGCAGAGGGATCGCGAGAAGCCCGCCCATTCACGACGACCTTGTCGCCGGGCTTGAGCGTGGTTCTGGTGATCTGGGAGTTCGCCAACTGGGTGGCCGAGCCCCACTCCAGGGTCCAGCTCTCGGTCGTTCCGTCTTTGCCCATCACATCGATCTTCATGAAGGAATGCGGATTCCGCCAGGCGAACTCCGTCACGCTTCCCTCGACTTGGACCTTCTGCGTCCCGTCGTACTCCGCATTAAACGAGTGGTGCGCCCAAGCCCGGCCGGCTCCCACCAGAAGAACGACGGCCGCGAGCATGAAGATCCTGCGTTTCATGAGATTCTCCTTTCGACCTATTTGCTGAGGCTGCGGTACGCCGCCTCTACGAACATATCCGTGGTCCACGAGCCCGTCTTTTTGCCATATCGGGCATCGTAATCGCGCGTCGGCTGCGCCGCCTTTACCTGCTCCAGTGTCATGCCCCGTTTGATCATGTCCTGCATGCGGTCGCGGATGATGGCCAGCATGTTGCGGTAGTACACCACGTCGCCGTGGTCGGCGATGCGGCCATGCCCGGGAATGACCAATGTGCCGCCTTGTGCGTACGCGCTGGGCACGGTGACGTCGAGAAGTTTGTTCAGGCTGTCCACGATGGCTTGAAGACTTCCGCCGGCTTTCAAGTCGATGATCGGATACTGGGTAAGGTCAAACAGATCCCCGGCGCTCACGACATCCGACTTGCGGAAAAAGACGATGCTGTTGCCGTCCGTATTCGCGGGCAGATGCATGATCATGACGGCTTCATCGTTGAAGTACAGTCTTTTTTGCGGCGAGGAATACGTGTTGTCCGGCCACGCGCTTTCCGGCCGCGCCGGGAATTTGCCGTCCTCCCCCGTCATCCTGTCGAACACGGTGAGATAGGAGATCACCGAAGCCTTGTGCGTGTTGAGCGTATTCTGAATCTTGGCGGCATCGCCCTCGTCATACGGGATGATTTCGCCGGTCGCGGCGATTTTTTCATTGCCTCCGGTATGATCTTCGGACCCGGTGGTGTTGACGATATAGCGCAGCGGCCGCTTGGAGATCGTCGCCATGGCTGCCAGCACCTTGCCGCTCATCGCGGCCGTTCCCGTGTCCACCACCAGGATGCCCTCGTTGCCCGCCTGCACGGTGATGTTGGCGCCTGCCCCGATCAGCACCCACACATTGCCCTGAACCGGAAGAATCTGAATTTCGCCGGGCGCGGGGCCGGTGAGTTTCGGTGGCCACGGAGCGCGGCTCTGCTTCGACTGCGCGCAAAGGCAGGCCGCTCCCAGCAAAACGATAGACGCCGCGGCGGCAACCACGCTCGGCCGGCTCATCGCTGCCCTTCGGCTGCCGCCACTCCGACAACCTTCGGAGGCCGAGGCATGGTTTTCATCTTCTTGATGTATTCGGGATACATCGTCTCCGCTCCGCCCAGTCTTGGCTCATAGGGCGTTCCGAACTTATCCGTCAAATCCTTGTTCAGCGCGGGCAAGGGGCTCTTTCCGGGAAGGAAGCTCGGCACCACGCCGCGGGCGACAGCAGTATCGGTCGCCTCTTCACACGGATAGGGGGGCATCCGCATCGTCGGGTCGAGGACCCACATCATGCTGCTTCGGATGTACGGTTCCGTCATGTAGACCGGATCGTAAAGAATAGTAGTCGCCTGCAGGTAGTTGCCGATTCGGCGCCAGCGAGTGCGTATAACGGACCGATCGCTGCGCATGAGTCCATCGCGGCGCTCGTATCCTTCTTTAAGGTGCGTCGTGGTCACCACCAGGACGTCGCCGTCCCATTCCCCTGTCGAAAATCCGCTCCAGGTGTACAGGCTGTTCTCGGGAGGATGCGGGCGGCCATCCATCCAAATGGTCACCTCCTGCTCCTCCATATTAATGTGGCCGTGATAAGCGATGATCTTCTGCGTGGTTGGATCGGCGTCGGCCCAGAATCGTATTGGGGAGCGGTCACCCTCCAACGAATAGTCCCAGGGGTGGGGGCGGCAACTCCACTCTGTGATGTCGAAATCTTCCGGAGACCAGGTTTGCACTCTCAAGCGGTCGCCGTCATCGACGGGCACGCCGGCGATATCGCTAACCATCCCGCTACCGTCCTGGTTGCGTGGAAGTGGACGCCACGAACCCGTGAGGTCGACTTGAGCCAGCGCCGGAAGAGTCCAGAGCATAGCCATCAATGCTACAACTGACAGACAGGTTCGCTTCGATGGCCGGCCGATCCGCTGGGAGTTCATAGCGCACCTTTAAACCGGAATTTGCGACGTTGAGCCGTTTCTTGGATCAAGAGCATAAGTCTACAGAGCTCTAGCGTCAACCTGAAACAGCTTGGCCGCAGTGGGTCGTAAGCATAAGAGACCGAGCCTCTAGCTCGGAATTGACCGAGACATCGCTAATCGCGGCTAGCTCTCCGCGATCAATCTCGAGCAGTCGGCACTATGATGGCGGGGCCGCTGCGGCTTCTGAGCGACGACTCCACCGAGGCCTCAATAGATCCGTCTTATTTAGGCGCCGTTGCGTCTTTATCTTTATCGCTATCTTTGGCGCTGAAGCTTTCGAACTTGCTGAAATCCAGGTAGTCTCCCGAGCAGGTGATCTCCCCAAGCTCCCAATCCGGCCGGTTTTGATAGTAGAACGTGGTGGTCCAGGGCTTGGCCAGCGCCTTAGGATCCGTCATGGTTATGTCCAGCTCGAGGTGATCGCGATCGACCCGGCGAAATCGCTCGGTCACATGGAGCTGTTCGCTGTGAGGGTGCCCCAGCCGATCCAGCCAAGTCTTCTCGTTAAAGCCCACGGTGTCCACGACAAACGTGGTGTTTCCATCCCAATGGCCTACCGAATAGCCCATCCAGCTGGGGTCCGGATCATCGGGAAGCGGCCGCCCGTCCGTGTAAATGCGCCGGAGCGTATGGTCGTATTCGAATACCATGAGCATGAATTTCGGCGCCTGCACGAATTCGAATGGGTAGGGATGAAAGTAGACCCGCGGGGTGCCTGGCGGATAGCACCTGGTGAGGACCGGATCGTTGGTTTGATCCAGCGTGTAGGCGCCGCCATTGGAGTCCTTGGCTTCCTTGAATTTCTCCTCGCCCCAGGCAGTCAGCGAGGGCGGGCTCGCTTTGGGATCGGTATACGTAAAATTCGTGTATCCGCGATTGGACCCTGGCGGATTGCGCATCATCCACACGCCGCTCAAATCGTGGGTTGGCGCCGGGGCGGGTGCAGCATCGGATTCTGCGGGCTGCGCACTATTCTTCTGCGGTGTAATCGCCTTGCCCGTACCATACTGAGCGTGCAAGGCGCAGGGAATTGCCAGCAACCCAGCCACAATCAATATCGAATCGAAATGCCTTCTTATCATTTTCACTTCCTAAAGTGCTGCGATTGACCTCGCCGTGCCAGAGACTAATCTTCCGAGAGCTGCATGGGCTGGCCGTCTGGACCGACGAGCTTCCGAATCCAAATCGAATGGCCGCCGTTCTTCCCCTGAAATCCAGTTACCGTAATCTCATCACCCGGGTTCAGGCTGTGCTTGGTCCAGCCTGCTCTGCTAAGTTTGTTGGGAGCCGTGAGTTCGGCCTGCCAGTGCTCTACTTCGCCTTTGCTGTTCTTTACATCGAAATAGACTTGGCAGTGCGGATTGATGTAGCGGAAATCGGTAACCGTGCCTTTCACGGTGACGGAATTTTGCGTGTCGTACGCCGCGTTGCCGTGGTGAGCGAACGTGGGAACTGAGAAAGCCAGAAGTGTAGCAACCAGAGTAACGAATACTCCTAACTTCGATCGCATCGGATGTGCTCCTTGGACGGCCTATTTTCCTACCCTTTGATTCTTCGCGTCAATTGTAATGTAAGTTTCTGGATGGAGCGTTCAAGCAAAAGCCAGCACCAACGCGCCTGCTAAGATCAGGCCGCCCCCGAGCCAGTGGTGCCAGGTGACGCGCTCGTGGAGAAAGATGGCAGCCAGCACGATCGCGATCACCACGCTCAATTTGTCGACCGGAGCGACCTCCGAGGCCTCGCCCAGCTGCAAGGCTCGGAAATAACATAGCCAGGATAAGCCTGTCGCAATGCCCGATAGAATCAGGAAAATCCAGGTTCGCCTTGCGATGGTCGAGATGGATTGCGTATTCGTGAAAAGCGCGAAGGACCAGGCGAAGATCAGAATGACCACCGTTCGGATGGCCGTCGCTAAGTTGGAGTTAATGTGCTCGACTCCAACCTTTGCAAGCACTGCCGTCAAACCCGCAAAAAAAGCCGACAGCAAAGCCCAGAAGAACCAGCTCATGTTTTTTGCATCTCCCGAAACCCTGGACTATTGTAGTGGCGATTCGGGAGATGTCGCGCGTATGGCGATTGCTTACCTCTGGTTTACGGTTGACTCCGCAAACAAGCGCGACGAATCGATGTCTTCGCGCCTGGACCGGTCTTGCGGGCGAAGAGGCCCTGAAAGAAGAACTGCGGCAACGAGACCATCATCATTAGGGTGCTTCCTCGGCAATTTTTTCGAGAGCGGAAGTAACCAGAGCTATTTCCCGTTCGAGCGCGGCAAAGGCTTCGCCTAGTCCTTCCTGCTTCCTTTCACGCCCCATAGACTCCAGGGTCTGCGCGGCATCGACAGCGCTCTTCGCACCAAAAACGCTGACGGACCCTTTCAAGCTATGCGAGGCTTGCATGACTTCGTGAGGGTCGCGCGCAACCACTCCCGCCCGGATCGCCGCTAACTTCCCCGGGCAATCGGCCAAAAATATTCCGATAAGTGTCTTGAGAAATCCGGCGTCGTTCTCCACGGTTTCCAGAAGGGCGCCCCGGTCCAATACCTCTGGGGTCATATTGTCCTCATTTCGCGCTCGCCAGGCGGACCACAGGAGCAAGATTTGTATCGTACGCCAGCTTGGCCGCGTTGATTGCTTCTTCAGCGGCTTCCGTCGCGATTACCTCGCCTTCGGGAACGGCGCCTGTCAAGCTTTCGTAAGTCTCCTCAGCTTCGATGGTCGCCAGGGAGAACTTGTTCAACAGCGTTTCAATCGCAGTCTGGCTCGCTGCCACAGGAACCACCTCTTTGTTGGTTCGAAACATGGCATCTTGGATGGTTGGATAGTCCAGCGGATCAGCCATGCCGAGGCGAAGGGAATTGCCCTGTATGCTCAAAGGCACCGCAAAGTGGCTCTTGCAGAATTTCATGGGAAGAAGGCCCTCGAGTGCTGGCGCGATCTCGGGGAGTTCCGCGCTCAAACACTCGATTCGCAATCCTTGCGCGATGGCTGCGGACACGGCGTTTTCATTCGCCAACCCTAGGTTGGCCAGCGCCCTGCCCAAAGAGACATTGCTCTTGGATTGAACCTCTATGGCACGGCTGAGCCCGGTGGAGTCAATGAGTCCTGCCCGCACTAAAAGTGGGCCTACGGAGCTGGATCTAGTCACAATTCTGTCCTATCCGTCGTTCAAATGCGGGTTCAAACGCGTGTTCAAACGCGTGTTCAAACGCATCGATTACGAATGTGAGGACACAAGGGCTTTCGGCCCGCAATAGGTGCAAGGGAAAAGACGCGGGCAAAAGGCCGCCTCAAGGAAGGGGGTAATTCCAGTCTACCTGAATCAGCACGAAAAGGAATCGATTTACGAGCCGGTTTGCACAGTTGGCTACGAGCGCGCTCCCTTGTGCCGGAGCCGCGGCGGGGAATTTAGTACGGAACTCAGAGGTCCACGGCGTGCTCTCTGCAACTGAAAGAAAAAAGGCTTCCGGTTCTGGCCCCGGAAGCCCCTGCTGCTTAATTATTTAATTGGTTGCGGGGGCACGATTTGAACGTGCGACCTTCGGGTTATGAGCCCGACGAGCTACCAGACTGCTCCACCCCGCGAACTCATCTTAGCGAAATCGCCATGCAGCGTCAAACCAGGCGGGAGTTGCTTCGAGATGCGGGTTGGGCTGCGAGCAATATCAGGTATCCTTAGTTACGAAGATTTCGGGAGAGCCATGCTTATCGAAGCGACGAACACCATAAATGCAACAGACGCGGCGAAGGCGGCCAACGCAAGCGCCATCGAAGGTACGGAACAAGTTCGTTGGGACCTCGGCATCCTCTATTCGGGCATCGACGATCCTCAGCTCGATTCGGACTTGAAAGCGCTCGAGGCCATGGCCAAACGCTTCGCCGGCAGCTACAAGGGCAAGCTCGCAGAACGCTTGAGTGCGTCCATCGGCGACTATTCGGAAATCGAGATGTTACAGGGCAAAATCGCATCGTATCTATCCCTGCGCGAGAGCACGGATCTGGCGAACGCGGCGATCAAAGCCAAACACGCCCAGGTTCAGCGGGAATTGAGCGCCTTCCTGGGCGAGTACCTCACCTTCTTCGAATTGGAACTTGTCCAGATAAGCGACGAGACGCTCAATGCCTCGTATGAACGAGATCCGATCGTCGCCAGGCATCGTCCCTGGATCGAGCATGTACGGCTCTTCAAACCTCATTTCCTGACCGAACCGGTCGAGTCGGCTCTGACCAAGCGCTCCCCGTTTGACTCCGGCTCCTGGAGTGAATTCTTCGATGAGTTGGAGGCGGACCTGGAATTCAGTTTTCGCGGCGCCACCAGAAGCCTCACCGAATTGCTGCACACGCTCGCCAAATCCAAAGATGCAGAGGAGCGGGCCGAGGTACTGAAAGTCGTCAACAATGGCTTGAGCGGCCCGTTTGCAAAATACTCCGCGCAGACTCTCTACATGGTCGCCGGCTCAAAAGCCGTGGAGGACAAGGAACGCGGCTACGCGCACCCCATGGATCGCCGCAACAAGGCCAACCGCATCCCTGACGCCGTGGTCGACGTCCTGCACAGCAGCGTCACGTCGCTGGGCGGCCCGCTGGCGCGGCGCTATTACAAGCTCAAAGCGCGCCATTTGGGAGTTTCCGTACTCCGCTGGAGCGATCGCGACGCGCCCATGCCCTTTGCCGATACCACCATAATTCCTTTCCGCGAAGCCGAGGAGATCGTCACCACGGCTTACCAAAGCTTCAGCCCCGATCTGGCAGCGATCGTGAGAAGCTTTTTTAGCGAGCGTCGCATCGACGCGCCGGTGGCCAAGGAAAAGCGCCAGGGCGCGTTCAACTCCTCGCAAGTTCTGCCCGGCGGGAAGCCTGTCTCCTACACTCTCCTGAATTATCTGGGAAGCAATACGGACGTGATGACTCTGGCGCACGAACTCGGCCACGGCGTCCACGGCATTCTTGCCGGCGAAGCGCAGGGGCCGTTGATGTTCCACGCGCCGATTGCCTACTGCGAGACGGCATCGGTATTCGGCGAAATGACCACCTTCACTTTCCTTCAGGACCGTCTGACTCACGCGGGAGACAAGAAATCCCTGCTGGCATTGATCATGGGCAAGATCGACAAGATGCTGAACACCATCGTTCGGCAGATCGGCTTTTCGAATTTCGAACGGCGGCTTCACGGCATGGATGAATCCTACAAAACCTGGGGGCAGCCGGCGAAGCGATCGGTCGAGGAGTTGAACGCCATCTGGCTGCGCACCGCGCGGGAACTCTATGGCCCGGAAGGCGAAATCTTCACCTACGAGAATAGCGATCGCCTATGGGCTTACGTTCCTCACTTCCACAGCCCGTTCTACGTATATGGATACGCCTTCGGCGAACTGCTCACGCAGAGCCTCTTCGCGCAGCGCCGCCGTCTGGGCCCTCGCTTCGAACCGCTTTACCTCGATCTTTTGCGCTCCGGCTCGACGAAAAACGTCGTGGAGCTCCTCGCGCCTTTCGATCTCGACGCCAGAAGCGAAGCTTTCTGGAGGGAGGGGCTGACGGGCGGCTTAGGCTCGTTGATTGACGAAGCCGAAGAGATGTCTCGCTCCTTGGGCTTGGTCTAGAGACGATCGGCACGCAAGGCCCGCGGAGCCAATGGCGTTGACCGCGACCGCGCACCTAAATACACTTACTCGCCAAGATTACCCAAGCAACGGACTGCCAATCCGCGCCGTCTACCGGATGAGGAGATTGGAATGAGAATCAAGCACGCCGCTTTCTTCCTGCTCGTTCTCGCTGGTATTTCTCTCGTTCATGTGGCTCTATTCGCACAGGCGCCGCCATCCTATCCGCCCGGCCAGCTCGATCAATTGGTGGCACGAATCGCGCTCTATCCGGATCCGCTGTTGGCGCAGATTCTCACCGCCTCGACATTTCCAGACCAGATACCCGACGCCGCTCGTTGGGCCGATGAGCACCATTACCTCACCGGCCAAGCTCTGGCCGATGCGATTCAGGGCGACCAGGTTCCCTGGGATCCCAGCGTGCAGGCGCTGCTCCCGTTTCCGTCTGTGCTGGACATGATGGCTTCCGACATGAACTGGACCACGGACTTGGGTAACGCATTTCTTACGCAGCCGCAGGACGTAATGGACGCGGCGCAACGGGAACGTCGCAAGGCCAGGGATTTCGGTTACCTCCGGACCAACGGCCAAATCGTAGTAGGCGGAGGACCGTACATCACGATTATGCCGGCCAATCCCGCTTTTCTCGTCGTGCCGGCTTATGACCCGGGAATCGTCTTCTTCCCGCCACGGCCCGGTTTCGTTGTGGGCGGCGGCATCCGCTTCGGTTATGGAGTGACGCTCGGCGCATTCTACCGGCCTTGGGGCTGGGCCCCTGGTTTTTATGGCCGCTTTGATTGGGGCGGGCACGCCGTGTTTATCAATAACGCTCGCTGGGGACGGACTTGGGTCAATCGCGGCGCATACGTTCATCCTTATCCTGAAGTTCGGCGATTTGCGCCGGGAGCAAGGCCGGCGGAACGGCATGCGCTGCATGAACGAAGCGCGCCAGAACGGCGCGACGCCCGCGAAGGACGCCGCGTACGAGAGGAGCATCGGCGCTAATCAAGCACGCCTGCGTGCTTCGGCGCTCGGCCTGTTTGACCCAGGCCAGACCGCAAGATCAAGATAGGACGCTAAAGAGCGGCACATAAGTCAGATGGATAAATCAACGCTCCTATTGCTGGCGATCGTACTGGCGGTATTTGGAACGTCAGTCGCCGCGGGGCGCCCCTCGTGGGGCATCTTCACGGGTATCGCCATTATCCTCTTGGCCGCCGGATTGGCGGCTGGCGCGCTACCCATGCGCTCCGACGATTACTTCGACGAGCGTGCCGGAGCGGGCCAGCGAATTTCCAGGAGCTTGGTCACGCTAAGCTCAACCGCGATCGTGGCCATCTACGCCGCCGGCTATCATCGCACCAATGCCGCGGCGCATAAATTCGATTCCCAGACGGAGCAGCGGAGAACCGTCGCGGAGGCCACCCCAGCACCGCCGCCCGCGCCGGAAAATCCGCCGGCCCCGGCGGAGCCACTCGGCGGTTCGTCCTCTCCTACTCCTGCGGTGAAGAAGAATGTCCGCAAGCCGCCTGCCGCGAATCGCAAGTCAGGTTCTGCCTCCTCGGAGTCAGGCGAATCGCCCGCGTCAGGCTCCGAAACCGGCGCGAATCCTGCAGCCAAGGCAGCCGCGAGCGTGCAAACGAGCTACAAGGACGGCTTATTTCTTGGTTGGGGCAGTTGCCGCCACGGCGACATCGAAGCCTCGGTTCAGATTCAGGACGGCAAGATTGTCACGGCGGCGATCACGCAATGCTTGACGCGCTACTCCTGCAGTTGGATCTCTCCCCGAGTTCCTAGTCCCGTTTTGCCGGACTTGCCTCGAGAGGTAGTGGAAAGGCAGAGCGCCAAAGTCGACTACGTCTCCGGTGCCACCGAGAGCAGCTATGCATTCGCCGATGCCATCACTGCAGCCTTGTCCAAAGCGAGCGAGTGACGATATCGTCCGCACCGCCGTTCGCATGGGCACCTTTGTGACCATTCACGTGGTCGGCCCCGCCGCCAGCCACAAATCGGAAGCACATTCGCCGATGCTTCGTGAGGAGGCCGTCGAGCGCGCATTCGCATGGTTTGATCGCGTCGAGGAGTGCTGCACGCGGTTTGACTCCGGCAGCGAAGTGATGCGGCTTGCCGCCCGATCGGCGTGCGGGTTCCCGTCAGTACGCTTCTGTACGAGGCCGTGCAATTTGCATTGGCCGTCGCCGAAGAGAGCGGCGGCGCCTTCGATCCCACCGTCGGCTACGCCATGGAAACGCGCGGCTTCAACCGCGACTATCGGAGCGGCCGGCAGATTCGCACTGCTCTCGACTCCGGCCGAACTTCTCTCGACTACGCCCGCTCGGTCAGCTATCACGACGTTCGCCTCGATCCGGAGCGCAAGACGATCACCTTGCTGCGCCCGCTAGTTATCGATCTTGGGGCCGTGGCCAAGGGATTGGCGGTCGATCTCGCAGCGCGCGAGCTTTTCCCCTTCGAGAATTTTGCCATCAATGCGGGCGGCGATCTTTATCTCGGCGGACGCAATCCGGACAGCGAACCCTGGTCGATCGGAATCCGCCATCCTCGAAGCGACGCCGATCTGATCGAGGCCGTCCGCGTGTCGAACCGCGCCGTCTGCACCTCCGGCGATTACGAAAAGCGCAGCGCCGATGGTGGTCATCACATTCTCGATCCGCGCACCGGAGCCTCAGCCAATGGCGTGGCCAGCGTGACCGTCATCGCTCCGACCGCGATGCTGGCGGATGCCCTGGCAACGGCGGCTTTCGTTTTGGGCCCGGCAGACCGGATTCGGCTCTTCGATCGCCTGGGCGTGAATGGCTTGATCTTTTCCACCCCGGACTCTCCCACCGATTGCGTCGCGCCGGATTCGCCCGCGCTCATCCGCTATGCCACTCAGGCCATGCATGAGTACCTCTAGTTCGGCGATGTGGCGATTCTTCCAGACGCCCAAAGGTCTTCTCATTATCGTGCTGATGATTCTGGTTGCCGTCACCGCGCCGCACGAGGGAATCCTCCGAATTGCTCCGGGCCTCGCCGCAGCGGTTGGCGTCGCGGGAGCGATCGACCTGCTGATTCTGCGCAAAATGCACGGGGAGTGGGAATTTCCCAGCGGAGCGGTTCTTACAGGCTTGATCGTGGCCATGATCTTGACGCCGCAGGAGCCCTGGTACGTCGGCGCTTGCACGTCGGCCATAGCCATCGCCAGTAAATACATTGCCCGCACTCGTTCGGCCAACATCTTCAATCCGGCGGCTCTCGCGCTTGTGGCCACGTTCTACATTTTCAATACGGGGCAGAGTTGGTGGGGCGCTTTGCCTGAAATCACACCCTGGGCTTTGCTGCTGCTGGCCGCCACGGGCATCTTCATAACGGACCGGGTGAACAAATTTCCGCTCGCGCTGGTTTTCCTGGGCGTCTATTTCGGCCTGTTTACGCTCACTACCTACGTCAGCGAGCCGGGCAGAGTCGCCGAAGTGTTTCGGGCGCCGGATCTTCATGCCACGCTCTTTTTCGCGTTCTTCATCCTTACAGACCCGCCCACTTCGCCCGTCAGGTACCCGGATCAAATCGTCTGCGCCGTGCTCGTTGCCCTGGTGAGCTTCGGCATCTTTCAGTGGATCGGCGCGGCGTACTACCTCCTGGCCGGCGTGCTGGTTGGCAATGTCTGGGAGGCCTGGCACCGCTGGTATCTGTTCTCCCGCCGCCGCGTCGCTCCCGAGCCTACTTAAGCGCCCTAGTTTGGCACGCGAAGTGCGCCCAGGACCCCTACCCCCCCATTTTTTTTGCAAGGATGTGATTCCATGGGGGTTCCTTTCGCGTCTTGTGCAAGATGTGATTCCAAGGGAGTTACGTAAGATGACGGTAAACGAGGGTATGAATATCGGATTGGAGGCGGACGGGATCAGAAGCAGCCGAGGCTCCGAAAAGAGCGGCTGCACAGGCCGAATGAGGTCACTTCCTAATTCGCACATATAACTATTTTACCGCTCACGTAAATAGGCCCCTGTGGAAAACGAGAAGCAAAATAGGCCCTCCGCATAGTCAGCCAGAGCGGAAGGCGCGCCCCGTCCGCGATGCTCTGCCACTCGCTGCCTGCGGGGGAATTTCGAGCATGTTCTATTTTACCGCACGAGCAAAGGGTACCGCTGAGGGCGCCAGCCGCGCGGCAACCGAAAAGCGCACAAAGGAGACTAGAAAACAAGGGATGCGATTCGGCACCCATCTCTGAAACTGTTTTGCAGTTTACTGTTGTTTTCTTAGAGACTGAGTTGATAGACAAGACACCGATCGTATGCAGCCGGACCGTTCAGGACCTTTTCTCGAAGAGCATGCCGACTCAATCGATTGCTGTTCGGGGTAAGTCAAACCGGACAGATCGGGACGTTGGGGACGTTCGCAAGAAGTGCGAGCTGATTGACAAGGCATCGATTGTATGCAGCCGGACCGTTCAGGACCTTTTCCCGCGAGCATGCCGACTCAATCGATTGCTGTTCGGGGTAAGTCAAACCGGACAAATCGGACGTCGGGGAGCGTTCGCAAGATTGTGCCGAGCTGACTCACAAGGCATCGATTGTATGCAGCCGGACCGTTCAGGACCTTTTCCCGCGAGCATGCCGACTCAATCGATTGCTGTTCGGGGTAAGTCAAACCGGACAAATCGGGACGTCGGGGAGCGTTCGCAAGAAGTGCGAGCTGACTCACAAGGCATCGATTGTATGCAGCCGGACCGTTCAGGACCTTTTCCCGCGAGCATGCCGACTCAATCGATTGCTGTTCGGGGTAAGTCAAACTAGACAAATCGGGACGTCGGGGAGCGTTCGCAAGAAGTGCGAGCTGACTCACAAGGCATCGATTGTATGCGGCTGGACCGTTCAGGACCTTATCCCGCGAGCATGCCGACTCAATCGATTGCTGTTCGGGGTAACTCAAGCCGGACAAATTCGGCCGTGTGACTGCAAGAGGCTGTTGAGCTGTTGCTCCCGCGGTCGGAGTATCATTTGGACCCAAAGGTGACTTCACGGATGCGTTTGGCTGCGCGGAATCGGGCGCTATCGCAATTTCCGGCGCGGGTGAACTGAGTGACTGTAGCGCTTGCGGAGCTGCGGAACCCGACGCAGAAAAACTGGAAGCCGCAGATAAAGAGGAGTCAGTGGATTGTGATCCAGGCAATGGCGATACCTTCTGTCTGCTCTGTGCCTCTGACCCCACGGCAAAAACAGCAAACTCTGCACCGTCTTTCCCGGCTACTGGGCATGTCGGCGGAGTTTTTTCTTAGAGGTGAATAATCAACATGCTGCGACCAGCCCTTAATTTGGACGGGCGAAATAGCGGTGATTATTTCGCTGGTTATCGCAGTACAAGTTGCCTCGGTCTTGCCATCTTTGATCCACCGCATCACATACGTACACGTTCCAAAATAGAGCCAGACGGACCAAGTTCCGACGCGGCCCCCCGAACAGTGTTACATGACGTGGAGCTGATAAATGTCATCATTTCCGCGCCCCTCGTCAGACGTCTCGTACAAATGATTTTCATGTATCCATATCTTGAATGTTGTGGGGGATGAGCTACCTGTGAATCTCCATGTTTTGAGGCGCGAAACGCCGTCTTCCAATTTCGCCTGTTCCGCTGTGGAGAGCTGGCTAAAATGAGTAGTGGCGGGAACCGCCGTTTGGGCTACGGTCGGAGACGGACTGGGGTGCCGCTCCAGGAGTGTTCCGACTTCCCATGAGCGACACTAGGTACAGGGCAAACACGCCGAAGACAATCCACGCCGTCCGTGGAAGACTCCCATAGATTCTTCCGAAGAAGTACCACACTCCGGTTTTGCGCTTCGGTTTCCAAGCCACCGATGCTGGCTGAGGACTGGGCCCTGGCTGGGAGCCAGAACCGGAAGCTGCATGCGCTGGTCCTTGTGCCTTGGGGGGTGATTGAGACAGTGGAGGCTGAGTTACGCTTTCTAGCTGGCTGTCGTATTCCGCTCGATGCTTACTCAGAACCTCATATGCTTCCTGAATGTCCTTGAATTTCTCTTCCGCGAGCTTAACCACGGAAGGCGGCACTCCCGTCAACTTATCCGGGTGGAATTCTCGAGCAAGCCTCCGGTACGCTCGCTTGATTTCCTCGATTGACGCGTTTTGAGGAACGCCCAGTACTTTGTAGTAAGTCATGACCTGCTTTAGAAAACTAGAATCCAAAGAGCCTTAAGATCAACCGTCCCAGTTTACGTTCCCTTCCCGAGCGGCTCAGCGGGATCCCAATAGTTCTCGAAATCCGGGACTTGAAAGCAGAGACACCGATGAAACGCCAGATGGAAAACCCTCCGAGATTTGTCATCGAAGTAGCCTAGTAGAGTCTTTAATGGTCTCTGCCAGCAGAATAGGTGCGACCTTCACGCCGAGATCGGAGCGAGACGCCAACTGTTTCAGAAACTCTTGGTCCGCATCGTCGGTACCGATTGTAAGAATTTCGGTTCCAGCCAATTTCAATTCTTGGGCGACAGCCAAACTATCTTCAGCATCCGTGACTTGGCCGTCTGTTACGACGAGCACATAGGCAGGTTTATGATCAATCGTATACCTAAGGGCTGAAGTCAGGTATGTCCCCCCGCTCGTGCATTCAAGCTTTTTGACCTTGGCCTGAAAGGACTCGGTGCTCGCCGTAGGCGAGGAGGCCAAGGTTCTGTCAGAAAAAACGACGACGCCGACTTGATACTGCTTGGCGATAGAACCTAATCCAAAATCTAAAGCGCCCCGCTTCGCATATTCGAACTTTCGATCTGCCATGCTGCCCGACGCATCGATAAGCACAAAAACGGTTCTATTTGTTGGCGGGACGACAATCTGCTGTTCCCCGTTAGCACCTCTGAGATATAGCCGCCCTGTGTTCTTGTCAAATCGGATAAGTTCCGATGGCATGTGTCATGCTCCTTTTCAGCCTGCCGGCTGGCTGGGGGTGCCATGGCCGCAGGAGATGACGCTTTCTCATTTAACAACAGCTAGAATGGGGGCAATTGACATCCTCCTTCCGGAGAATAAAGGCCTCGATAGCTGGGCACCCTTGGAAGACCATTCCGGCAATAGGTCGAAAGCGTGGCTTTGACGCATGTTCCATTACCAAGTTACAGGCCACCGACCAGACGGGAACGGTTGAACTGATCGTAATTTAGGGCAGACAAAGCGGTGGGTGGGCAAGGCCGGACTCTGCTTGGCTCGCCGCTGGGTTCAGGATGACAACCAGCGGCGGGCGGTGAGCGGCGCAGCGGATAGTAAAAAGCGAAAAGCAGATCCCTCACCGCCGTTCGCGAAGCGACCGGGTTCGGGATGACAACGAGCGGTGGGGCGGGGAACGGCGCGGCGGGATCGTAAGAAGGCGAAAAGCAGATCCCTCACCGACTTTTTCAGGCCCGAAAAGCGGCGTGATAGCCACGGCCTTTTCGGGCTCGACAATCTCACGAGCCGGGACATCGACGAACCGCGCCGCTGGGTTCGGGATGACAACCGGCGGTGGGGCGGCGAGATTGCGCCTTGTTCGCGATGCTTCACTCGGGACGAACATCCTGGACGGAAGCTGGTATGTGAGAGTCAGGCGGCGAAAATGCCGTTTCTCAGGGGTTGGCACTCAAGGATTCGCAATTCAGCGCAATTTTCTGCATATCGCGCTCTCTCCGCGTTGGCAAATCGTTTGGTTTCAGCATGAGGGGTTCGGCAACAATCATGCACCTAACACGGCGGGATTCCTTGCTCCAAATCAGCGGTGAAAGTGCGGAGGCTACCGATGCGCGTTCGCGTGATCCGTTATATCTATGCTGTGGCTCTGCTATTCGTCGCTCTGGTGGCCGTTCAGCCCTCGTGGGCCGGTGAAACACTGTTCACCACGCAAACTCCCGCCATGACCGATTTCAGTAATGGTCCCAACTACGAATTGGGCACCGCTTTCACCAGCGACATCACCGGCCAAATCACGGCCGTCCGCTTTTGGAAGGCCTCCAGCGAAAGCGGGACACATATCGGTAACATCTGGTCCAGCACGGGCCAGTTGCTGGCCTCGGTGACTTTTACCAACGAGACTGCGTCCGGCTGGCAACAGCAAGCTCTCGCCAATCCACTCACCATCGCTCCCAAGACGACATACGTGGTCAGCGTGAATACTGGCGGCACCTACTTTGTGTACACTCCCGGTGGGCTGTCGTCGCAGGTGAGCAACGAAAACTTGAGCTCGATTGCCGGCAATAACGGCCTCGCCGGTACCCCAGGGACATTCCCGACCATCAATACCGATGGCAACAACTTTTTCCGGGACATCGTCTTCGTTCCCGGCGGCACTCCTCTCCAGTCGGGCAACAATTGCAATGGCACGTACTCCGGCGCATTCAATGGCAATGTGACTATCACGAACGGTCAGACCTGCGTCGTGGTGAATGGCGTCATAACAGGCAATATCACTCTAAATGGCGGCAGTCTGGCGATCAGCGATTCCGCGATTGTTGGAAATGTGCAAATCCAAGGCGGGGGCACTTTCTCGATCGGTCCATCCGCCGCAATCGGCGGTAACGTGCAGATCCAAAATATTCCGGAGGGGACGAGACAGAACCAAATTTGCGGCGCGACCGTGCACGGCAATTTGCAGTTCCAGAACGATGGCGCCCCGGTGCTGATCGGGTCTGCCTCGCCCGCCTCGTGCGCCGGCAATTACGTCGGCGGCAATCTCACCATACAGAACAACACGGGGGCGGTCAGCGTGGTCGGCAATGCGGTCAGTAACAATCTCACTGTGCAAAACAACACGGCAGCCACCAGCGTCAACGACAACACCGTCACCGGCAACCTCCAGAACCAGAACAACGCGGCAGCCACCAGCGTAAATAGCAATATCGTCACTGGCAACCTGCAAGACCAGAACAATGCGGGGCCGACGCAAATATTCAGCAATATTGTCGGTGCCAACCTGCAATGCCAGCAAAACTCCTCGATCACAGGAGGGGGAAACACGGCCGGGCAGAAACAGGGCCAGTGCACAGCGTTCTAGACCGCCAGAATTCGCCCTCAAGAGCCAGATCCCGAAAAGTCGGGTGACCGTCATGTCGAGTCCATTGACGATCACCCCGTTTTTCAGGACCTATTGTATTAAGCCGATCAAACGCGCGAGTAAGGGGGCTTCCGGAAATTGGCCCCGACATTACGTTAAATCCCTTCACGGGCGCTTGTATTCGCCGACCTTGCTACCAACCCACTTGACGCATCCGCTCCAGAATAATTGCGCTGTAATGATTCATGCGGTCGGGGCTTCGCTTCAGGGGCAACGGCAGAATGGCAGCCAGCTGGGCTCCCCGCTGGCGGTCAATATTGCGGGCTGAGGTTCGGTAGTAATAGCGACAGGCCGACTCGGCGCCATAGACGCCGGGGCCCCACTCGATCACGTTGAGGTAGAGTTCCAGAATGCGCCGCTTGCCGAGCACCAATTCGGCCACTGGGACGAGGGTGGACTCCACGCCCTTGCGGAGGATTGAACGGTCGGTTCCAAAGAACAAGTTTTTTACCAGTTGTTGCGTAATCGTGGATCCGCCGCGAATGCGGCCGCCTCCCAGGTCGCCTTCGGCAGCGATTTCGATGGCGTGCCAATCGAATCCATGGTGCTGGTAGAAACGCGCATCCTCGGCGGCGATGACCGCATGCTGAAAATCGGGCGAGATTTGACTCAGCGGGACGAATTCGTAACGTTCGCGATACGGGGTGCGGTGAATCCAAGCTTGCAAGCGGCGCTCCACATGCACCGCGGTGGTCGGCGGATTGATCCACCGGGCAGCCACGAGGATCAGCGCGGCCAGCGACCAAGCAAGCGCCACTCCCAAGAGAACGTATCGTAGGACGGATCGGAGAGAGACTTCTTTCCGAAGCGGAACCTCGCGGTGTGTATCGAACTCGTGCTGTATATTTAGAGTTTCGCCCACATTTCAGAATAATCGCTTGGGCTGAATCGGCATAGCACCCGATAGGCTTGGTTTCCGGAAACGTGAAGTCAGGGGAACCGGGCCAGTCTCCGTCTATAACGACGTCGGCTCTGTCAAGACACACTTCTCCGGGTACTTGCTTGGAAGTGTTTTTTCTTAACCCGAAATCTTTTTCCGGCGACCAAGGTTCGTGCTCGAATCGTTCGATGGAACCGCGGAGGTTCCACCAGCCATCTATTCGATCCCAACCCGCGTCAGGACCATGATTACCTGTTCAAACTCCCCAACGCTTTGGGGAGGCAGGATGCCCACTCAATAAGCCGGTCTTAACCACGACCACAGAGACTGCCGGGCTGTCCTGCATGGGAACCCTGGATCAGCTGCGCATAGTTCACCTGCAAGCGCAGCATCCAGTACAACCTCACCGCCAGCTTCCGTGCCATGGCCACTTTCGCCAGCGCACGACACTTCCGCTGGGCCAATCGTTGATAGGCGCGACGCATCTCCGGCTCATAGCGCACCGCGCTCTGCGCCGCTTCCACCAGCAATCCGCGCAAAAACGGATTGCCTTGTTTGCTGATGTGCCCGAGCCGTTGCTGGCGACCGCCGCTGGAATGCTCGCTGGGAATCAGTCCCAGGTAGCTGGCGACCTGTTTGCCCCGCTGGAAACGCTCCGCAGGTCCCATCGTCAGCGCGAACGCCAGCGCCGTGACCGGTCCCACGCCCGGATGCGTCATCAATCGCCGTGCCGCCGGCCGCGCCGAAGCTTGCTCGGCCACTGCACGGTCCAACTCACGGATCGACGCCTCCAGTTGATCGAGCAGTTGCAGCAACTCCGCTCTGCGCCGGCTCGCCCAGGGCAATAGCGGCAACGACTCCAGCTGCTTTCTTCCCGCCTCGCTCCACAACTTCCACTTCCGTTGCACGCCCTGATTCAGCGCCTGCGCCTGCAACTGGTTCTTCACCTGCGTGCGCATGCGCACCAGCTTGTGACGGTGCAAGAGCAACTGCCGGTCGTCTCGCTCGGCTGCCGTGGGCACCCAGATCCGCGGAAAACGATCCTCGGCCAGAAGCTTCAGCAGCAGCTCCGCATCTCGCCGGTCGGTCTTCTGCTTCCGCTCGCAACTGGCGCGGATCTTCGCCGCATCCCCAATCCACACCTCGTGCCCCAACTCCGCCAGCATCCGCTCGAACCACTGCGACTGCCCGCTAGCTTCGATCCCCACTCGCACGGACCCTTTCAGTCCCGCGTAAAAGGCCCGTACCTCCTCCTTTCTCTCGTGACTCAATGCCTTCTCCACCATCTCTCCGGTCACCGAGTCCAACACCGCGATCTGCTGATAGCTCGGATGAAAATCGCAGCCTATAATCTTCATGTTCGGCTCCTTTCTCCCGAGCCTTGGTCGCTGATCACGCCAAGTCTACCCGGGTCCAAGGAGCCGACGTCGTTATGAAATCAATAATCCCGTTTCCAGGACTTGGGCTTGGAAGCTGTCTTCGGCGCAGAGAGCCGATTTATGGAGTCGCTGGAAGGAGACTGCAAGCCAGTGTTGCGTCGACCCTTTGAGGCCACCCGGATTATCGGAAGCTGGCCCGCTACTAGGTTTTCATGTCTTGACTTGGGTTACTTGACGGGGAGGAAGCGCTGCACGCGTTCGCCGTTTTGAACCTCGCCGGTATAGATATTGCCTTTCGAATCGACGGCGATCATATGCAGGCCGAAGAACTGGCCCCCGGCTTGGCTCATGCTTCCCATCTGACCGATGACTTTGCCGTCGTCGCGATTGAGGAACCAGATGTGGTTGTTTGTGAGATCGGAGATAAATAGAAACCGTTGCGCCTTGTCGGGCGAAAAGGCCACGCCGCCGGTGGAACCGCCCTCGCCCGTCATGGGCGCCATGACGAACTCCTTCAGGAACTTGCCTTGCTTCGTGGTGACCTGAATGCGGTTTGCATTCCGGTCCGCGATGTAGACGAGCCCGTCACTCGAGATATTCAGCGTGACGTGGCCCTTGAACTCCTTGGGCATGGGCCCGCCGGGCGTGTAGGCACGGTCCGCGTCATTGGTAGTGATTTCCGATAGTGTGTGCCCATAGGCACCCCAACCCCGCTTGAAAGCCAAGGTGTCCAGATCAAACACCATCACGCGCCCGCCCAAATAAGCGTCGCTGGCGTAGAGTTCACGGGCGCGTTCGTCGATGCGGATCTCCTCGATATTTTGCACGATCATTGGCGTTGTTGGAGGGTACTTGGCTCGAAAGGCCGCTACCGCCGCCGCTCGAGCCGCCGGATCGCCGCCGCGCCCGCCGCCTCCGCCCGGCGGAAACGTCCCGTTGGGGCCCGGGCCCCCGCGGCTCGGATCGGCGGGCGTAGTGGCTCCGGCCTCGCCACCGCCACCGCCCGGCGGCATTTCTGGCGCGCGAGGGGCCGCGCCGATCAGCTTGCCGGTCTTCGGATCGTATTTGTTCACCGTGAACTGCCCGATATAGATGAATCCTTCGTTGTCTACGGCCATGCCGTGGCCTTCCGGCTCGTCGGGCGTAAAGGAACCGATAACGTCGCCCTCTTTGTCGATGTGGATCATCGAGGGAGGCCGCGTGCAGCAGTCGGCAGTGGGCGGGTTTTTCATGGCATGTAGCTCGATCTCCCTCAAGTCATTGGGACGATCGAGCACCCACACGTTGTCGTCTTTGTCCACGGCCAGCCCGGTGACGCCGCCCATCTTCCATTTGCTAGGCAGCGGCTTGGGCCAGTTGGGATCGTACTTATACTTTGGCGGGGTTTGTGCTTGCGCGCCCAGAGCCAGACACAAGGCCACTGCGCAGGAACCGGCCCATAGGGGAAACGCCCCAATTGGCCCTGTTCGGCCGACATATTTCACGGCACTTCCATCCACGCGATTTTTATGCATGCGAATTGGTCCGCCGGGCCAAAGTCAGCTGGCCGCAAATCCGAATGCGCGGAGTCTAGCCCTCGAGAGAATCCGTGTCAATAAACCCACGGCAGACGAAGGGCACTTCCCTAATAGCGCGGGGCGCGCCGCGCGACCTCAGCCTGCATGACTTTTTCTTGGTCCTTCGTGAAATGCAAGCAGCCGTTAATGCTGTCCTGCAGAGCGCCAAGGTCCCAATTTCCCCGCATGATAGCAGTCTTCGAGTGAATTGCGAGATTCAGCAAAATGTGGCCGACTTCGTGGGCAATGGCGGCGCCTAACAAGTCTGCGACCGGCAAGGGGAACTCAGCGTGATTCCGCTGAAATGCCTCTAGATGCCCTTGCCGCATCTCCTCGACGCGGTCGTAAAAAATGTATGCCAGCACACGGTCGGGGCCGGCGCCCGGCGCCAATCCCATCACGCCAGCCTCCAGATGCATCTTGTCGGACATGGCCGCCGGCAGAATGTTCACCCTGATGTCCGAAAGGCCGACCGCCAGCGAACCAGGGGCGGTGCCTGAATTTTGGCCGGGCACCGGCGAATCGGCCCACTGACTTACGACGCCGGCCTGCTGAAAAATACGGGACGCTACCTTTTCGGCTTGCGGGATGGTTTTGCTATCGATTGCGGCATAGTTGCGAACATGAATCGTGAAGGTCAGGTCAGCTGCCGGGTAAGCCGCCGCTGGTTGTGCGGCACCCCCTATTGCTGCCAGTCCCAGGATCAGTTGCCACTTCGCTGTCCTGTTCATGACGTTCCCTCCTGCCTGGGAAAGCGGGAACGCCAGACGAAACCTGTAACGTCACACGAAAAATCTTGGGAATTTACGATAATTCGCTCAGAATGGGCGGGTTACATTTTCATATCCGAGGCCCGCTCACTCCGAACGGAGGCGCGATGTCCACTCCCTCGGCTCAGCAAATGACCCAGCTGTTACAGGCTTGGGGGCAGGGCGAAGACGCGGCCCTCGAAAAGCTCGTCCCCTTAGTTCACCAAGAACTGCGGCGGCTCGCGCGGCGTTATATGTTTGGCGAGCGCGGCGGCCATACCTTGCAAGCCACGGCCTTAGTCAACGAGGCCTACGTCAAATTGCTGGGCTGCCAGGAAGTTGCATGGCAGAACCGCGCCCATTTCTTCGCCATCAGCGCTCAAGTGATGCGGCGCATTCTTGTCGATTCGGCGCGCGCCCGTGGTTACCAAGAGCGCGGAGGTGGGATTCCCAAAGTCACGCTGGACGAGTGTTTGATCGGTCCGAAGGAAAAAGGCAGGACCTGATCGCGCTCGACGACGCCCTCAAGGAGCTCGCCGCAGTGGACCCGCGGAGCCCAACTGGTACGCATTGCCAGCAACGGTACCCCCTAATATCCGGCGCCTGATGCGGCACTGTTTGGAGAGGTGCTGCTTGGTCACCCGAGGGGAGATCCCTCATCGTGGGACAGATTCGGAAAACCAGCGACATCGTGTTATTTGAATCAATGCAATGAATCACAATTTGGGAGTGGGGCCGGCCCAGCGTTTCCAGCGGGGTAAACAGATCGCCAGCTACCTGGGGCTGATTCCCAGCGAGTATTCCAGCGGCGGGCACCAGCAACGGCTGGGGCACATCAGCAAACAAGGCAATCCGTTTCTGCGCGGGTTGCTGGTGGAAGCGGCGCAGAGTGCGGCCGGTATGAGCCGGAGATGCGTCGGGCGTATCAACGTTTGGCCCAGCGGAAGTGTCGTGCGCTGGCGAAAGTGGCCAGGGCACGGAAGCGGGCGGTGAGGTTGTACTGGATGCTGCGCTTGCAAGTGAACTATGCGCAGCTGATCCAGGGTTCGCATGCAGGACAGCCCGGGTCATTCCGTGGTCGTGGTTAAGACCGCCCGTTTGGTTGGGCATCCTGGCTTCCCAAAGCGTTGGGGAGTTTGAAGAAAGAATCATGGTCCTGACGTGGGTTGGGATCGAATAGATGGCTGGTGGAACCTCGGCGGTTCCATCGAACGATTCCAGCACGAACCTTGGTCGCAGAAAAAGATTTCGGGTTAGAGAAAAAACACTTCCAGGCAGGTGCGCGGAGAAGTGTGTCTTGACAGAGCCGACGTCGTTACAGACGGAATGACAGTCTGCAGCACAGTGGAGCCATCGCATAGCCTCAGGATGACGACACGGCGAGGAATCCGGCAGTCGTCGAGAAAGGCTGGAATGACAACGAAAAGACAGCAAGCGAGTGAAGAAAGGCTACGGGGTAACCGAAGCTTGCTCTTTGAGAACTGAATGAGACCTGTCAGAACCCGGACGGAACGAGTGATTTTGTCTCGTCCCTTGCGGAACGATAAGAACGATACTTTTTCTTCGGCGTGTGAGTACGCCGAAGAAGATCCCAGTCTTGTTAAAGGACCGGGATTGAATCTTCTAAAACGCGGGCCTTTTTAGGGGCCAACGTTCTTTCCTGTGTAACTCAGGCCAGAAGATTCTTGGGCTGCCTCTTTCCCGCTGCACTGCATTACTTTGCGAAGGCGCCCCTAGGTTAGGACGCTTTCGTTCGGTAAAAGCAGGGAAGGGCGAGCCTGATTCTTTAGAAAGGAGGTGATCCAGCCGCAGGTTCTCCTACGGCTACCTTGTTACGACTTCACCCCAATCGTGAATCATACCTTGGGCGCTTGCCTCCTTGCGGTTGGCACGGCGACTTCTAGTACAACCCACTTTCGTGATGTGACGGGCGGTGTGTACAAGGCCCGGGAACGTATTCACGGCGTCGTTCTGATACGCCATTACTAGCGATTCCGGCTTCATGCAGTCGAGTTGCAGACTGCAATCCGAACTGAGCACAGTTTTTTCCGATTAGCTCCCCCTCGCGGGTTCGCGACGGTTTGTACCACGCATTGTAACACGTGTGTAGCCCTGGACATAAAGGCCGTGCTGACTTGACGTCATCCCCACCTTCCTCTCCGTTATCCGGAGCAGTCCTCTTAGAGTTCCCCCTTGCGGGTGGCAACTAAGAGTAGGGGTTGCGCTCGTTGCGGGACTTAACCCAACACCTCACGGCACGAGCTGACGACAGCCATGCAGCACCTCTACCACTGTCCCTTGCGGGAAGGCGATGTTTCCACCGCTGGTCAGTGGCGGTTCAAGCCCAGGTAAGGTTCTTCGCGTTGCGTCGAATTGAACCACATGTTCCACCGCTTGTGCGGGCCCCCGTCAATTCCTTTGAGTTTCAGCCTTGCGACCGTACTCCCCAGGCGCAGGACTTAACGCGTTAGCTCCGGGACGACCCGCCAACGCGGGCCACCCCAAGTCCTGATGGTTTAGGGCTAGGACTACCAGGGTATCTAATCCTGTTTGCTCCCCTAGCTTTCGTTCCTCAGCGTCAGTTGCGGTCCAGCGAGCCGCCTTCGCCACGGGTGTTCCTGCAGATATCTACGCATTTCACCGCTACACCTGCAATTCCACTCGCCTCTCCCGCACTCTAGCACGGCAGTTTCGAAAGCAGCCTCTGAGTTAAGCCCAGAGATTTCACTTCCGACTTACCGCACCGCCTACGAACCCTTTACGCCCAGTAATTCCGAGCAACGCTGGCCCCCTACGTCTTACCGCGGCTGCTGGCACGTAGTTAGCCGGGGCTTCTTATACCCGTACCGTCAAGCCCTTGCGGGCGTTTCGTCCGGGTCGAAAGGGGTTTACACTCCGAGAAGCTTCATCCCCCACGCGGCGTCGCTGCGTCAGGCTTTCGCCCATTGCGCAAGATTCCCCACTGCTGCCTCCCGTAGGAGTCTGGACCGTGTCTCAGTTCCAGTGTGGCCGGCCATCCTCTCAGACCGGCTACCGATCAAAGCCTTGGTGAGCCGTTACCTCGCCAACAAGCTAATCGGGCGCGGGCCCCTCCTCCAACGTCCTTGCGGACTTTGATTCCGGCGGCCGAAGCCACCGGAATGTCATGCGGTATTAGCCCGCCTTTCGGCGGGTTATCCCCCTTTGGAGGGCAGGTTGCCCACGTGTTACTCACCCGTGCGCCGTGCGCCGGCCTGCTGTATTGCTACAGCAGACTGCGCACTCGACTTGCATGTGTTAAGCACGCCGCCAGCGTTCGCTCTGAGCCAGGATCAAACTCTCGTTTGAAGCTGGTTGTCCTAAAATCTGAGTCCCGGCTGGAAGCCGGGAGGTGATTTCAGAACGAACTTTTGAAAATATCGCTCGATTCACTCATAAACCGAACGGGTTCTGGCATGTCTCATTCAGTTGTCAAAGAGCAAACTTCCTGTCCGGCAGGAAGGCTACAGCGGATTCGGACAGTGTAACACCGCGAGAGGGGTTGTCAAGGCAAACCAAGCGGCGAAGAATAATTTCCACAGCGCAGCGGAGCCGACGACTCAACTCTTCTTTTCTTCTTTACGTCTTACGTCTCCAGGTTTAGATGCAAGAGCGGAGAATTTCGATTCGGGAACAGGCCGCCGCGGCTACCGGAGTTCACCGATAAAACGGATGTCCGCACAGGGGGCATAATCATAGGCAAGGTCTTCTAATCATGCGGCGATATAATCAGGGTGCTGAAGGCGGCGACAGCAATCGATCTTGTTTCCCACGGGCAACCTTGTCCCAACGGGGCGAGTTCTTATATTAAACATTCTTATGTTAAACAAAGGGTGTTAAACCCAAGGGATTAGACAAAGGGGCGAGGCAAAGATTCGTAAGGGCGGGAAGGTAGCGGCCATGAGTACTCGCAAAAGTTTTGTAAACAATCTGGCGCGGCGCGTGACGGTGGGATTTCTGAGCGCAGGACTGTTGCTCTCCACTCAGCCATTGTTTGCGGCAGGCGTGCCGTCTCAAAAAGAGAAAAAAGATAAAGACAACAAGAAAGACAAAGGGCAGGCCGCTGCGCAGACCGGCGCGCAGTGCTCGCCCGGAACGGGCGGACCCGCGGACGCGGGAGGAACAGCGGCTACGTCAGCGCCGACAGAGGACATCGTCAGCAAGTTCGCGCAGCACGAATCGGATTTCAAACTGGCGCGCGAGAACTACACGTATTCGCAAGAAGTGCTGGTGGAAGACGTATCGCCGAATCCGGGCGACTATCAATTGGACAGCGAAATTGTGTTCACCCCACAGGGGCGGCGCTACGAGAACATCACCTACGCCCCGGCGCCGAGCCTGCATGATTTCTCACTCTCGCCGGAAGACATGAAGGACCTCGAAAACATCCAGCCGTTTGTGCTGACGGCGGAAGATCTGCCGAAATACGACGTCCAAGCGGCGGGGATGGAGAAGCTGGACGAGCTGAACACGTATAAGTTTTGCGTGGGCCCGAAGCGCATCGAAAAAAACCAGCGCTACTTTCAGGGCACGGTTTGGGTGGATGGCCGCGACCTGGCCGTGGTGAAAACCGATGGCAAGGCCGTGCCGGACATCCTCACCGGCGGTAATCAGAACCTTTTTCCGCGCTTCGTGACCTACCGGGAGAACATTGAAGGCACATTCTGGTTTCCGACTTACACGCATGCCGACGACTTTCTCCACTTTAGCCAGGGCGACGTGCACATTCGCATGACCGTGCGATACAAGAATTACAAACGGTTCGGATCCACTATCCAGCTGGGGCAATCAAAGGAGATTCCGGGAGGAGGGCCGGCGACGCCGGCGAACTCTTCGCCTTCACAGACGGCACCCGCGCCGAATCGATGATGGCAAGCAGCGGCGGAACTTTGCTGAGCCGCCAATAGAGATTCCGCGCGCACCGCATCGCTCGCTCGGCGCCGGCGTTCACGTCTGAGTGGGCACTTCTTCGACTGGGGCAGCGGATGGCGCGAAAAGGCGCGCCAGCGAATCGCCATAAGGCGCCGAAGCGACACCGCGTTCCGTGATGATGCCGGTGATCAGGCGCGCCGGAGTGACGTCGAAGGCGGGATGGGCCGCTTCGACGTCGGGCGCTATGCGAACGCCGCGGAAATGCGTGACCTCGTCGGCGGGGCGCTCCTCGATGGGAATGCTATCGCCCGAAGGAATGGAGAGATCCAAAGTGGAGAGCGGCGCGGCCACGTAAAAGGGCACGTTATTTTCTCGCGCCAGCACGGCCATCTGATAAGTGCCGATTTTATTTGCGGTGTCGCCGTTGGCGGCGATGCGATCGGCGCCCACAACCACGGCACCAATTTTCCCCGTCTTGAGGAAGTGACCCACCATATTGTCGGTAATCAGGGTGAGCGGGATGCCGCCTTCGGCCAATTCCCAGGCCGTAAGGCGCGCGCCCTGCAGATAAGGACGCGTTTCGGGAACGAAGACGCGCAGCTTGCGGCCCTGTTCGACGGCCACGCGAATCACGCCCAGGGCGGTGCCAATGCCTGCGGTGGCTAAGGCGCCGGCATTGCATTGCGTCATCACCTGGCCGCTCTGGGGCATCAGCGCGGCACCGAAACGGCCGATGGCTTCGTCAATGGCGCGCTTTTCTTCGTGGATAAGGCGAGCCTCGGCGACCAGCGCTTGGCGGATGGCGGGCAGGTCGGAAGCCGCGGCGAGTTCCTCGAAGCGGCGCTTCAGGCGATTGATGGCCCAAAAGAGGTCGACGGCGGTGGGCCGGGTGCGGGCCATGGCGTCGCAGATGAGCGGGAACTCGACGCGCAATTCAGACACCGAGGCGGCTTTTGATCGCAGCACGCCGAGCGCAATGCCCATGGCTGCGGCGACGCCGATGGCCGGCGCGCCGCGGATGACCATGTCGCGGATGGCGGCGGCAACATCCTGATAATCGGTATAAGTATGGCGCACGACTTCGGCGGGCAGACGGCGCTGATCGATCATGACGACGCCAGCGGGGGTCCATTCAATGGGCTGAACGACCTTATGAACTGCGCTCTGATCTGCGCTCGGGGCTGCGTTCTGAATTGGGTGCATGAGAAGATCAGTCCGCTCGGAGGTGTGCCAGATCGGCGATGCTCGGTGGTTCGCTCAACTGGTGGGGAGATGGCGGAGTCCGCCGGTAGCGATGAAAAAGCCTGCGAATAAGATCGTGTTGTAGCCAAGGTGGACGAAGTAACTGGCGGCGACCGTTCCAGCGCGGGCGCGCACATAGGTAAGCACAATGCCCACGCAAATCAGAAGCCCGATTTGTCCCCAGGCGCCGCCGAGTTGTTGGGCGTGGGCGAGTCCAAAGAGCGCGCCAGTGGCCACGACGCCCGCTGTAATGCCAAATCTTCGGGCGATCACGGGGTAGATGCATCCGCGAAAAATAGTCTCCTCGACCACCGGAGCCACGAGAATGCCCAGCGCCATAAGCATCAGAACGCTTTGGCGGCTGCGGAACAGTTCCTCCATGGGAATGCCGGATTCGCGGCCCACGAAGTTTCCCGCCCAGCCCACCAGGACGGCTAAGCCAAAACCTCCGAATATGTAGCGCAGCGCGATGGAGGCGTGCGAGGCCATCTTATGGAAATCGCGCCAGCCGAGGGACTGCCAAAACGGGGCCGAAGTGCGACCACGAAGGATGGCGTAGAGAAATGCCAAGGTGGCTCCGGAGAGCAATGCCTGGCTGATGATCATCACCGAAGCCCAGGCAGTGGTGGAGCTTTTCAATTCGGAAGGGGAGATCCCAAAGAAAACGAAGGCGCCGGCGGCAACGATCAATGTCAGCAAGCCGCCGCAGACGAAATAAAAGAGTACGAGATAGACCAGATCCATCCAGTGGAAGGGGGTGCGCGAATCGAAAGGCGCCAGACGATCGGGCACCGGCCTCAGCTCAAATTCGGGACGCGGCCTGAATTCGGGCGAGGGCTCCTCAGGGCCAGGTGGACCGACTGGCTCCGGGGCAAACCCTTCCGGTTGCCGTTCGTGGGGCTCGGGTGCGCTATCTGGATACAAAGTGCTCATTCGGCTGTTCTATTCCTTGGATGGTGGTCGCCCGATAACGGTTTGGATGATCGGCCGGCAGCGAGCGGTACCCTCCATTGCACTGTAGATGGAGTGAGCGTTTGGCGCAAGTCTTTCGCGGGCGCTAGCCTCCGTTCGTCTCTCATGAGCGCGAATTTGACGCGGTGCGGGAGAGATCCCTCGCTCACGCTGTTCGCTCGGGATGACGATGCTGGCCGCATCGTCACTTGGCCGCGAAATTGGCGCTGGTACCGGTAGTTCCATCTGGATTTGCGACCGGTTCCGGTGGGGGCAACTGCTTGGTGTTTGCAGCCCCATTGAGGTGAAGCACCGGGGCGAGAGCCTGACCCGTGTAGGATTTTTTGTTGCGGGCTACCTGTTCCGGCGTGCCCTGAGCCACGATGCGGCCTCCCGCCTCTCCGCCTTCGGGACCGAGATCGATCACCCAATCGGCCTGTTTAATGACGTCGAGGTGGTGCTCGATGATCAGCACGGTATTGCCGAGGTCCACCAGGCGATTCAGGACGTGCATGAGCTTCTTCACGTCGTCGAAATGCAGGCCGGTGGTGGGCTCATCGAGGATGTAAAAAGTGCGGCCGGTCTGGCGGCGGGACAGCTCGCGCGCCAGCTTGATCCGCTGCGCTTCGCCGCCGGAAAGCGTGGTGGACGATTGGCCCAGTTCGACTAGCCGAGGCCCACTTCGACCAGGGTTTGGAGTTTCTGGTCACCTGAGGAATATTCTCGAGCAGCTTGAGGGCTTCCTCGATGGGCATATCCAGCAGATCGGAGATGGAATAGCCTTTGTAGCGCACGGCCAAGGTCTCGGAGTTGTAGCGGCGGCCGCGGCAAACGTCGCAGGTGACGTAAACGTCGGGGAGGAATTCATCTCGATACGCTTGAGGCCGTCGCCCTGGCAGGCTTCGCACCGGCCGCCTTTGACGTTGAAGCTGAAGCGGCCGGGACGATAGCCGCGCTCGCGGGATTCGGGCAGCATGGCGAAGAGTTCACGAATTGGCGCGAAGACGCCGGTATAGGTGGCGGGATTGGAGCGCGGCGAGCGTCCGATGGGCGCCTGATCGATTTCGATGACTTTGTCGATGTGCTCGGCGCCGCGGATTTCGCGGAACTGCCCGGGCTGCTCCATGGAACGGTAGAGCTTCTGAGCCAGGGCGCGATAAAGAATGTCATTCACCAGGGTGGATTTTCCCGAACCGGATACCCCAGTGACGACGATGAGCAAGCCGAGGGGAAATTGACGTCCAGATTTTTCAGGTTATTAGCCTCGCAGCCCAGCAGCGAGAGCACTTTGGCGCTGGGCTGCGCCGCGCCCGCGGGACGGGGATCTCCAATTTGCCGGAAAGATAGCGGCCCGTGAGAGAGTCTTCGCTGGCGGCGATAGCCGCAGGAGTGCCGATGGCGACCAAATGGCCGCCGGCATTGCCCGCGCCGGGCCCGAGATCGACGACAAAATCGGCGCGGCGGATGGTCTCCTCGTCGTGCTCCACAACGAGAACGGTATTGCCGAGATTGCGAAGCTGTTCCAGAGAGGTGAGCAGGCGATGGTTATCGCGGGCGTGCAAACCGATGGAAGGTTCGTCCAGCACATAGAGAACGCCGCGAAGGCGCGAACCGATCTGCGTGGCGAGGCGAATGCGCTGGGCTTCGCCGCCTGAGAGCGTGGCAGCCGAACGGTCCAGGCTCAGGTAGCCCAAGCCCACCGCGAGCAGAAAGTCCAGGCGTTCGGAGACCTCCGCGAGCGGCCGGCCGGCGACTTTGCGCTGGCGCAGCGTGAGTCCATCGCGAATGCGATCGACTGCGGGACGCGCCTCGGTCAGTGCCAGAGCGGTGAAATCCGAGATGGAGAGATCGCCCACTTTGACGGCGAGGCTCTCCGGACGCAGGCGCCTGCCGCCGCAAACCGAACAGAGCGCGGCAGACATGTATTGCGTGAGCCATTCGCGATAGCCGTCGGAATTGGTTTCGGCGAGATTCTCTTCCAGAAAACCGAAAAGGCCCGGGAATCGCAATCCGGGAGCGGCCTTCTTCTCCTTGGCGCGGGAGGCTTCCGATGACTCGCTTCCATTTTGGCCATTGGCGGCGAAGCGGTTCTGAGAAGGCGGATAGCCGTAAAGGATCAGGTTTTGCTCGCGGCGGGAGAGTTTGTCGAAGGGCTTGGAGAGATCGAAGCCGTGGGCTAGGGCGGCGATATCGAGCGTTCGCTTCAGATAGACGGAACCCGAACCGGGCCCGAGTCCACCCTCGAAAAGAGGACGCGACCAATCCACGATCACCTTGGCGGGATCGAAATCGTACTTGGAACCCAAGCCATGGCAGGCGGGACACGCGCCGTAGGGCGAATTGAAGCTGAAGGAGCGGGGCTCGAGCTGCGGGACGGAGATGCCGCATTCAGGGCAAGCCAGCTTTTCCGAGAAGACTTGCTCGGTTCCGTCAACTACGGAAACGGTTACCAAGCCTTGGGCGAGCTTGAGCGCCGCATTCAATGATTGGGCCAAACGCGCGGCGATACCGGGCTTCACGAGCAGACGATCGACGACGATTTCAATGTCGTGATTCTTGCGGCGATCGAGGCGGGGAGGCTCGTCAAGAGGATAAAGCACGCGATCGATACGCACGCGCGTATAGCCGGCGCGCGCCAATTTATCGAGCTCCTGGCGGTATTCCCCCTTGCGGCCGCGAACGATGGGCGCGAGCACCATGATGCGGTCGCCTTCATGGGCCAATTCGCCGCTCAAGACAGCTTGAACGATCTGTTCGCTGGACTGCCGGGTGATGGCGCGGCCGCAGTTGGGACAATGCGGCACGCCGATGGAGCTATAGACGACGCGAAGATAATCGTAAATTTCCGTGATGGTGCCGACGGTGGATCGGGGCGAGCGCGTGGTGGTTTTCTGCTCGATGGCGATGGAGGGCGAGAGACCGTCGATGGAATCGACGTCCGGACGCTCCATCTGGTCAAGAAACTGGCGCGCGTAAGCGGAAAGGGATTCGACGTAGCGGCGCTGGCCCTCGGCGTAGATGGTGTCAAAGGCGAGCGAGGACTTACCCGACCCGGATAATCCGGTAATGACGGTGAGGGAGTTACGCGGGATATCGAGGCTGATATTTTTCAGGTTGTGCTGACGGGCCCCGCGAATGGTGATGCTTTTCAGTGCCATGGTTAAACGACCCTACCGCTGCACGGCCCACAGAAGAGGCAAGCGCACGGTGGGTAGAATACGGCCAGAATAATCCCCAACAGTAACAGCCGGGTAGATGCCGGTCAAGATGAGCAGGACGAGCGAGCAGCTTTGCTCGTTCTTCACCCCGAGATCGAGAAGTGAGGGAAGGTTTCTAGGGTCTTTCGTTTACATGGGCGTTTACCTGGGGTTTTGCTGGCGAACGGTAAATCCTAGGACCAATTCGGCCCAGACAAATTCATTAGACGGGTCACTTCACGGGGCACCAGAATTTTTTCCCGGCAGATTTCCCTTTTTACCCAGGGGGCGGTCAAAGAAGGCTCGCAGTTTCAGGAAGTTAAGTTTGGCGCGCCGCGTGCCCTAAGAATAACCGAAGGGGGAAGACGAGCCGAGGATCCCTTTAGGGGATTGAGGGCTGGGCCGGCGCGATCTTCCCCCCGACCTTTTTCAGACCCCACATTTTTATACCGAAGCTTTGAGGCGGGTCTGCTTCCTGAAGGTTCCCCAAGATTTATTTATCGTGAACCGATATGCGCGTGAAGGTGTGTCTTCGCGTGCACGTCTGTCCTTGGATGACGCGGCGTGATGGACACCCCGAGCGTACGAAATCGGGCGGGCCAAGCGGCGATCAGACGGCGTTATTTGCAGGAAGTCTTTACGGCTTGTTACTATGTGCGTTCACTGGGGCGTGGTCCAACCGGTAGGACACCGCACTGTTAATGCGGATGGTGAAGGTTCGAATCCTTCCGCCCCAGCCAAGGCTTTTTCAGCACCGAACCGCCCCGCGGTGGACGTCTCGCCGGCTGATCTTAAGATGTGGCCTTATCTGATGTGGCCTCGTATTTCTGCAATACAAGCCCCTCACTAAATGCTTGGCATGGCCCTCTCGGAGGCGGCTGCCGGTTTGGGCAGTCGTCGGCCGGCAGCTAATGCGCGGCTTCGCGCTTTTCGATAGGAAGCTCCTCGGCTGAGTCTTCGCCGGGCTTTTCGATGGGATAGCCGGCCGTGGTCCAGCCGCGCCAGCCGCCATCCATGGAAATGACATTGGTGTAGCCCATCTTCTGCAGGGTATCGGCGACCAAAGCGGACCGGAATCCTCCTCCACAATAGAGCACCAGCGGCGCATCCTTATCGGGAATGGCCTGTTCGATATCGCGCTCGATGACGCCTTTGCCGAGGTGGACAGCTCCGGGCAGATGACCTCGGGACCATTCGTTGTCTTCGCGGACATCGATGAGAGTGAGCTTTTCGCGGGCGTCGAGGCGCCGCTTGACGTCGCGAAAATCGGCCTCGGTGACGCGAGTTTTGGCGTCGTCAACTAACTTCAAAAATCCGGGAGAGTGTCTCATGGAGGACCTCCTTCTATCATGAAGAGCACCCAGATCTGGCGCTACTTCATGTCTCTCCAGTTTGCACCCGATTTCAGATCGACGACAAGAGGGACGCTCAGCGGATAGACCTGCTCCATGGCAGGGCGCACGATGGCGCTCAATTGACCGAGCTCCTCGGGGGGCACCTCAAAGAGCAGTTCGTCGTGCACTTGCAAAATCATGCGGGAGCGCAAGCGGAGCGATTCGAGCTCCTGCTGAATCCGGATCATGGCCAGCTTGATGATGTCGGCGGCCGTGCCTTGCAGGGGAGTGTTCAAGGCGGTGCGCTCGGCGAGGTTGCGCAAATTGAACTGGGGGGAGGAGATTTCCGGAATGGGACGGCGGCGGCCAAAAAGCGTGCGCGTGTAGCCGGTGCGGCGGACTTCCTCAATCCCACGATCGAGATATTCCTTTACGCCACGATAGCGCTCGAAATAGGCGGCGATAAATTGTGCCGCCTCTTTCTGGTCGATTTGCAGATTCTGGGCCAGCCCAAAGGGAGAAAGGCCATAGATGATGCCGAAATTGATCACCTTGGCGGCGCGGCGATGCTCGGGGGTCTGGGCCATAGGACCGACGCCGAAAACTTCCTGAGCGGTGCGCGAGTGAATATCCTGGCTGGTGCGAAAGGCCTCGACGAGTACGGGATCTTCGGAGAAATGGGCGAGGATGCGCAGCTCGATCTGGGAATAGTCGGCGGAGAGCAAAGTCCAGCCCGGTTCGGCGACAAAGGCAGCGCGAATCTGGCGGCTCAATTCGGTGCGCACGGGAATATTTTGCAGATTGGGTTCGGAAGAGCTGAGCCGGCCAGTGGCAGCGCCGGTCTGGCTGAAGCGGGTGTGCAGGCGCCCCGTTGCAGGCTCGATCAGCGGGGGCAGCGCGTCAACGTAAGTCGATTTGAGCTTGGCCAGTTCGCGATATTCGAGGACTTTTCGAGGCATCTCGTGGAGCAAGGCGAGTTCGTTGAGAACGTCGGCGGCGGTGGATCGCGAACGAGCCCGGCCGCGCTTAGCGGAAGGGGCGAGGTTCATCTTGTCAAAGAGGATTTCCGCCAACTGTGGGGGCGAATTGATATTGAATTCGCTGCCGGCCAGCTCCCAGATGCAGCGCTCGAGGGAGCGAATCTCGCTTTCCAGGGACGCCGACATGGAGGCGAGCGCGGCGGGATCGACGCGAATCCCGTGGCGCTCCATGACCGCGAGGACGGGAGAAAGCGGCAGGTCGATGTTGTCGTAAACCGGGACGAGATCCTGTTCTTCGACTTCGCGGCGAAGCAGCGGAGCCAGGCGCTGGAGGAAATCGGCATGCTCACCCGTAGCGCCGGAGAGGGTGAGATTCAAATGACGCAGGGCCACTTCGGCGAGGTTCTGCTGCGCGGTGCTGGGCCGAAGCAGGAAGGAATAAAGCATGACTGCGTGATTTACGCCGCGCAAAGGGCCGGCCAAAAGCTCGATGAGCTTTGGATCATGGACGATTTTGGGGCGCTGCGGATCGGCGAGAAACGCGCGCAACGGCTCAATCATTTCAGGCCGGGAGTCGCACCAGGCGGAACGCGCCACGCCAGGCCCGGGCGATAGCTCGAATCCCGCGACTCGTGCGCCGTAGCCTTCGATCTCGCGGGTGCCGGAGTCAAGCGTGAGCCAGACGGCGATCGGGCGATCGTGCGGCTGCGCGGCCAGGAATTCGCCGACGGCGGCGGGGGAATCGAGGGCGGAATAATCGGTGATGACGGCGGAGGTGGTGGTTGCGGCAGGCAATTCCTTCAGAAGGGATGTAAAGCCGAGATCGGCATAGAGGTCGCGCAGGGCGGCCCAATCCGGCTCTCGCCGGGCGAGGGCCTCCCAATCGAGCTCGACCGGGGCGTCGGAGGCGATGCGGGCAAGCTGCTTCGAGAGAATCACCTGCTCGCGGCAGTTGAGGAGCGCTTCGCGATAACGCTTGTTTTCGACCTCGGAGGCGTGGTCGAGGGCTGCTTCGACGGATCCGAAACGACGGATTAATTCGCGGGCGCCTTTATCGCCGATGCCTTTGGCGCCGGGGATATTGTCGATGGAATCGCCCATCAGGGCCATGACGTCGGCGACTTGCGCGGGAGGGACGCCCATGACTTCCTCGACCTTGGCGGAATCGAGAATGACATCGGGTTTGCCGGCGCCCTGGCCGGGACGCAGGACACGAACGCGGCCGCCGACCAGCTGCATCATGTCTTTGTCGCTGGTGACAATGTAGACGTCGACGTCGCGGCGGCCGGACTGCTGGGCGAGCGCGCCGATGACGTCGTCGGCTTCGTAACCGGGAACCTCGATGATGGGCAGGCGCATGGCTTCGCAGAGGCGGCGCACAAAGGGAATCTGAATGAAAAGATCGTTGGGCATGGGAGGGCGCTGAGCTTTGTACTCGGTGAAAAGCTTGTCGCGGAAGGTGGGGCCGGAGGGATCGAAAACAACGGCAACAAAATCGGGCTGCAAATCCTTGGTGACGCGGCGAAGCATGTTGGAAAAAAGGAAAGGGACTTTGGTGGGGACACCCTTATTTTGCAGCCGGTCCATGGGGGCAAAGAAGGCGCGAAAAATGAAGCCCATGGCGTCGATCAGGAAGAGTTTTTTCGGGGATTTGGGGGTCACCGAAGGAGTATAGCAGAGCGATGCAGGGCGAATAGCTGAACAGCGAGCGGGGAAACAGCAGGCTAGAGATGAGTCCTATTTCCAGTTGAGTGCGGGGGCGGATCAAAATTTCCCTTTGTGCCGACCGCGCGCGTAATCGAGCGCAAGTCGCCGTAAACCTCAAGATGCGGCGTTTTGTAGGGCTTTTTCGGCGTCGGACCAGGATCAGTTTGATCCCGACTCTCAGACTGATCGGTCACAAAGGATCTCCTCGTTCTGCTGCGGAGCATTATGCTGGCTGGGCCGCGAATGTTGCAACCAATGATTCAGGCTTCGCACGCGCAAGTTAATCTCAGTTGCATCTGGCGAGCCGACCCGCGGGAGGCGGTCCGTATTTACATAAACATGCAGATCGATTGCCGGTTTGAGCGGCAATCGACAAAGCCGTTCTATGTATTTGAAAACGAGATGCTGATCCATGCCTGTTTTCTTTCGATGCAAGATCTGTTTGGGGAGTCTGCCGTTCATAGCAGCGCGCAGCAGGCGCTTGGAACGGCACCAAGGAAGCGCGGGAAGCGAAAGCAAAAACCCTAACATTCGTATGTCCACGAATGGATAACGCATCTCGAAGGGCGCTTTCGTGGCGCCCGTGTCTAGAGCTTCAAACGTCCCCTGCCAAAGCGGACTTTGCAAGGAAGCGTATGCGCGGGGCCGCCAAGGGTGAACGATAGTCTGGGCCGACGGGGTTCCGTTCCATCTTTCGCGCAAGCGGAGCCGAGATTCAAGTTCGCGATTCAAGCATTCGGGGTAAGCGGACTGAGCGGCTTTTTGGAAGAACAATCGGCTGAGGGTTCGCGAAAGGCGGCCGCAAAATGGAGGGCGCCGCTCCGAAATCAACGCCGAGAAGACGGAATGCGCGAAAAGACCATACTTTCGTTGGCTCAGAAGGCGCGAGAGGTAAGGCGCCCAATCGCAATGGAGGGCATTGTCGGGGCCTTCGCCATAAAGGAACACGCGGCTGCAGTTTGCAAATCCGCGCCAGAATTTATTTTCGGCGGGAACCACCCAGGCGTGCTCTGCAGGCTCCGGAGTGAAAAACGAGGCTTGCTCCCATGAGGAGTCGGTACCATCGGTCCAATGATGATAGAGGATCGGAAGACCGAGATAGGTTGCTGTCGCCCGCGCATAACGCGCTTCCTCGGGCACAAACGAATCGACCTTGGTGAGCATCCGTAGATCGAACTGAGAATATTCTCGCCGCATTAACTCTTGGGCAGTAGCGGCAAGCGCCGTCGAGTCCAACCCCCCACTCATAAAAATCCAGACTTGATTGCGGCGCAGACGGTCGGCGACGCATTTACGCAGGAGTTCGTCAAATTGATCGACGTAATCGCGGGAGCGCCGGTAAAAGAGGGGCTCATCAATGGGCATGGACCAGTAGCGGTCCAATTGAAAGCCACTTCGCGACCACAGGCCGCGATGGCCCGGCGGCATGCGTTGAATATCCGCGAAAGCGGTTATGGCCGGATTTTGGTTGAACCCAAATAACAGAAAATCGGCGATCGCCGGATCATTCAATCCGTCGGAGACGAGCGGGTGACGGCGGATGCAATCGAGGGTATTGCTGAAAATCACGGCGGCGCCAACTTGGGCATAGTAAAAGGGCTTCACTCCCATGTGGTCCCGAGCGCAGAACAACTCCTGTCGCGCGTCGTCCCAAATACCGAATGCGAAATCGCCTAGGAGGCGCTCGACGCAATTCGGGCCCCAGCAGCGATAGGCACGCAGAATCAATTCGGCATCTGTGCAATCGGAGGGTTCGAGATCGGCTTCTCCGGCTGCTTTTAGCGCGGTAAAAAGATCCTCGCGGGCGTCGATTCGCGCGTCCGCGACGATCCAGGCCTTGCCGTCCAAGGTTAAAGGCTGGCAGTCGCGTTCGGACTCGTCGGTAGTTTTGAAGAGAGTGTGACCGAAGCCGGCGTTATGGTTCGTCCAGATTCGTTGCGCGTCGGGACCGCGGAATGCGAGGAAATTCGTAAGCTGTTGGAGTAAGCCACGATCAAGCGGCTTTCCATCGAATTGCACCACGCCGATAATGCCGCTCATAACGAGGAATCGCCTGCGGCGCTCAGATAAGGTTCAGCGGAAAAATGAAGGCTCAGGATAGAGATCCTAGATTCAGAAGCGAAGTATAACGTCCGACATCAGGTCCGCCAATCATGGTTTGCTCTTGGCAGGTGATCCACGCATGGGCTTCCAACCGACAGGCCTCACTTCTCGCAACGCCAATCATGAGTTGCGAAGCATAACCGTGCCTGGTCAGGAGGGCTTGAGCCGCCAGAGCCTTGCTCAGGCAACTAGATGCGGGAATATTACGAGCGGCTGCCTCCACGGCCCAGACGATGCGATCAGAAATAAAGGGGGTCGTAGCACGCCCTGCCCAACGGCAAGCCAACGCCTGCAAGCGCTCAAAGGAAAGGAACCTGAGGGCAAGGCGGACGGCCAGGATAGAGAACGCCGCTTGCAGCAAGAGCGTCCGCTGTGTGCGGGAAAGCCGCAGGAACCGCTTCACGCGCCGCATGCTAGCTCGTAGTTTCTCGGCGCAAAGGTCTGAAGCCACCGCATTCCAGAACGGCGGGAAGAGAGTCCAGCGATCTTGGATAGGAGAGCTTTTTGACGGACAGAGTATTCGCAAGAGCTTGGGTCGCCTCAAATTGACGCTGCAGTCGAGTTGAATCCAAAACTGCTCGATTAAAAGTGCTGGCCAACAATGTAAGGAAAGCCTGCCTTTGATTCATGGCGGCAATATCGATTTTCGTGCCGCAGACCTCGGACGCCGGCGCAAGCGCATAGATTGCACCGACGGGGAGCACGTGAGTACAGACGTGCGAATCCCTCAAAGGAACGATTCGTTTATGGGTAAGCGGGTTCATGGGAACACCGATGGCATCATCGCCCAAGAACTTACTCGCCATCTCGGGGAAAAGTTTGATTCGCGGCGAACCGGGATAAGCAAGCAGAGCCGCAGAAACCTTGCGCAAGACCAGAAGATCGTCGGTAATCAGGCGATAACCAGCGCGCAGGAATGCGGCCGCCAAGGTGGATTTTCCGAGGCCACAGTCGCCGAGGAAAACAGCGGCCTTACCGTCGATAGCCACTGCGGTGCCATGCAAGGGCTCCAATCCGCATTTCACGAGCGCAAAAGACAGGGCCAGGGTCAAAAGGTAGACGTTGAACGATTCGGAACTCGTTTTGGGGCAACGATGGCAAGCCATCGTCCGCCCGTCTGGAGAAACCAAGATGTCTCCGATGCCGCGCAAACCTACGTAATTCGAGCCGTCAGATAACGACCCGACATCAAACGCCGTGGACGGATTCCGCTCCAATCTGATTTCTTGCCGGATGGAAGGATCGAGAGGCCCATGGTTATTTCGGACCTCAAGTTCGAAGACGTCCGATGCGGCCGTCTGAAGGAAAGGCAGCGGTGCATCACTGCGAATAGAGATGCCATACGCCGCGTAATGGTAAACGGTCCCTGCGAGAGGCAAGCGGCTATAAAGCTCGGGCATAGAGTAAGTTCGCGATGGCCGGCGCCTTCAGAAGATTGCCCAACAACGTAGCATAGGGGAGATACCGTATCAAAACAAACTTTCGTTCCATGGCTTGGGCCACGCGCATGGCTTATAAACCTACGCATGGCTCATAAACCCAAAGGTTGGCGTTTATCGTAAGGACAATCCGGGCTGTTAATGAAGCAATAAGATAACGGGATGTGGAATATCCTATCTAGTTAAGTACCGTTGAAGTGGCCCCCTGTACGGGCCTTCCGCTTCGGGCAAACCTTAACCCCGAGCCCAAGGAGCCCCAATGAAGATAAAGCGCGGCGTTCGGCGTCCGCCAGCAAGCTTCGCGGAACTCACTTTACCTTCAATTATTGCGGTGGCGATCGTGACCCTGGCAGGCTGCAGCGCCGGAGCGGGCAGCGGGGGGAATGGGAATAGCGTAAGTGTTACGATCACCAACAAAGTAGCATCCGTTCAAGCGGGCACTGGGGCAATCTCATTCAGCGCCACAGTGCAAAACGACTCCGGCAATAGCGGGGTGACCTGGGGCTTGACGGCCAATGGAGCGAGCTGTTCTCCAACTTGCGGCGCTCTGTCCGCAGCGACTCCGACGAGCGTGACTTACACGCCGCCCTCTTCCGCGGGAACTTCGCCCAACAATCAGCCCACGCTTACGGCGACTTCGGTCGCGAAGACGAACAAATCCGACTCGGACGCATTCACGGTCAGTCCCGCACTGACCGTAACGATCACGAATAAATTCACCACTGTAAATGCAGGGAGCAGCGCATTTGTGGTGAATGCAACGGTACAGAACGATTCGACGAATAGCGGAGTGAGTTGGACGCTGACAACCAATGGCGCGGCGTGCCCCGCTGCGTGCGGAACCCTGACGGGGGCCACTACCACCAGCGTTACCTATGCACCTCCCTCTACGGTCCCGACACAGCCAAATATCACGCTCACCGCGACATCCGTGCACGACAATTCGAAATCCGATTCTGATAGTTTCACCATCGTCAAGCCAGCAATCTCGGTGACCATTGGAAATAAAGTGAGCACGGTGTACGCGCACGGTAGCGAGATACTCTTCAGCGTCAATGTGGACAACGATCCTACGAATAGCGGAGTCACCTGGAGGCTGACCGCAAGCGGCTCCAACTGCAGCCCTGGGTGCGGCACCATTAGCGGTGGCCAATCGGGGGCAATTTACACGCCGCCGAATTCCGTTCCAAGTCCTGCGACGGCGACGCTTACGGCCGTTTCGAGCGCCGACGGCACAAAATCCGACTTCGATACATTCACAATTGCTCCCGTTCCACCTGTATCGGTCACAGTCTCGCAAGTAACCTCGGTGTTGGCCGGTGGAAGCGGCATAACCTTCAGCGCGAATATCCAAAACGATCCGAGCAGCACGCCCACGGTAAATTGGACGCTCACAGTTGGCGGCACATCGTGCGCGCCGTCGACCTGCGGGAGCCTGACGAACAGTCAGCCAACGACGGTCACATATTTGCCACCGACGGCCTCTATTTCCTCGGTTCAGATCACGGCGACGTCCACCTTCGATCCCAGTAAATCGGGCTCCGACGTTTTCAATGTAACTTCCGGCGTCTCGTCCAGTTGCGGTGCAGCCGGAGGACAGGAATCGCTGCTTAACGGACATTATGCGATGCTGGTACAGGGATTTTGGGGCGGCGGAGGCGGAACGCCGATTCTGATTGCCGGGAGTTTCGCGGCGAATGGCAGCGGAACAATTACGGGAGGAGAAGAGGACGTCAACGACTCGATTGCGCCGCAGCACCTGACGTTCGACTCCGCGCCCGGCCATAGTCTTTATACAGTGGGAGCGGATCATCGGGGATGCCTGCAACTAACCAATTCGGCGGGCGCGACAACGGTATTCCGGTTTTCGTTGGGGGGCATTAGTTCGGGGGTAGCATCCAAAGGACGAATCATCGAGTTCGACGATAACTCAGGCACGGGCGCTCGCTATCGCGGATCCGGAATCCTCCGTCTGCAAGACACAACCGCGTTCATGCCGGGCGCCCTAAAGCCGAATTACGCATTTGGAGTCGGAGGATGGACTCAAAGCGGCAACCAATGGCTTCATTTGGGAGCGGCAGGCTCCTTCAACAACAGCGGCGGATCGCTCACCGGTGTGCTTGACGAGAATATCGGGGGCATTCTCTTTTCGGAAACCACCGGAGTAACCGGGACTATCGGTTCCATCTCCTCCACCACCGGACGAGCCGTTGCGAATTTCCCGCAGGGTGTTTTCGATTGGGCGATGTACATCGTGAATTCATCTGAGTTTTTCCTCGTGGGAACCGATGCCGTAAACGACAATCCCGTCTCATTCGGGATGGTCATAGCTACAGGGAGTTCGTTCACGGCGAGCGCTCTTTCGGGAAATTACATTTTGCACGCGACGGGTAATTTAACGAGCGCCAGTGTTGATCTGGATTTGCTAACCATGGTACCCGGCGGCGCCCAGACCGGAACTCTCTCCGGGACGGTGTATTCCGATGGCGGGGGAAGCGGCGCCGCAACAACTTCTTTAAGCAACATTGCGTATAACATCGATCCGACATTGGGCCGTGTGGCGCTAGGCAATCCAAGCGATAATCTGCCCGTGCTCTATGTGACGACGCCTACAGACGGAATTTCCGCCTTCGTTGTGGGAGTTAACGCGGATGCCCAGGAGGGCGTGATCGAGTTCCAGCCGAGCCAGACGTACAGCACAGCGTCGGTAGCGGGGACATTAGCCTTCGGCACTGAAGATCCGGGAGACAATACCGTCTACAACGAGGCGGGGTCGGCAACCATATCCACGAGCGGATCTGCTAGCGGAACGGTGGATTTAAGCACGACCGGGGGTTTGACGCCCAGTGTGCCGTTTAATCCCACGGTGACCATCACCAATTCGAACGGCACCGGGAATTTGGGATCGCAAACCGTGGCCATCACAAACGGCACGAAAATCTTTTATATCGACGAAAGTGCCGGGGTGATCGTGGTGGCGGAACAATAGGGCGTTTTCGAACAGCAGGCCGTTTTCAACGGAGCAGGGCCGCCTATTTTCGCCAGCTTTTTCTTTCCAGCCTAAACTTAGCGGAAGCGGTCCATCCTCGCGCCCATTGTCGTGCTCGGGCGTTCGCGGAAGCATTGTGTTAAGGTTGCAACCCGGAGACCTCGCTCGGACGCATGACTCCTTCCGTTAAGACCTCTGCTTCGGAGATACCTTCACCAAGCATAGCGGACGTGTTTGGGCCCGGCGGAATGATCGAAAAATGCATGCCGGCCGGCTACGAGCATCGGCGCTCCCAATTATGCATGGCGGAGCTCGTCGAGGACGCCTTCCGCAAAAAGCGACATCTTCTGGTGGAGGCAGGGACGGGAACGGGGAAGACGCTGGCCTATCTGATACCGGCGATTCGCAGCGGGCGCCGCGTGGTGATCTCCACGGCGACCAAGTCGCTGCAGGAACAGCTCTACACCAAAGATGTGCCTTTTGTGCAGAAGCATTTTGCCCCCGATCTGAAAGTAGCGGTAATGAAAGGCCGCGCCAACTTCCTCTGCCGGCATAAGGTTCACCAGATGGAGGGGCAGCCCGTACTGAGAGGCCTGGAGGAACTGGATTGGTTCGGCCAGATCCGCGACTGGGAGCGCTTGACCGAGACCGGCGACCGGGCGGAACTAAGTTTTCTGCCCGACGAGGCTGACCTGTGGGCGCGGCTGGACGCGAGGCGCGAAGCTTGCACCGGACAGAAATGCGTGGAGTTCGAGCGATGCTTCGTTACGGCGATGCACCGGCGGGCCCAGGACGCGGATGTGATCATCGTCAATCATCATTTGTTTTTCGCCGATTTGGCGCTGCGCCAGGACGACTTTGGCAGCATTTTGCCGGAATATTCGGCCGTTATATTCGACGAAGCGCACGAGATCGAAGACGTGGCCAGCGATTACTTCGGGCGGCAGGTATCGAATTACCGTTTCGAGGAGTTGGCTCGCGATGCCGAGCAGGCCATGCGGCTTACGCAGCTAGGCAAGCCCCCGCTCCTGCGGCGGGTCAATCGGCTGCGGGAAAAGACGCACGACTTTTTCGGGTTGTTGCCTCCGCAGGAAGGGCGCTCCGCGTTTGAGCCGGGCGCGCGCGCGGCTTTTTTGGAGCGACACCGGAGTTCGTACGAGGAACTCAAAGCGGCTTTGAAGGCGCTAGAGACGGATATCGCGGCGCTGCCTTCCAAGCCGGAGGAGTTGGTGGTGATCGCACGCAGATTGGCGGACCTGCGTGGGGAGACGGAGTTCCTGTTCGAATCGAATGAAAAGAATTACGTATACTGGGTAGAACGGCGTGGCAAGGGCGTCTTTGCGACAGCGACTCCGATCGATGTGAGTTCCATTTTGCGTGAGAACCTCTTCGAGGCATTCGACACGATCATAATGACCTCGGCGACCCTGGCAGTGAGCGGCCGCTTCGATTTTCTGAAGCAACGGCTGGGAATTCAGGTGGCACAAGAGACTGTCTTGCCGCACGAATTCGATTATGGCCGGCAAGCGTTGCTCTATATTCCCGCGGGCCTGCCGGATGTGCGCGATGCGGGATTCGCGCGCAAGGCGGCGGAAGAGATTTCGCGCTTGCTGGCATTGACGGCGGGGCGGGCCTTTTGCCTTTTCACCAGCTACGGCCAGATGAATCAGGTGTTCGAACTCGTGCGCGGCCGCGTGCAGTTCCCTTTGCTTCTGCAAGGGACGGCGCCGCGCATGGCGCTGCTGGAGCGTTTCCGGATGACTCCGGGGGCTGTGCTCTTCGCGACCTCCAGCTTCTGGCAAGGCGTCGACGTGCCCGGGGAGCAGCTATCCTGCGTGATCATCGACAGGCTGCCGTTTGCCGTTCCGACCGACCCAGTGGTGGCGGCGCGCGTGCGCACTCTAACCGAGGAAGGCCGCAATGCTTTTGCCGAATATCAGATTCCGGAGGCGGTGCTGGCGCTGAAGCAGGGCTTCGGCCGGTTGATTCGCACCCGGACGGATCGCGGGGTGCTGGCGATCCTGGATAACCGCATTCAGCGCATGCAGTATGGTAAAATTTTCATCGAATCGCTGCCGGAATATAGCCTCACCCGGGACATCGCTGAAGTTCAACGCTTCATGCAGGCGCCGAGTTAGCGCGAAAAGCCTCTCCGGGCCGGCCGATCAGCCAAAAAGCGAATGTTCGAAGTCAGCGTGGAAGAGACTTTTTCTGCTGGGCACGCCCTGCGAGGATATAAGGGCAAGTGTGAGAATCCGCACGGGCACAACTATCGCGTGCGCGTGAACGTCGAGGGCGAACAACTGGATTCGATCGGGTTGCTCTTCGACTTCGCGCACCTGAAGAAAATCCTGCGCGAGCTCATCGCGGACGTGGACCACAAATTCCTGAACGACCAGGCGCCGTTTGACGCCATTAATCCCTCCGCTGAGAACATCGCTAAATTTCTGTACGACGAGACTTCCAAAGAGATGCACCAGATGTCCCATGCGCCTCGAATCAAGAGCGTCACTGTGTGGGAGACCGACGAGACTTCGGCAACCTACACGCCGTGACAGGATCGTGAAATGCGCCGCGCCTATTTCCTGATTGCCATTCCCGGGGTTGTGGTGGGCATTGCTTATGTGATTCTGTTGCACTACATCGGCGTGCCAATTCACGCGGGACCCTTCCTCGGTGCGGCGGCCGCGTTCATCGCCGCGGTGTTGATTGTGCGCCGTTATCAGAAACGCAAATCCCGGCGGCACGGGGGTTCCTAATGGTGATCACGGAAATCTTCCGGTCGATTCAAGGGGAAAGCACCTATGCGGGGCTTCCTTGTGTCTTCGTGCGTTTCACCGGATGCAACTTGCGGTGCACGTGGTGCGACACGGCATACGCGTTTTACGGCGGAGCGAAAATGAGCATCGATGAGGTGATCGGGCGGGTGCATGCACTTTCCGGGAATATCGCGCCTGATGTGAATGGCCCGACGTCCCAGCCCTCGCAAGCGCCTGAACCTTCGCTTGTGGAGCTGACCGGGGGTGAGCCCTTGCTTCAGCCCGAGGCGATTGCGCTTGCGGAGCGGCTGACAGCCGAGCATTACAAAGTGCTGGTAGAGACGAGCGGTGAGCGATTCGTAGGCTTGTTGCCGCGGGAAGTGGTGAAGATTGTGGACGTGAAGTGCCCGGACTCGGGCGAATGCGGTACATTCGCGATGGACAATCTCAAGGTGGTCGACAGCAAGGATGAGATCAAATTTGTGATCGGCAGCCGGCGCGATTATGAATTCGCCAAGGACTTCTCCCTTCGGCACGAGTTGCCGCGGCGCGTGCGGCAGGTCTTGTTTTCGCCGGTGTTTCCGGACCCGAATGGCTCATGGAAAGGATTGGAGGCGCGCTTGCTAGCGGAATGGATGCTGGCCGACGGGCTGCCCGTACGACTAGGGTTGCCGTTGCACAAATTCATCTGGCATCCGTCCGAGCGTGGCGTCTAAGCTGGGAGATGGCGGAAAAATCCAAAGCGGTGGTCCTCGTAAGCGGGGGGATGGATTCGTGCGTCACCGCGGCCATGGCGCAAACCTCACATCGGCTCGCTTTCCTGCACGCCAGCTACGGACAACGTACGCAGCGGCGAGAGCGCGAGGCGTTCGAGGCCATCGCCGATTTTTTTGGGGTGGGCGAACGGCTTGTCGCGCAGTTCGATCACTTCAAACAAATTGGCGGCTCTGCGCTGACCGAGGAGAGCATCCGAGTGCCGGAGGGTGAACCGAATGCGCCGGTAGGGGGAAGTTCTATCCCTGTGACGTACGTGCCCTTTCGTAACGCTCATTTTCTTTCCGTGGCCGTGAGCTGGGCCGAAGTGATTGGAGCGAACGCTATCTTTATCGGCGCCGTCGCGGAGGACAGTTCGGGTTATCCGGATTGCCGTCCGGAGTATTACCGCCTGTTCGAACAATTGGCGAACGTGGGCACGCGGCCCGAGACGCAGATCACCATAGCGACGCCGGTGATCGGAATGCGAAAAAGCGCCATAGTCAAGAAGGGAGTCGAACTGCGAGCGCCGCTGGACCTCACGTGGTCATGCTATCAATATGAGAACGAAGCCTGCGGAGCGTGCGACAGTTGCCGGCTGAGGCTGCAGGCATTTGCCGAAGCGGGGGTCCCCGATCCGATACCCTACCGGGCACGGGTTGCAAGATAATGTGGTTAAGAGATAATGGGGGCACATCAATGGCATGGATCCGGCGCACCGCCGGCAGGAGGAGGAAGTAGACCATGAACCAGCTGAAGAGAACTCAGATAGCAATGGTCCTCGTTTGCGTGCTATCCCTCGCGATGGGGCTTGCAATCACTGCGGTGGCACAAGAGAAGCCGGCAAAAATCCATGGAACGGTGCTTGATAGTTCGGGCAATCCCATCAATGGCGTCATGGTAGCGCTGCGAAATAGCACTACCGGCCAGGTGGTGACGTTAACCGGGGATTCGGGGGGCCGCTACCGGAGCGGCAACTTGCCGGCCGGGAGCTACTCGGTCGATATCAAAGTAAGCGGCCAAGTTGCGTACTCGCAAATCGTGAACCTTACGGCCGGACAAGATACGCAGCAGGATTTCAATTTCAAGGAGCTGCAGAAGCAGCAAACGCTAGAACAGGCCGATGCGGCGAAGAAGAACGACGAGGCGAAGGCCAAGTTCGCCGCCATGAAGACGCATTTCGATGCGGGCACTACGGCTCTGGAGCAAGCCAAACAGGCGCGGGCTCAGTTGGACAAGATGCCCAAGGATCAACAGGCGTCCGCACAGGCACAAGTCGATCAGCCCGCGGGAACGGCAATCACCGAGTTCAATGCCGCTCTTACGCAAATGGCCGATACCGATACGAACCGGAACATCGTTCTGGCGAAACTGGGCGAAGCTTACGAGACCGATAACAAGTACTCCGACGCCGCGGATACTTACGCCAAGGCAGTCGCGCTGAAGCCAGACCCGAGTTACTACAATAATTTGGGGAATTCGCTAGCGAGGACCGGGAAGGTGGACGACGCATTAACCGCATATCAGAAGGCCATCGAACTGGACCCCATGAATACAGCCATGTACTGGCGGAACTTCTCGATAGGACTTTATAACAGCGGACGCATCAAAGAGTCCGTGGACCCGTTGAAGAAGGCCACCGCGGCGGATCCGAATAACGCGCAGGCCTGGTATTTGCTGGGAGCGGCGCTGGTGAACACGATGGAGTTCAAGCAGGACGGCGACAAACTGGTGCCCATATTGCAGCCCGGAACCCAGGAGGCTTATCAGAAAGCGATACAGCTGGACCCGAACGGAATCTGGGGCGCGCAGGCTAAACAAGGTTTGGAAGCGTTGCAGGCCATGGGTGTGGGTATCGATACGAAGGTGAATCAACGGCCGCCGGCGAAGAAGAAGTGAATCGTAGATTAGCCGTTCTTTGGGTTAAGGCTCCGCGAATTTTCACGGGGCCTTTATTTTTGCGCCGGCCATTCGAGCTCAGAAAAGGCGGGACTTACTAAGCGTCCCTACGTGGTTGGCCGGGAATCGTTAGAATTCGGAGCCGGGTAGCGACATGAACTTTTCCGAGCAATCGGTCGTTGCGGCAACAAAGGATCAGGTCTCCTGCAGTCTGGGTGCGGAGGCAGCCATCCTGAATACAAAACAGGGCATTTATTACGGGCTTGACCCCGTCGGCGCGCAGATTTGGCAGCTGTTGCAGACCCCCTGCAAGGTAGCGGATATTCAGGAAGTTTTGGTGCGAGAATATGACGTCGAGCCCGAGCGGTGCCAACGCGACCTGCTGGCCTTGCTGAGCGACCTCCTAGAAGCCGGGTTGATCGAAGTTCGATAGGCTCCACGCTACTCTTAGCGTTCTCGAGTATCTCGGGATGGCGAGTGCCTCAATCGGCGGCAAATCCATTCATCGGATATTCTCACAGCGGCGTCATAATCTTTTGCGCAGCCGTTTGAGCTGTGATACATCCCACCACGGCGACGAGACGCGGATGTCCACTGCGGAGATCAATCCGATTTGGCGATGGCTGGCGTTTGCCGCGATCGTCGCCGCGGCAGGCTCCTTGGCATTTTCGGGGGCTCACCATGCGGTTGCCGCACACTGGGCGGGATCCACAGACCCAGCGCAGTGGCTTCGGGCCGCCCAGATTGAATCCTCAAATGCCGACCGCTGGTCTGAACTGGCTCGCTACCGGCAGCTGGATTTCGAACACTCCGATTTGCCGTTGGCTCTCGACTATTATCGGCGCGCCACCTCCCTCAATCCCGGCTCTCCTTTCTACTGGATGGATTTTGCCAGCGCTTATGAGAGCGCCGGCGATGTCGCCGAAGCGGAGCAGGCATTTCGAAAGGCTCGAGAACTCTACCCGATTTCGGCGGATGCGGCATGGCGGTTTGGGAACTTCCTTTTGCGACAAGGCAGAGTGCCGGAGGCCTTTCAACAGATTCATGACGCGCTTGCCGTCGATTCGAAGCTGACCGTATCCGCTATCTCGGTTTGCTGGCGCAGTACGCGGGATATCGATCAAATTCTGAAGGCGGTTTTGCCCGACGGGCCGGATGAGAATTGGGGAGCGGTCCAATTTTTCGTACAGGCCAGGGAGCCGCTGGCAGCAATGGCTGTCTGGAAGCGGATTGCCGCCCACCGTGACTCCTTTCCAGCAGCGGATGCCTTTCCGCTGCTGGACATGCTTATCGCGACTGGACATGTGGACGAGGCACGCGTTGTTTGGAACCAGGCGCTACAGGCCGCCGCCGTCCCACGCGAATCGGACGCCAGTGGATCGCTGGTGTGGAATGGCGGATTCGAAAACGAACCGCTGGACGGGGGATTCGATTGGCGCTTCCTCCCGATCGAAGGCGCGGAGATGAGGTGGGACGAGGAGTATCTGCACTCGGGACGGCGATCGCTGCGCGTGGATTTCGATGGCAAGACGAATGTGGATTTCGAGAACGTATGGCAGTATGTGCCGGTATCGCCTTCTACAAGTTACCTCTTCAGCGCATTCTTCCGGACCGAGGATTTAACCACCGACAGCGGGATACATTTCGATATCCGCGAGGTGTCACGATCGGGAACTCCTGTCCCTTCCACGCCCAATCTGGTGGGCTCACAGAGTTGGGCGGAACAGAACATAGCGATTGTTACGGGACCCGAAACGAGTTTGTTGCAAATTGTGTTGAGGCGTACGCGCAGCGATAAGCTCGGGAACAAAATTCGTGGGACGGCCTGGATCGATGACGTGACACTCGTGCCGGCCGCTAACCGCGCTGGGAAGCCCCGATGAGGGGGGTGCGAATTGGCCTCTGCGCCTTGCTGGCCTTCAGCGTGTTTGCCCATGGGGTGGTTGAGCCCTGGTCGGAAGCAGTTTTGGAGATCGGGGCTGCCGTGCTCTTTGTGTGGTGGGGATTGCTTTTTGCCCTGAGAAGGGCGGCACGCGTGCGCTGGCATCCATTGTTTTGGCCGCTGGCGGCCTTGTGGTTATGGGCTATCGTGCAATACCACGCGGGAATCACCGCCGTGGCCTTTCCGACGAAGATAGAAATCCTCAAACTCTCCGCGCTGGTGCTCCTGTTCTTCGTAGTCGTACAGGCTTTCGAAACGTTGGGACATTGGCGGGCGTTTGCCTGGTTTCTGTTGGCCTTGGGATTCGCCGTCTCAGTCTTTGGAATTCTGCAGCACTTCACTTTCAACGGAAAATTATATTGGTTCCGCGAAATGCGCTATGGCGGAATTCCTTTCGGGCCGTACGTGAATCGCAATCACTTTGCGGGTTTTGTGGAATTGATCATTCCGTTGGGAGTCTCCCTCCTGCTATTGCGAGCGGAGGAGCGGGACCGGTTGCCCTTGCTAGGGGTCTTAACCCTGATGCCCATTGGCGCGCTCTTTCTCTCAGCTTCGCGCGGCGGGATTGCGGCATTCTTCCTGGAGCTTGGCCTGCTGCTCATTCTGGCGGTTTTGCGCGGTCACGCCGGGAAGCAGCTTGTTGCAGGCGCGGTACTCCTGCTGGTGGCGGGCGGTTTTGTTGTCTGGCTCGGCGCCGGCCGCGCACTGGACCGATTCGAGTCTTATCGCAAGCTGGAAGTCACCGAAGCACGACGCGCCGAGATGCTGCGCGACTCCTGGCGAATTTTCCTGGATCACCCGGTAGCGGGAACGGGGCTCGGCACACTTAAGGAGGTTTTTCCCCGGTACGAGACTCTCTACGATGGGGCGATCGTCAGCCATACCCACAACGATTACGTCGAGGGCCTCGCGGAGACCGGCATCGTCGGCGGAATGATAGGCCTATGCTTTCTGGCGCTCCTGCTTCAGGGAGCCTGGCGGCGCATTGCTCTGGCCAATAATCCGTTGGATCTGGCTTTACACCTCGGCGCGGTCGCGGCTTGCTGCGCACTGCTGGCTCATAGCCTGGTGGACTTTAATCTGCATATTCCCGCGAATGCCCTGATATTTCTCACCCTGGCGGCTTTGGCGACTTGCCCCACGCCGAAAGTTCCGGAAAGTCTCTCCAGGACGCATGCGAAACAAACCTCAAAATTGGATGTGAGACGCGCAGTACCGACGGTATAATTCCAGCCGCGTGGTGAGTCCGTACGATGCTTCCTAAACGTCCTCGTGTACCCGGCCGGCGAAGCCGAGCATTTAGCCGCTGGGCTATCCTCTGCTTTTTCTTGGTGGCTCCTAGCGCCGCATTCTCACAGAAAGCGCCAGACCCGGGCCAAATTGCGGATTTACAAAAGATGCAGACGGCCCGGCAAACCAATGAGCGCATCGCTGAACTAGCGCTCGAAGAAGCGTCGAAGCAAGGTGACTACGTCATTGGCGGAGGCGATCTTTTAGGAATCGAAGTCTTTGATGTACCTGAACTTTCGCGCGAAGTGCGGGTCAACGAATCCGGCTTTGTGAGCATCCCCCTGGTTCCGGTCAAGGTGCAGGCCGCCGGCCTCACCGCATTTCAGTTGCAAGACAAGCTGGCGGAATTATTGCAGTCGAATGGGCTGGTAACGCATCCGCAGATCACGGTTACGGTGAAGGAGCAGCATAGCGAACCGATAACCGTCATCGGCGCTGTGAAAACGCCGCTCACGCTTCAGGCCGTGCATCAGATGACCTTGCTGCAGGTGCTCTCCCAGGCGGGCGGCATCACCGATGACGCGGGCAGTAAAGTGCTGATCACGCGAGTGCGGCGTTTGCCTGATCCCGGCGGTCCCGATTCCGGCCATCCCACGAACAATCCCTCGGCATCCGAACAAACTGCGAACTCGCAGGCCGTTAGCGAAGGCACCGAGAGCAAGGACTCAATCTCGATCGACCTGAATGACCTGCTCGACAGCGGCGATCCGAAATACAACATCGCGCTGTATGGAGGGGACGTCGTAACCGTGCCTCACTCCGGAGTGATCTACGCCGTCGGGGCGGTGCAGCGGCCCGGGGGGTTCGCGATGGAGACGGATCGCCAGCAATTGACCGTTCTCAAGGTCGTGTCCTTGGCAGGAGGGTTGACCCCGACGGCAAAGCCGGGCAGCGCCGTGATTTTGCGGCAGCCTCCCGGAAGCGCCCAGAGGCGCCAGTTGCCGGTGGACGTCAGGAAGATACTCTCGCTCAAGAGCGAGGACCTTACGCTCCAGAGGAATGACATCCTTTATGTGCCGGACAGTACGGGTAAACATGCGCTGCGACGTTCAGCCGAAATCGCCATTGCCATTGCTACCGGAGCCGCGATCATACGGGTGCAATAAAGCCTCCGTCCCTGGCGAGGAAGAGTTCAGCGAGAATGGATGAACAAACAAACCTGATTACCAAGGATCACGGAGCTGCCCTCGATGGTCTAGCGCCGCGGACGCCCTTCATCACGCTGGAGATGGCGCCGCGCGAATCGCATCTGCTCGACTACCTGATGATTCTGCGGAAGCATCAGTGGCTGATCGTCTCCTTCCTTTTGGCTCTGGTCACGATCGTGACGATCGCCACCTTTCGCATCCAGCCCATTTATGAGGCCACGACTCGGATCGAGATTGACCGGGAGAACACTGAATTTTCTGCCTTTTGCGGGAAACGATCCCTACGACCTTTACCAAGATTTGGAAGATTACATCGAAACCCAATCCAAGATTTTGGTGAGCGAGACGCTCGGGATGCAGACGGTCAAGTCTCTGAACCTGGATCAGGACCCGAGATTCGGGGGACAGCCCCTCAAGCCGGGAACTCTGCCCATCGCGGCGCCGAGCGACGGGTTGGTATCGCCTCCCCCCGCCCTGGGAGCGTTTTTGGGAGCATTGGCGGTCAAACGCGTGCCGAACAGCCGCTTGCTGGACGTTACGTTTGCGACCACGGACCCGAAGTTGGCGGCGCTTATTGTCAATACGCATGTAAACAATTTCATCGAGCAGAATTTCCGCAGCCGGTACGAAGCCACAACTCAGGCGTCCAATTGGCTGGCGAACCAACTGGATGAATTGAAGGCCAAGGTGGAGGCGTCGGAAGACGCCCGGATCAAATACGAACGCGACAATCAAATCTGGACCCTTGACGAAAAGCAGGACGTTACCACGCAAAAGCTCGCCGACCTCAACCGCGACTTGACGGAAGCGCAAGCGGATCGGATCAGCAAAGAGGCCATTTATCAGCTGGCCGAAGCGGGTAACTATGATGCTCTTCCCGCCGTGCGAGAGAGCCCGATTCTGCAGGACAGCCTCAAGCGCCAAGCTGATTTGAGCGAGCAATATACTGAGGCCCTGAATCAGTACGGGCCGAAATTTCCCAAGGTGGTCCGGTTCGAAGCGCAGCTGAAGGATATTCAATCTCTCATCGAAAACGAAAAGAAGAACATCGGAAATCAGCTCGAAGCGGAATACCAGGGATCGCGCCAGCGAGAAGTTCTGCTGCAGCAGGCGCTAGCTCAGCAAAAGAACGACACCGCGGCAATGGCCGACAAGATGGTGCAGTACAACATCTTGAAACGCGAAGCGGAGGCCAACAAGCAGCTTTACGATGGGTTGCTGCAGAAGCTCAAGGAAGCGGGCATTACGGCGGGATTGCGTTCCAGCAACATTCGCATCGTCGATCCGGCTCTGGTGCCCACGGCTCCCTCTCGTCCGAACAAGTCACGCAATATCACGCTGGCAATCCTGGTCGGGCTGGTCGGCGGCGTCGGGCTCGCTCTGCTGCGCGAATATCTCGACAATACGGTCAAGAACCCCGACGATGTGGAGATGTTATCGCGCCTGCCGTCTCTCGCCGTTGTGCCGACATTTACGAGCACAAACGGGGCTCGCCGGAACCGGCTGCAGAAATTTCTGCACGGCTCCGGTAATGGATATCACGAGGGGCTCGCGTTGCTCTCTCACTCGGAGCCCCAATCGCAGATTTCGGAGGCCTTCCGCGCCCTGCGCACGTCGCTTTTGCTTTCGCAGGCCGATCACCCCCCACAGGTCATCCTGGTAACGAGCGCCCTTCCCCATGAAGGCAAAACGACGGCGTCTGTGAACATTGGTGTAACGCTCGCGCAGCTTGGCGATAAGACGCTGCTGATCGATGGCGATCTTCGCAAGCCGGGCATCAGCCGAGCCTTGCATATGAACGATGCAAAGCACGTCGGGTTGAGCTCGTATCTGGCGGGAGTTAGCTCGCTGGACGTGGTTACTGTTCCACACCCAGCTATCAGCAACCTGCACGCAATTCCCACCGGACCGGTCCCGCCCAACTCCGCCGATCTGCTCTCCTCGCACCGATTGGCGCAGATGATTCGCGAATTGCGCAAGCGCTATAAATTCATCGTGATCGATTCTCCGCCCATTATGGCCGCCACCGACGCGGTCATTTTGTCGGCGCTTGCGGATGGCGTGCTTCTGGTGGTACGCAGCGGCGAGACGCCCAAGGAAGCGTTCACGCGCACGCGCGACTTGCTCAATAGCGTCAAATCGCGTGTGCTCGGGGTCGTGCTGAACGCCGTGGATGCGAGCTCGCCGAACTACTACTATTCGTATCGATACTACCCCTATGCTTACGGAACCAGCGGCAGCCAGAAAGAAAACTCAAGGAAAGAAGATTTGAAGCTGGACGCTTAGCCAAGCGCCTGACGATCGCGTGGCGGCGCCTGGCTGAATCGGCAGGCGCGCCCAAGCCGGCCTCGCACGCCAGAGCATGGAGGCCATCGTCGGCCGAGGAACGACTTCAGTTGTAGGAAAGATCGCGTGAAAACCTGGAACATCTTGGTTACCGGTAGTAACGGCCTGATTGGCTCGGAAGCAGTGGAATATTTTGACCGGCGGGCCATCGCGTGACCGGGATCGACAACAATATGCGGCGTCTCTTTTTTGGCGCTTCCGGGGATACGCAATGGAACTTGCGCAGGTTAAGAGAAGGTACGAAACGGTTCACGCACCTTGATATGGACTTGCGCGATCGGGCGCGGCTTTTCGAGGTTTTCGCCCAGGAGCGTTTTGACGTGGTGCTGCATTGCGCAGCGCAGCCTTCCCACGACAAGGCAGCCGAAATTCCGCTCCTCGACTTTGAAGTGAATGCCGTGGCAACGATCTATCTGCTCGAAGCCGTCCGGGAGCATTGTCCCGATGCCGCTTTCATTTTTATGAGCACCAACAAGGTGTACGGCGAAGCACCGAACGAAAGGAGCCTGAAAGAGCTGCCCACGCGCTACGATTACGCATATCCCGAGGATTTCGACGGCATTGACGAATCGTGCCGGATCGACCGCACACTACACTCCCTTTTCGGAGCTTCCAAAGCAGCCGCGGATATTTACGCGCAGGAGTACGGAAGATATTTTGGGCTCAACGTAGGGATTTTCCGGGCTGGTTGCATGACGGGGCCGCAGCATTCCGGCGTGGAACTGCACGGCTTTCTGTCCTATCTGGTGAAAGTGGCGATGAGTGGCGAGAGCTATACGATTTTTGGGTTTAAGGGCAAGCAGGTGCGGGACAACATCCACAGTTACGACGCGGTTCGCGCGTTCGAGGAATTCGCACGAAAACCGCGGCCCGGCGAAGTTTACAATCTAGGAGGCGGACGCGAGAACAGCATCTCCGTTATCGAGGCGATTGCCCTGGTGGAAGAGATCACCGGACGCAAAATCGTCCAGAAGTATCGCGAGCAGCCGCGCAAGGCCGATCACATTTGCTACATCTCGAATTTGAATAAGCTGAAGTCTCATTATCCAGATTGGAAGATCACTCGGAAATTGTCAAACATTTTGGAAGAGATGGTGTCCGCGGGAAGAGAGCAGATCCAAGGCGTTCGAGCGGTTTGAGGGCGCCTTTCGCGGGAGCAATGAAGTAGGCGAAGAACCAATGGCTACAGCTTTTCCAACCGGGATTAGCGCTCCGGCGCCGGTGCGAATCGGCCCCTCGCACGGGACGTTGAACTTTCGGCTGCGCGAAGTATGGGCCTACCGCGAACTGCTTTACTTTTTCGTCTGGCGCGACATCAAGGTTCGTTATAAGCAGACGATCATTGGGCTAGCTTGGGCCGTGTTGCAGCCTTTCTTGACGATGCTTGTCTTCAGCTTGTTTTTCGGAAAGCTGGCCAAGCTGCCGACCAATGGATTGCCCTATCCGGTTTTCTACTATTGCGCCCTTTTGCCCTGGGGGTACTTCGCCACCTCATTACAAAACGCCACGAACATCATGGTTGAGCAGCAGCGGCTGATAACCAAGATCTATTTTCCGCGCGTTGTACTGCCGATCTCGGCCGTGCTCTCCGGTCTTGTTGACTTCGCCGCCGCTTTCGGCGTGCTGATCGGGTTGATGGCCTATTATCGAATCGTCCCAGGACGTGCCGTGCTTCTGCTGCCGGGATTCCTATTGCTCGCCGTTGTTACCGCCTTGGGCTTCGGCTTGTGGCTTTCCGCGCTGAACGCTATCTATAGAGACGTGCGTTACGTGGTTCCCTTTCTCATCCAGTTTTGGATGTTTGCATCGCCGGTGGCTTATTCCACCGTGCTCGTTCCGCAGCGCTGGCGCTGGATCTATGGGCTGAACCCGATGGCCGGAGTGATCGAGGGCTTTCGCTGGGCGCTTACTGGCCAAGGAGTGACTCCGGGACCGCTGATGGGGGCGTCTGCCGGAGCGGTGATGCTGGTGCTGCTGAGCGGACTTTCCTATTTCCGGCGAATGGAAGGCAGGATTGCTGATGTGGTGTGAGCGGCAAAGAGGAAGCGGGTTCGTCGGTACCTGGGGGCTCGGATTTGAATCCCGCCATACGCGTTAGCGGGCTCGGCAAGCGCTACCGGATTGTTCCGCGGCAGCGGTATCTGGCTTTGCGCGACCGCATAGAGGAAATCTTGCGGTCGCCGGCGCGGCTTTGGCACAAGGAGCGGAGCAGCGTATCCGAACGCGGAGAGATTTGGGCGCTGCGCGAGGTCGGCTTCCAGGTGCAGCAGGGCGAAGTCATAGGCGTGATCGGCCGCAACGGGGCAGGCAAGACCACTCTACTCAAGATCCTTTCGCGCGTAACGGAGCCTTCGACGGGCTCCGCGGAGATTTGGGGGTCCGTACGCAGCCTGCTCGAGGTCGGCACGGGATTCCATCCGGAGCTGACCGGGCGCGAGAACATCTTTCTGAACGGCGCGATTCTCGGCATGAAGCGGCGGGAAATCCAGCGTAAGTTCGACGAGATTGTGGCCTTCGCGGAACTTCCCGAATTTCTGGACACTCCGCTGAAGCATTACAGCAGCGGCATGCAGACGCGGCTGGCCTTTGCCGTGGCGGCCCATTTGGAACCGGAAATTCTGCTGGTGGACGAAGTGCTGGCCGTGGGGGACCTTGCCTTTCAAAAGAAATGCCTGGGCAAGATGGACAAGGTGGCGCGGGCCGGCCGCACCATTTTCTTTGTGAGCCACCAGATGAATCAAGTTCGCCGCCTGTGCTCTCGCGTTTTCTGGATCGATTCCGGAAGGCTGGTCATGGATGGCCTGACCCATGAGGTTGTGAGCGCATACGAGAGCGCAATGTCGCGAGGCGAACCGCAAGGTCCGAGCCAATCGGAGCGCGGCGGAGGAACTCGATTCGTGAAATGGTATTTCGCGGGCGCAAGAGAGGACGAAAATCCGAACCGGCTCGAGTCTCTGGGAGAGGTTACGGTGCGTTTCGACCTTCGTCTCGACAGCGCGGTTCACCGCGGCCACCATGGCGTTGCGCTGTTCACCGCGAATCGCGAACTACTATGGGCTAAAGCGATGGACGGCCTTCGGTTGCAACCTGGACTACACACGATTTCCTATACGTTTCCATGCCTGCCGCTGCGTCCAGGACCGTATTTTTGGCAGGTGAGCTTGTGGGAAGAAGGGAAACTTCTCGATGCCTGGGATTGCCTGCCGGAGATGATCATGTCCACTCCTAATCTTCAGCACGCTCGGGACGAATGGAATGGCGTGCTCAACCTTCCTTGCGAAGCCGTCGTGACGGAAGGCGAAGGAGTCGAGGTTGCCTAGCCCATTTGTGTTTGACCAGCCCCATTACCGGGCTCTCGATCAGGCACGTATCGAATTTCTGCGCAATCTATTACCGGAGTGGAAGAGCGATTTGCAGCTGAACAGCGCGCTCGATGTGGGCTGCGGAGTCGGTCATTTCGCGGCGCTGCTTCATCAGCTCGGCTTTGACGTAAGTGCATTCGAAGGCCGCGCGGAGAACGCGGAAGAAGCAAGGTGTCGCGTGGCTGGATTGAAGGTCTACGTTGGTGAAGCCGAGGAAATTGCGAGCTTTGGAATTGGCTCGTTTGACCTTGTGTTCGCTCTGGGCTTGCTCTATCACCTGGAAAATCCGTTTCGGGTCATTCGCCAACTGCGGAATATCACGCGGAAGTTGCTGGTCGTTGAGAGTATGTGTATGGATGATCGCAACCCGGTTCTTTATTTGCGCGATGAAGGATATGGCGAGGACCAGGGCCTTCGCTATGTCGCTTTTTATCCTTCCGAAGCGTGCCTGGCCAAGATGCTGTATCGCGCGGGCTTCCCCTTTGTTTATCGCTTTCTGAAGCTGCCCGCTCATCCGGACTTCTCGGCAAGATTGCGAAAGCATCGTGTGAGGACCATGTTAGCGGCGTCTACAGAGCCGCTGAACGCGGCTTATTTGACGAAGATGGCGGAGCCTGCGACGTCGGCGGACCCCTGGATCAGCCCAGTTGGGAGAACGTGGAACCAGGTGGCGCGGCTTGGCCGATTTGCGCTTAAACCGTGGTCTGAAAAGGTGGCCACGCTCCGGCGACGCCGCCTGTTGGGCATCCGTTGATTTTAGACATGCGTGAATTCGCCCCGGCTGCGTGAAGATAAATGCTCACTATTTTTTCTACTGCCAAACCGTTTCGCGGCGGCGATCTGACGAGACAGCGGAATGCGCTTCGCAGCTGGACGCTGCTCCATCCGGATTGTGAGGTGATCCTTTTTGGGGATGTTCCGGGGGCCCGCGAAGTCGCCGCCGAACTCGGAATTCATCACGTGCCGGACGTGCTCCATAGTGAATACGGCAGCGTTCGGCTGGACGATATGTTTGCCCGCGCGCAAGAAATGGCGCGGCATAATCTGCTTTGCTACGCGAATTGCGACGTCATCTTTCTGGACTCGTTCGCTCGAGCAGTTGCCGCCGCCGCGGATTGCTCGAAGACCTTCCTGATGGTTGGCCAGAGGTGGGACACGCCCATGGAAGGTCCGATTAATGTTTCTGAGCCGGCTTGGCAGACGCAGTTACGCGAAGAGGCTCTGCGTGCCGGCAAAATGCAATCGGCGGCAGCCGTGGATTATTTCGTTTTCTCGCGCGGCTTATATTCGCGGATGCCGCCTTTCGTGATCGGGCGAGTGTATTGGGATCATTGGCTTGTCTGGAGGGCTCGTTCAGCGAAAGCGCCGGTCGTAGACGCCAGCGCGGATGTACTTGCCATACACCAGAATCATGACCACTCCTATCATCCGGCAGGGCTCCAAGGCGTGCGGATAGACGCCGAATCCAAACGCAATCGTGCTCTTGCCGGCGGCCAATGGCATCTTTACACCATCGAACACGCCACACATAGGCTCATCGATGGGCGCGTAGAAGACAAACCCGGCCGCTGGCACGTGCCGTTCACTTTTTTTCTCCGCACCTACGCGAGCCAGGTGTGGTATTGGATGTTGAAGAGCACATTTAAGTTGCGACATGCGCTGGGTCTGCACAGAAACACTTTTGTGCGCGCGGACGAGCGCGCTCGGTCCATGCTGGATGAGTGAACCGATTGACGACGTTTGTGGGCTTACCGAAGGCATGCTGGCTAAACTCGTGGAGGATGGGCGGTGAGCGAGCGGATCTCAGTCCTGATTGCCACCTACAATTACGCTCGCTATTTGCCGCAGTGCCTGGGACGCGTATTGAACCAGACCCGTCCGCCCGACGAGATTATCGTGGTCGACGATGGCTCAACCGACGGCACTCCTGAATTGATGAAGCAATTTCCGGAAGTCCGCTATGTCTATCAGCAAAATGCCGGCAAGGCGGCGGCTTTCGGTCGAGCGTTTTCTTTGTCGAGCGGCGAGATCGTTTGTCATTTGGATGCCGACGATTATTGGGAAGTCGATAAGCTTTCGCGAGTGCTGCATTGCCTGGGAAAGGACTCCAGTATTGGCGGCGTCGTTCACGAGGTCAGCTATGTGGACGCTTACGGCCGCACCCTTCATTTCCCATGGGAGCAGCAACACCCAGCCGAGTCTCTGCTTCTGACGCTGGATGAATGCGAGGACGCAAGTTTTTTGTATCGTCTCCCGAAGACGCGTGGCCGTTTCTGGGGCGTGCCAAATACTTGTTGTGTCCGCCGAAGGTGTGTCGAGGACTTATTCCCGTTGCCGCCTGAAGTGGGCGGAGCGGTGGATGGCGCGATGCTTGCCGGGGCACTTCGTTTTGGCATGACTTATCTTCCCGATACTCTCGCGGCGTATCGAATCCACGGAAACAACGCGGGGTTCGGGAACGTCGCCTCCAACCAGGAAACAATCCACATGTGGGAATTTCTGCTCGGGAGTCCGAATTTTCGGCGCTTCTTATCACGCCGGCATGCGAATCTGTTGCGCGCCAAGATTCTCGAAAGGAAGGCTTATGTTGCCAGCCGGACCGGGCAGAAGATTTTTGAAGGTGCCTGGGCGGGTGTTCTCGTTCCCTTTATCCTCGCCGTCAACGGTTATTGTTGCAATTGGAGGCATTTGGCTTTACCGGTCGCGTGTCTGCTGCCCGTAAAGCGTAGCCAGCAGAGCCGGCGTACAGAGACTGCACGAGGACTCCAACCGGCAAATTCATCCGCTGCGCCGGTGCGAAGATGAATCTGAAACCGCTGACCGCGAATGCTGTAGATCCATGCCCTTCGGCTTCATCCGTTTCGATCATCATTCCCACGCGAAATCGCTGCGCGACCCTCACTTTGTGTTTAAACGCGCTTCCCGCGGGCACGCGCGAGGTGCCGTCTCTCGAAGTGATTGTTGCCGATGATTGCTCTTCGGATGACACGCGAAAGACAGTTGAAGAGTTTCGCAATGCGAGCGGATGGAAGGTGATTTATTTGCGGCAAGAGCTTCCGATGGGAGCAAACGCGGCACGAAACGCGGCTCTGGACGTTGCCGGCGGCGAGACCATCGTCTTCATTGATGACGATGTGCTGGTCACCGAAGGCTGGCTGGGCAAGCTCCTGGCTGGGCTATCGAAAGAATGCCCTGTGGTTTCCGGACCCGTTCAACTGACGCTCGAAGGGCCCATCGTCGGTAGACATCGCGAGGAAATCAGCAGTTACCTGTCGGAAATTCTGTCGCCGCCGCACGGTCGGCGGGGAGAGATCGTCCCCGCGGCATGCAATATGGCCGCCTATCGATCTGTTTTTAACCGCGCGCGATTTGACGAAACCGTACGCCCCCCCGTCGAAGAGAACGACTGGCTGGAACGAGCCGGCGTCAAGGCTGGATTTGTCCAGGCTGCTCGGGTATGGCACCACAAGGCACGGGAAGAAGCGAACCCGCGCCGAATCCTGGCTGGCGCCTGGAGCGGTGGGAACGAAGGCGGTTGGTGGCTTCGCGACCGCATCAAGATTCCGTCCGGCGAGCGCCGGGCTCTCGCAAAGCGTTCGCTGCAAACTTCACTCAGAGCTTTTGGGCACGCCGCATTAAGAGGCTGTTGGGGTGGCGCGGTTATCGGAATCGGCGAATTGTCTCGGGCTCTGGCTCTGGCGGGCTTGGTCAAACGACGCCGGGCGCCGCAGAGTTGGCGATGATGGATGAATCAAAGCTCAGAAAGACCGGCGTGGCGCTCTTGGCCAGCCGGCTTTGCATATTAGGAGATGATCCTTGCGGCGGGTCCGAGGTGGTGCTTTGGGAGGACGCTCGCATTCTCGAAGGCGCCGGCATACCTGTGCGCGTGTACGCGCGTGCGGCGCGCAATGGCGCTCCGGTAAAGATACTCCCGTTCCATACGAGCTTCGCCCAGCTCAACACTGTTGAATACGCCCGAGGAGTCCTGCGAAAGGAGCCGGAGGCGCTGATCCTAGCCTACAATGAGCCGGCCTTAGCGGGCTGCGCACCCGAACGCACGGTGGTGCGTTTCGACTGGAGCACGCCGCTGCCCCGTTGCTGGAATTGGCCGCTATGGATTTCGCGATTCGAGCGGGCTCGCTATCTTTTCCCCAGCGAAAGTGAACGCCAGAGTTTTCTGGAGCATCACGCGCGCATTCCTTCGCGTCAGGCTGTTGTTGTCCGCAACGCCGTGGATCTTGAATTATTCACTCCCCGGAAGGAAACGCCGCCGGGAGATCGGAATGATTCGCACCGTGTAGGCTTTGCGGGGCAATGGTCGGTTGGCAAAGGCGTACCGGAACTGCTTACCGCATGGTCCGAAGTGAAAGGGTCGTTCCCAAGCACGCAGCTTTGTCTAGCCGGAGGACCGAAACTCTGGAAACGAGACGAAGAGCCAGCCGGCGCTCGGGAATCGAATGCACTGGTTCGCGACCTGGAACGCAACGGTTTGGTGCACCTCTCTGGGTCGATTCCCCGATCCAAGATGCCGCAGTTTTGGAATTCCGTGGATATTGCGGTAGTTCCGTCCTTGAGCGAATCCTTTGGGCTCGTGGCCTTAGAAGCTCTGGCGTGTGGCGTACCCGTGATCGCCACCGCCGTGGGTGGTTTGAAAGAGGTCGTGGTCGATGGTGAATGTGGCTTGCTCGTTCCGCCAGGCGATGCGGCCAGTCTTAGCAGCGCGTTGCGCGCATTGATCAGCAACACCTCATTGCGTGAGCGATTGGCGGCAGGCGCGAGGCTCAGGGCCCAAGAGTTTTCTCTTGAACGGCGCTCGCGTGAACTTCTAGCTTTGCTGTTGAACGACAAAATTGGAGCTGAGGAAAACGTCAGCTCAAGGCCTGATCCTAACGCTCAGCCAAATGTTCACCTGGTCGGGGCGGCACGGTCTTCATAGATGAAAAGAAAAGCGCTGAACCATGGTAATGGGCCAGAGAGTTTCTCTCCCGTGATCATGCTGCTTGGCCGGCGAGACGAGCCCACAGACGCTGTTCGCGATTACACGATTTGCCTCGGCGATGCGCTGCGCCAGCGCGGAATCTGCTGCGCAATACGGGAAATCCGCTGGCACGCGCAGGGCTGGTTTGCCGCGTTGAGCAGACTCTGGAAGGATAGCCGCGTTTGGCGAGGCCAATGGGTTGTGCTCCACTATACGGCCCTCATGTGGTCGCGCAGAGGCTTCCCCTTGGCCGCACCATTCATACTTGGCATTCTCAAAATCCGGGGCTGCCGCACTGCCGTGGTATTTCACGATGTATACGCGATCGCGGGACCCCGGTGGGTCGACCGGGCCCGCATCTACTTCCAGGAACGAATCATGCGCCACCTGAGTAAAAGCGCGGCGCGCGCCATACTTCCGGTGCCTGTCGATTCCGCGTCCTGGCTGCCGGCTCTTGCGAAAAGCATATTTATTCCCATCGGAGCGAACATCCCCTCGTTGGACGATCTGGCCGGGGAGGGGTTCGTTCCCGTTCGCGACGGGATTCCCACGGTGGCCGTTTTCGGGGTTACCACGTGGCCGGCTGCACAAAATCGCGAGGTCGAAGCGATTGTGCATGCCGTTCGGCATGCTTGTGCGACAGCCGGCGAATTGCAGCTGCTGGTGCTGGGCCGCGGCGCGAAAGAGGCGGAGCCTTTGCTGCGCGACCAACTTGCTGGCAGTAGTGTGCGCCTGAGAGTCGAAGGCCTGTGCAGCGAGCGAGAAATTAGTGCTAGCTTGGCTGCTAGTGACGTGCTGCTGTTTGTGCGCGGGGCCCTTTCCACACGGCGTGGCAGCGGCTTGGCGGGGATTGCCTGCGGACTGCCAATTGTGGCCTATCACGGGAGTGAAACGGCTTGGCCCTTGACGCAGGCAGGCATCGTTTTTGTTCGGCAAGATGACCTTGTGTCGCTAGGGAATCAGCTTTCCGCGCTCCTGCTCGATCGAAAGCGCCTGCTGGATTTTGGTGCGCGCAACCGCGCGGTTTTCCGGGAGTGGTTCTCCTGGGGTCGCATTGCCGAGCGCTGGATCGAAGCGCTTGGTGGGGACCGAATCGTGGCGATATGAATACGATTACAGCACGTCCGGTTTCAAAGAGTGTTCCGCAAGCGCAAACTCCTTGCTCTCGCCCGATCGAAGTCCTCTTGTACTCGGCAGATTTTCTTCCCGGAGTAGGCGGGGCGCAGCAGGCCGTGGCGCAACTTGCTCGGGGACTGCTGGCCACCGGAAACCAGCCTACAGTCGTTACCAAGACCTCTGCCGGCACATTCAACGATCGTGATCTTACGTATCGAGTTGTCAGAAACCCGCGGTTCACTGATCTATGGCGGTTGATGGGAGAGGCGGACATGGTTCACCTCGCCGGCCCTGCGTTCATCGCCTTGATGATAGGACTTCTGCGACGAAAAAAGATCGTAATTGAACATCATGGTTATCAAGCTATTTGCCCCAATGGTTTGCTCCTCCACGCTCCGCGCCAAGCTGCATGCCCAGGGCATTTCTTGGCCGGGCAATACGCAGAGTGTGTGCGGTGCGTAGCCACGGCAAACGGGTGGTTGAGCGGCATTTGGCAGTTGCTGATCATGTTTCCGCGGCGTTGGATGTGTCGCCGGGTGTCTGCCAATGCAGCCGTCAGCCAGCACGTAGAGCGGCGCCTGCAGCTTCCCCGTTCGCACACGGTCTATCACGGGGTGCCGGACCTCTGCGGCGAAGCCATTTCATTAGGATCGAGTTTGTCTCCGCCTGTCTGCTTTGGCTTTGTAGGGCGCCTGGTGGAGGAAAAGGGGCTCATCGTCCTGCTGGACGCAGCGTGCCAAATTCGCAAACGAGGATATGATTTTCGGCTTAAGTTCATAGGCGATGGTCCACAGCGGGCACGATTGGAAGAACTCGTTCGGCAAAACGGCTTGTGCTCTCAGGTGATCTTTATGGGCTCGCTCAATGGAGAGGCGCTGCGTAGAGCCACGGCCGACGTCGCTGCGGTCATCGTGCCCTCGATAATGGAAGAGACTGCCGGGCTCGCGGCCATCGAACAGATGATGCGCGGACGGCTCGTTATCGCGTCCGATATCGGTGGATTAGGCGAGGTTGTGGGCGAAACGGGGTTGAAGTTTTCGGCGGGTAATGCCGAGCAGCTAGCCTCCTGCATGGAGCGTGTTTTGGAGCAGCCTGGGATCGTGAATGAGATGGGCACAAGAGCGCGGCAGCGCAGCCTAAAACTTTTCAGTGAGCCGCGCATGATTGAGGAATACCTGGACCTTTATCGAGAGGTGCTCCGGTGAATTCGGATTTGGGGACGGGAACTGCCACGCCACCGGGCCTGCATGATTTCCTTCTTCAAAGTGTCAGCTCGATGCGGCTTTTCTCAGTTGTTTTGCGCCGGGACTGCCTCTATGGCGATAACCACGTAATCGTTCTCGCCACAATTCAGAATGGCGCAATCGCCTGAATACGCTATGCCTCGCCGGCAAGGCGGGACTCGGCAGTCGAAGCATTTCGTGCTGTCGCTGCTCACCCTATTTGTCATCTCCCTGCCGTTTGTAAATCCGTGGGTCCGAGGCGATGGAGTGGGATATTACGCCTACGCTCGATCGCTGTTGATCGACCATCGCTTGGATTTTGCGCCGGACTGGTTGCGTGCCAACGCCTCATTCACGGAAGGGCGTGTGGATGACCAAGGGCACATACTGCCTGCCGAATACACGGTGACCGGCCACATTGACAACCATTTTTCGGTTGGCCCCGCGATGCTGTGGTCTCCTTTTTTGCTGCTGGCCCATGGATTTGTCAAAGTCGCGGACCGGGCGGGCTTCGATATTCCGGCCGATGGATTTTCGCGTCCCTATCGAATTGCCATGGCCGCGAGCACGGCGCTTTACGGCTTTCTGGGTTTGCTGTTCTCATTCGATCTGTCCAGGCGGTATTTTGCGGAAAAGTGGGCGTTCCTGGCGACACTAGCGATTTGGTTTGCTAGTTCGCTTCCGGTCTACATGTATTTCAATCCTTCCTGGTCTCATGCGCATTCAGCTTTTGCCGTGAGCTGGTTCCTTTGGTATTGGAACCGCACCTTGTCACGAAGGAGTTGGCCACAGTGGGCGGCTTTGGGCGTCCTGAGCGGGTTAATGATCGACGTCTACTATCTGAATGCGATCTTCCTTATCCTAATTGGGTGGGAAGCCGTGAGGAGCTATGCACAGCTGCTCGATTCAGGTGACAGAAGGCCGGTCCTGAAACAAACGGAATATCACGCGCTTTTCACCTCCGTGACGGTGCTGGCGCTCACACCAACTCTCGTCACCAAATGGGTGATCTACGGCAAGGTGTTGGAGAGCGGCTATCCTCGATTGAATAGCTGGTCTTGGACGTCACCTAAGATCCTTGCGGTATTGTTCTCCGCCGATCATGGAATGCTGAGCTGGACACCGGTATTGTTGCTGGCTCTGATTGGCCTCATGCTCCTCGCGCGCACTCATTTAGTTTTGGGTGGCGGGTTGCTGTCGGCATTTTTGGTTTACTTGTATTTTGTGGCCAGCTTTACGAATTGGGACGGCCTGTCGTCTTTTGGAAACCGATTCTTTATTTCATTCACTCCGGCTTTCGTTATCGGGCTGGCGGCACTGCTGGAGAGCGTTGCGCGACGGCTGGGCAATCCATCGAAAGCGATGAGAGTAGCCGGCCTGAGCGTTGCGGTTCTCATTCTTTGGAACGCCGGTCTGATGCTGCAATGGGGCACGCAAATGATCCCCGCGCGAGGGGCGATCTCATGGTCCATGATGATTAAGAATCAAATTGTCGTTGTGCCCCAACGCGTGGTCGGGGATTTGGGCGTATATTTCGCCAATCGCAGCCTGATGATGGAGCAGATAGACAAAAAAGATAGGAACGCTCAGCGGCAGGACGAGCCAACAAACTGAAATGAGTACACGTGATCTGATCAGCGCTTATCAGTGGAGGCAGATGCAGGGCGTACTGCTGCTGGTTGGCCTGCTGGGAATCGTTTGGGGACTGGCTAATTGGATCGTGACCGGATCGGACACCGTACTGATTATGGGCGGCATGAGCATTGCGCTGGGCATAATTGTCGTAGCCACGCTAACTGATTGGCGGAAAGGCGTCTTGTTTTTCATTTTATGGCTGTTGTTTGAGGACTTGGCGCGCAAGTACTTGGGTAATGGACTCATTCTATTTTTCGGTAAGGACGTCCTGGCGGCGATCACCTATCTCTCGCTCTGGCGGGCAAAGTGGCGCGGCGAAGTTGCCTGGTTCAAGCCGCCATTCATGGTGCCGCTGGCGATGTTCTTTTCCCTGGCATTCATTCAGGTATTCAACACATGGACCCCGAGCGTGCTCTATGGTTTCCTTGGGCTGAAGCTCTATTTTTATTACGTGCCACTAATTTATGCGGGATATGCATTCGTCCGAACCGCGGCGGATTTGGAGCAATTGCTCGTTTATAACGTTGCATTGGGGCTCGTCATTGCTCTCGTCGGTATCGTGCAATCGGTGGTGGGTCTCACGTTTTTGAACCCGTCAGTACTCGCTCCAGAGCTCGAAGCATTGGGAAATCTCACCCGCTACTCACCGCTCACTCACCTAGCGGTTCCGGAGCCAACTTCGGTATTCGTCAGCGGCGGCCGGTTCGCTTCCTATATTATTCTCCTGGCCATATTGGCTCTGGGTTTGCAAGCTTACTTTCTCCTGACGCGGCGACGAAGGGCAGCCTATGGATTTCTGGGAGTTGGCATTGCGGCGCTCGCGGCAATGCAAAGTGGGTCGCGCGGATCGCTGATCTATGTAACGATGAGCGTTTTGGTGCTATCGGCAGGCTTTTTTTGGGGCGCACCACGGCGTTGGGGTGAGGGCCGGCACCTGATCAAGGCGATGCGCCGGGCGTTTCTGGTTGCCGCGGCGGGTCTCTTCCTGATGATGCAGTTTTTTCCCAAGTCCATTGGAGCGAGTTGGGCCTTCTATTCGGAAACCCTTTCTCCCACAAGTTCGGCTTCCGATCTCCGAAATCGAACCTGGGATTATCCGCTCAACAACCTGGTGCTCGCGCTGCAACATCCGCGATGGCTGTACGGCGATGGCACGGGTACCGCATCCTTGGGAATGCAGTACGTAGCGAAAGTGTTGGGACAGCCGCCCATCAATTTTTGGGTGGAAAACGGATGGGGCACTCTGATCTTGGAGATGGGAATTCTGGGCCCCATTCTTTGGATTGCGTGGACTTCGTCGCTGCTCTACTTCTCCTGGAAGGTTGTGAGGCAGTTGCGCGAGACGTCTTATTTTCCCGTGGCGCTATCGATTTTCTGGTTCGCCTTCCTGCTGCTGGTGCCGTTTTCATATAACGGTATGGCGCCTTACCAGAATTACGTGATGAACGCGTACCTTTGGCTCCTCATTGGAGTGCTCTTCCGCTTGCCCCATTTGGCTCGCGATCCGCAAAGAGTGCCGCGCGCCGCGAAGGCTGCCAACGTCCAAAACGCTGCGGTTTTCGCCGGAGGATTGTAGGAGATGTGCGGTATCGCCGGGCTAATTGACGATGCTTCCGCGGAGACACTGCTTCCGGCGGCGCAGAAGATGGTCGCGGCCCTTCGGCATCGCGGTCCTGATAGCTGTGGCGTGATCTCTTCGGCCGGATGCCTATTGGCGAACACTCGGCTGGCGATTTTAGACCTGAGTGAGCGGGGCCGCCAGCCGATGTCCAACCTTGGCGGGACCGTGTGGATCACCTACAACGGGGAAACCTACAATGCATGCGAACTGCGCCGCGATTTAATCGAAAGAGGATATTCGTTCCGCTCGACGACGGACACGGAAGTGGTTCTGCATCTTTATGAAGAGTATGGCGATCTCTGTGTCAAGAAGATGCAGGGAATGTTTGCTTTTGCGATTTGGGACGCGCGCCTGCATGAACTTCTGTTGGCGCGCGACGCCTTAGGCATTAAGCCGCTCTATTATGCACGGCAGAATCGCCGCTTGATCTTTGCATCGGAAGTGAAGGGCCTGCTTGCTTCTGGTTTGGTCGAGCCGCGCATGAGTCCTCAAGCCTTGCGTGTTTATCTCCAACTCGGCCACGTTCCTCCGCCTTGGACGATGGTCGATGGAGTCGAGCCGCTGCCGCCGGGGCACGTGGCCACGTGGCAGGATGGCGCATGGAATTTGCGTGCTTACCGGGCCTTGGATCGGTTGTGCACCTCGGGTGAGCGTTCGACAGCAGCCGAAGCGGGCCATCGACTTGGAGATGTACTCTTCGGGGCGATGCGACGGAATTTGATCTCCGATGTACCCATCGCCCTGTTTCTAAGCGGCGGCGCCGATTCCGCATGCTTGGGGGCGCTGGCGCGCAAGGAGGGGAATGCAAATGTGACCGCGGTAACCATCGGGTTCAGCGAGAGCGAGTTCGACGAGACGGCACTGAGCCGGCAAACCGCGCGGCAGCTCGGCCTTCCGCTTGAATCCGTACAGATTTCCGCTGAGCGCGTGATGGCCGGTCTCGATGATTATATCCGGGCCATCGATCAGCCCACTGTGGACGGCTTGAACTCCTATTGGATTTCAAAGATCGTAGCGGAGCAGGGATTTAAAGTTGCTCTATCCGGTCAGGGCGGCGACGAACTTTTCGGCGGATACACTTCCTGGAAATGGTTCGAGCGCCTCGAGCGGATCGCGGTATGGGCGCGCCCCCTGCCTTCGGCGGTTGGACGTCTGTTCGATCGCGAAAGATGGCCTTATCGTTGGCGCAAGTTCCGTTATCTCTTCGGAGCCGCCGATCCTTTCGTCGCGTCGCAGATGGCCGTCAAGACCCTGTTTCTGGAAGGCGACGTTGCACTTCTCACCGCGCCGCTCGGCGAATATGAAGCATTTAATGAGGCATGGAAGTACGTGAGTGATTGCGCATCTCAAGTAGCGGGGCTTCCGCTGCCGGATAAGCTTTCCATTATGGATATCCGTACGCACCTTCAGCCGAGGCTGCTACGCGACTTGGATGCCCTGAGCATGGCTCACGGTCTGGAAGTTCGGCCCACTTTTCTGGACGATGAAGTCGTCAAATTCATGTTGAATATGCCCGGGCCGGCGCGACGCCATCCCAAGGAGTTGCTTTTGCAGGCTATCAGTCGCTTCATGCCAGGGGAACTTCTTGCGGATTTGAAGTCCCGCGCGAAGCGGACCTTTACCTTTCCCTTCGCCAGATGGCTGACACGCGATTTGAAGCCTTTGCTCGCGGAGACCTTTTCCGCGGGTCGGTTGGCCGAGAGGGGAATCCTAGATCCCGAGGCGGTGAGCCGAATCTGGCAACGTTTCCAGACTTCACCCGAGTCGGTGGGTTGGTCGCGTATCTGGAGTTTGTTTGTCCTGGCTCGCTGGTCTGAGCTTATGAACGTGGTTCCTTGACGCCGGGCATGTCCCGCCGGCGCATCGCAGTGGTCTCGCCTTTTATCGACAAGCATCACGGAACCGAACGCCGAGTCGCGGAGTTTGTCTCCCGTCTGGCGGATGAATACGAATTTCATATCTATAGCAATCGAGTCGAGGATGTCGATCTGGGGCGGGTCGTTTGGCACCGTATTCCAGCTCTACGCGGTCCACACCTTGTAGGTTATTTGTGGTGGTTAGCGGCCAATCGTATCTGCCGTTGGCGAGACCGTGTGAAGGGGATCGTTCCTGACGTGGTTTACTCGCCGGGCATCAATTGTCTCGATGCGGATGCCATCTCGGTGCACATTCTTTTTTCCGGGTTTTATCGCAGTATGGAAGACCAACTGCGCTTGGGCCGGAATTCCCTTGCTGCGTGGCCGCGAATCATCCACCGGCGTCTTTACTATGCGCTGATCGCGGCTTTGGAATCCTGCATCTACAATCGTCCGGTCCGCCTTGCTGCCGTCTCAAAGAAAACTGCGGCGCATTTGAAGCGGCTCTATCCGCGCGTCGCTGACATCAGCGTAATTTACAATGGATTAGATCTGGAGTGTTTCTCGCCTCGGAGACGCGCCAGGCTTCGCGGTGAATCGCGCCGCGCTTTCTCCATTCGAGACGAGGAATTTGTTCTCCTGCTGATTGGCAACGATTGGAGAAATAAGGGTTTGGCCTGCATGCTGGAAGCTATGGCTCAGGTTGCTGATCCGCGATTGCGCGCTCTTGTCGTGGGAAACGACAGTGTGTCGGGCTTTCGTTCTCTGATCCCGCGTTTGGCATTGGACGCGAGAGTTCACTTTTGCCCGCCTCGCAGAGATGTGGAAACCTATTATGCCGCCGCTGACGCCTACGTCGGCCCTTCCCTCGATGACGCCTTTGCGCAGCCTCCTTCGGAAGCGATGGCCTGCGGGCTTCCGGTGATCACTTCAAGGCAGAATGGAGGATCGGAAATCATCACCCACGGATGCGATGGCCTGATTCTTGAGGATGCGGCGGATTCCAAGGCCCTTGCCGATATGCTACGGATGCTGCTCAACGACTCTAAACTGTGCAATCGATTGGGCGCCGCGGCGGCCGAAACAGCCCGGCGCTACACCTGGGAATCACATGCTCAGAAGATGCGCGAGTTCTTTGAAGCGGCGGCGCAGGAGAAGTTGCACCCCCAGGAAAAGTCCCAACGATGATCGTCGGGCTTTTTCCGCGGCTCACGGGCGCGGGCGGCATTCAACGCTCCGGCTTTCTCACTGCTTTTGCAATGGCATCGTTCGCCGCTCAGCACGGCGAGAAATACCATTTTCTGAGTCTGAGTGATCCCACTGGCGACGGTTCCCTCGGAGCTGGCTCCCTGCAAATCCGTTTCACAGGTTACGGGGGTTCCAAGCCGCGCTTCCTATCGGCAGCCTGCGGCCTCGCCCTTCGGCAGCCCATCATCGTGCTGGCGCTGCATCCAAACCTGGCGCCCGTGGTCGCTGCGATGAAGTTGTTGGCTCCCGGAATGCGCAGCGCGATCGTTGTTCACGGAGTTGAAGTTTGGACGCCTTTACCGGCAATCCGGCGTTGGTCGCTACAATCCGCCGACCGCATATTGGCGCCAAGCGAAGATACGCTTTCGCGGACTTTGAGAGAACAGCATATATTTCCGGGCAAAGGACGGAAGCTTGCGTGGAGCCTCGACCCGGGCTGCGATCCAAAACCTCCATCGTCCGCCAGTTCCCCTTTGCCGCACGGCTTTCCAAAGGGACGAGTGATCCTGACGGTTGGCCGCTGGGATGCCAGTGAAGCTTATAAAGGCGCCGATCACTTGATCGCAGCGATGCCGGTTCTGTCAAAAGCCTTTTCGGACCTCCACTTGGTCGCGGTAGGAGAAGGGAGCGATCTGCCCCGCCTGCAATCGCTCGCGCGAGAATCGGCTGCTTCGGAGCGCATTCATTTTCTGCCGTTCATAGCGCATGGTCAGCTTCCGAACGCCTACGGCCATTGCGCGATTTTCGCAATGCCCAGCCGGGGCGAAGGCTTTGGCCTCGTGTTCATCGAAGCCATGGCTTGCGGCAAACCGGTGATCGGCGGCAACCACGGCGGGACGCCCGACGTTATCGATGACGAGGTGAACGGCTATTTGGTGCGTTACGGAGATGTCGGTCAGCTTGTGGACCGTTTGACGCGGCTGTTGAGCGATGACTCGCTGCGACAATCGATGGGCGCACAGGCATTGGCAAAGGTACAGCGCGATTTCACCTTTGCTCGCTTTTCGGCGGGACTGAGCGCGATCTTCGAGGAATTATTGTATTAAACCTTCTCTGCTGGATTGTGGGCGGAAACACGCGTTGCAAACGCCCCATAGCCGGCCAATCGTCCGAGGTTATAATTCGGTGATCTCGGAACGCAATGCTGATACCGTGAATGCGTTCGGTGTGAAAGCTTCTGTGCATCGTAACCTCTCTTCAGCTTCGGCTCTTCACCACGCCACCACCATCGGCGGCGTCCCCGATTCGGAAAAAACGAGGGTTGCCCCTCTTCGCGTGCTGAAAGTCACGCAGTCGTATTTTCCTTTCGTCGAGCGCGGTGGGCCGGCGGTAAAGGTGCGCTCGCTCGCGCGCGGGCTTGCGAAAAGAGGCCACAGCGTGAGCGTTTTGACCTCCGATCTTGGGATCGAAGGTATATCGAACCCTGCCCTTGCGATCGCTCGTACGAACAAGGGCTGGCGATACGATGAAGACGGCGTGGAGACGCGGTATCTTGAAAGCTGGGGCGCCTATCGCTCGCTAACCTGGAATCCCGGGACCTTTGAGTTCTGCCGCCAGGAGCTGGCCTCCTTCGATATCGTTCACATCTACGGAACGTATGATCTGCTCGGTCCAATCGTGGCGGCGGCGTGCCGGCGAAGGGGAATTCCTTACGTGGTCGAGCCGATGGGGATGTTCCGCCCGATGGTTCGCAATCTGGCCCTGAAACGCACCTATCGCCGGCTGTTTGGGGAATCGGTTGCGCGCGGGGCGGCGCGGCTGGTGGCAACATCCGTTCAAGAAGAGAAAGAGCTGATCGAAGAGGGAATTCCTCCCCGGAAGATTTCAGTTCGGCGAAATGGAATTGAATTGTCGCAGCTTTCCGGCGCGGCTGGAGGCTTTCGGCGCAAATACGGAATTTCGCAGCAGACATTTCTTATGCTGTTTCTGGGCAGGATCGTGGAAAAAAAAAGTCCGGACCTGCTGATCGACGCGTTCGCTCGTTGGAGAAGCGAAGCGGACGGCGGACAAGATGCCGCTCTTATTTTCGCTGGTCCGTTTGAAAATCCGAGTTATAGGAGAAAGTTGGAAGCGCAAGTAGGACGGCTGTGTTTGAATTCGCCCGTGCTTTTTATCGGCCCCCTCTATGATGATGGCAAATGGTCTGCCCTCACGGATGCGGATATTTTTGTTCTGCCATCGCAGCACGAAAATTTTGGAAATGCCGCGGCGGAAGCGGTCGCCTGCGGAACTCCGGTGGTCGTGACGGACCGATGCGGCATAGCTCCCTTGATTGAAGGCCGCGCCGGTCTCGTCATAGCGCACGAATGCGAAGCGTTGGTTCGCGCCCTCCACCAATTGAGCGACACAGCGTTACGTGAGAGTCTGAAGCTGGGTTGCGGGGAAGTCGCTCGCGGGTTGAGTTGGGAGCAACCTCTGGCTGAAACGGAAACGCTTTACGCCGACGTATTGAGGAGCCGAAGCGCGGCCCCGTAGGTACCGATAGGACCCCGATAGGAGAAGATCCAGTGTGCGGCATTTGCGGCGTAATGAGCGCAGACGCGCAAGCGGCCGAAAGGCGCGTTCGCAACATGATGGAGGCGCTCGCCCATCGAGGGCCTGACGACAGGGGCATGCTCACGCAGCCCGGAGTTGTTTTTGGCGTTCGCAGGCTGAGCATCATCGATCTCTCCGGCGGTCGCCAGCCGGTCTTTAACGAAACGGGCGATGTCGGAGTCGTTTTTAACGGGGAGATCTACAATTTTCTGCAACTGCGGGCCGAGCTCGAGAATCGCGGTCATGCTTTTCGCACTCGCAGCGACACCGAAGTGATCGTTCACAGCTATGAAGAATGGGGAGAGCGCTGCGTCGAGCATTTCAACGGCATGTTCGCGTTTGCGCTTTGGGATGGGGGGAATGCCGCCACAAATTCCTCGAGACGGGGCCGCGTTTTCATGGCGAGAGACCGTTTAGGGATCAAGCCGCTTTACTACGCGCTGGTCGCCAGAGCGGTATTTTTTGCTTCGGAACTGCGTGCGTTGCTTGCAAGTGACGCGATTGAGCGGCGCCTTTCATTGGAAGCTCTCGGGGGATACTTGCTCTTCGGTTCTGTAGTGGAACCGGCAACACTGATTGAGGGCGTCTACTCCCTGCCGCCGGGCCACTCATTGATGCTGAACTTGGATGCCCCCTTTTTGCCCGAGCCTAGGGCGTATTGGGAGCTTTGCGTGCGAGCGCATCAAATTCAGGACGCGCCGAGAACTTTGGCATCGGCGGCGCGTGAAGTGCGAACGCTGCTCGATCAATCGGTAACCGAGCAATTGGTGGCCGACGTGCCTGTGGGGGTATTTTTGAGCAGCGGCCTCGATTCAACGACACTGGCGGCATTGGCTTCGAGACAATCTCAAGACATCCACACGTTTACGCTTTCATTTCCGGAACAAGAGTTCGACGAAGCAGCCGCGGCTCGCGAGATCGCACGGCAACTCGGCACGCGTCATCGAGAGTTGCTGCTGACTTCCGACGAGATGCAGTCACGCCTGTTTGAGGCGGTCGAGGCTCTGGACCAGCCCAGTATGGATGGAGTGAACACTTTTTTCGTCTCGTGGGGAGCGCGCCAAGCCGGCCTGAAAGTTGCCCTTTCTGGATTGGGCGGTGATGAACTTTTTGGTGGATATCCAAGCTTCCGCACCACACCGCAATTGGCCAAGCTCCTGGCGGTCGCCCGGCGCCTGCCCGGCCCCGCGCGTCAAGCCATATCCGAGGCGCTCCTGGCGATTGGCCGTCGCGGAACCGATCCGCGGCGCGCCGATGGATGGCGCAAAATTGCCGCGCTTTTCAGCCATCCCGAGGCGCTCCCGCACGCCTATTTTGTTTCCCGTATGCTCTTTACGCCTGGGCAAACCAATCGATTACTGCCGCCTTCGATCCTCGGCATGTACCGGCAAACGGCGCGACAGGAAACGGCTTCATGGCAGCAATCGCGGGAGGAATTGGTTCGTCGAGCCGAGGTGTTACAGGGCCAATCCGTGACTTCCTATCTTGAGCTGCGCACGTATATGCTGAACACGCTTTTGCGCGATACCGATTCGGTGAGCATGCGCCATTCCTTGGAAGTGCGCGTGCCTCTGCTGGACCATCGATTGGTCGAGTTCATCGCAGCTCTGCCAGACAGCGCGAAGAAAGGCGCCACGCCCAAAGCTCTCCTTGCGGAATCCGTCCGGGATCTTGTGCCAGTCGTGGCTTTGAACCGGGCGAAACGCACTTTTACTCTTCCTTGGGAGCATTGGCTGCGCGGGAAATTGGGCGTAAAAGTGGCGTCTCGTCTGAACGCACTAACGCCCTCACTTGCCTTGGTGTTGGACGGCGAAGTTGCGAAAACCGTGTGGCGGCAGTTCTTGAGAGGGCGCACCAATTGGGCCCGGCCGTGGAGCCTATTTGTTCTTAATGAGTGGGTGCGCAAGCATATTGATGAAGCCGAATCGTGTGCCGAACGTTCTGAAGCATCGGGCGCGGAAGCCGCGGCGAGCTGACGAAGCGGAACCAGGAATTCTGCGATGAACATCCTCGGCATCAATGCGTACCACGCGAACGCCTCAGCCGCATTAGTGTGCGATGGCAAGCTTGTTGCTGCCGTTGAAGAGGAGCGATTGAATCGCGTGAAGTACGCCGCGGGATTTCCCGTAAATGCGATTCGCTATTGTCTGAAAGCTGCCGGGATCACCCTGGACCAGGTGGATCACCTGGCAATCCCACGCAACCCATGGGCCCGAGTGGGAACGAAGTTGTTTTACGCCCTGCGCATGCCGCACTTCGCGCTGGACCGCGGCCGTGCTTGGGCTTCGTTTGCAGACGTCCCTACGACCCTCGCGCAAAGCTTGGAAATCGATGCCCAGCGTATTCGGGCCCGCTTCCATCGCGTTGAGCACCACCGGGCGCACCTGGCCAGCGCATTCTTTGTATCGCCTTTCGAGCGAGCGGCGTTGCTTTCTGCCGATGGACTGGGCGATTTCGGTAGCACGATGTGGGGGGCGGGCGAGGGTGGCCGTATGCGCATTCAAGGCAGCATCGCCTTCCCTCATTCACTGGGCATGTTTTATACAGCGCTCACCCAATATCTCGGCTTTTGGAAATTCGGCGATGAATACAAAGTGATGGGGCTCGCCGCTTATGGCCAGCCGGCGTACCTTGATGAATTTCGCCGGATTGTGGTGAACCATGACAGCGGGTTTCGCTTGGGGCTCGAATACTTCAGCCATCATCGGAATGGCGCCCAAATGAGCTGGAGCGAAGCGGACAAAACACCGGTGCTCGGCCGGCTCTTTTCCGACTATCTCGAGAAGCGGCTCGGACCTGCGCGCGCGCCGGAAGCGCTCCTGGAGCAGAGGCATAAGAATATCGCCGCGAGTTTGCAAGCTCGTTTGGAGGAAGTTCTACTTCGCAAAATAGGCGCTGTGTATACGCAAGCGGGTCACAAAGCGCTCTGCCTCGCCGGTGGAGTGGCGTTTAACTGCGTAGCCAACGCCAAAATATTTGATCGCGTGCCTTTCGCGAGGATTTTCGTGCAGCCCGCGGCGGGGGATGCGGGTCTCGCCGTCGGAGCCGCTTTTTATGTCTGGCACCAAGTCCTTGGAAATCCCCGCAGCTTCGAAATGTGCCACGCATCCTGGGGCCCCCTTTATGAAGCACCGGAGATTCGCAGTGCCATGGAAGAGCGGCATCTCTTCGAAGGCGGCTTCGGCATATCCCAGTTGTCCGATGAACAGTTTGTTCGAGCCACCGCGCGTCACATTGCCGAAGGCGATATCGTGGGCTGGTTCTCAGGAAGGGCTGAGTGGGGACCGAGGGCTCTAGGCAATCGCAGCATTCTCGCCGATCCAAGAAAGGCGGAGATGAAGGAGCGCTTGAATCGCCGAATCAAGCATCGGGAATCATTCCGCCCCTTTGCTCCCTCCATTCTCTCGGAATCGGCGGGAGATTTCTTCGAGGGGTCTCATCCTTCGCCTTTTATGACTTTTGCTTGTCCCCTGCGCCAGAACAAACGTGACACGCTGCCCGCCGCTACACACGTCGACGGCACGTGCCGCTTGCAGACAGTCGATCGTGAAGCCAATCCGCGATACTGGCGGCTGATCAGTGAATTCAGCAAGCTCACGGGCACGCCTGCAGTCGTCAATACGTCCTTCAACGATAACGAGCCGATTGTGTGCGCGCCTCGAGAGGCCATCGATTGCTTCTTGCGCACGGATATGGACGTACTGGCGATCGAAAATTACTTGATCTGCAAGCCGTGCTCGGCTCGCCCGGCGGTTTCGGCGGAAGCCGTCTCTCGCCGCGTTTAGGTTCAAGAGGCGCGCACTGTTCACGATAGGCCATCTCGTTTGCCGCTTCGAACCACTCCCAAGTTTCGAATCGCAAGCCGTCCGAGTGCTCTTTCCCTAACGAATGCGCCGATTACATGTCTTGCTCTTGAACGAATATTTCCCGCCCGATACGGCCGCCACCGCAAAGAATGCGGCGCTCGTGGCCAACGCGCTTGCAGAGCGGCATCACGTTACCGTTCTCGCCGGCCGTCCCTCGTACGATCCGACAGAGCGGCACGGCATGTACTGGCTCAAGCGGGAACAACAAGGCAATCTGAGCGTTGAGCGAGTTGGATCGACGGCTTTCTCCCGGGTTCGCATGAAAGGCAGGCTGGCCAACTATCTGAGCTACCTTGCGCTTTCGATCCCTCACGCCCTGTCCATGAAGCCCGACGTCGTTTTGGCTATGACCGATCCGCCTATGGAAGGAATCGTAGCTTCCGCGGTGGCAAGGTTTTTTGGGCGGCCTTTTGTGTATAACGTTCGCGACCTGTACCCGGATATGGCGCTGGCCAGCGGAATCCTGCGTCCGGGAATTTGGAGCGATGCTTGGGAGGAGTCCCATCGCAAAGCCTTGCGGCAAGCTGTGCGAGTGGTGGTTCTAGGTGAGGACATGCGCGATCGGATCGTTGAGAAAGGCGTTGATCCCTCCCGCGTCGCTGTGATTCGCGATGCCGTACCTTTCTCCGATATTCCGCCGGCTATAGATACGTCGGTCGTGGATGAGATTCGAGGACGGTTCCGCTTTGTGATCGTTCATGCCGGCAATTTGGGCTTTTATGGTGCGTGGCAAACCCTCGTCAAGGCGGCATGCATGCTTGAAGCGGATAGCGTGGGGCTTGTATTTGTGGGGGAAGGCGCCATGAAAAGAGAGATTCAGGAAATGGCGCGGAACCGCGCGAACATCAGATTTTTGCCCTTCCGTCCGGCTTCCGAAATTCCCGCGGTGATGGCCGCCGGCGATTTGCAAGTAATCACTATAAAACGAGGTCTGGAAGGCGTGGTGGTGCCGAGCAAAGTGTACGACATTCTGGCTAATGGCCGTCCCGTCGCGGCGGTCGCCTCGGAACGGACCGAAATCGCGCGTCTGGTGCGGCAGTATGAGTGTGGAATAGTTGCCGATCCCGACGACCCGAACCAACTGGCCGAATCGGTCCGGCGCATCCTACAAACAATGGGAATACGGGAACTTATGAGTAAGCAATCCCTGGAGTTGGCCAGGACGTATGATAGATTCAAAGAACTTCAGAAATTTGTGGAACTGGTCGAAGAGGCCGCGGGAGAATGGCAGGTCCGTACAGAATGACCGACAGTAATTGACAATGGAGCCGAGTTTAGTCACGTTCGCGATCGCTTTCGTCACTTCCTTGATGATGGCTGTACCCGTACGGCGATTGGCTCTCCGCGTTGGCATGGTGGATTTGCCGGGCCCCCGAAAGATACATCTCGAACCAGTTCCCCTCCTGGGTGGAATCTCAATCTATACCGCTGTCATTCTAGCGTTGCTCATTGGCAATCGTGGCCAATCGCCGCGTCCAATTGTCGGAATCATGGCCGCAGGCACCTTGCTCGTCCTGGTCGGGACGCTTGATGACTGGGGCCTTTTGCATCACCAGGTCAAGCTCTTCCTGGCCTTTCCGACAGCTGGCTTGATCCTGCTTGCTTCGGGAACCCGCGCACAGGTTTTTTCGGCACTCCTTCCCGGGCGCTTTGGCGCCGTCGCAGATGCCATCCTGACGGTTTTTTGGATCACAGCCATTACTGCTTCGTTTAGCATCCTGGATTATATGGATGGCCTATGCGTGGGTATCGCCGCTATTGCCTCTCTTTTTATCGCCATTCTGGCAATGCTGAATGGTCAGGTGCTTGTCGGCATGCTGGCTGCGGCGGTCGTTGGCGCGGCCCTTGGTTTCCTGCGATGGAACTTTAGCCCGGCGAGAATGTTCATGGGTGATGGCGGGGCGATGTTCCTGGGCTTCCTGGTGGGCGCACTGGCGCTCGAGTTGCGCATTAACCCAGCCTCGCGGACTGCGGCTTGGCTCGTACCCGTCCTCATTGTCGGTGTCGCCATTCTCGATACGACTCTTGTTTCCGTGTCGCGCTTGGGGCGCGGTTTGATTCCGTTCACGAGCCCTGGCAAGGACCACACCGGTCATCGTCTGGCTAACTACGGGCTTGGGACGCGGGGCGCCGTTCTCCTGATGTATACGGCGGGCACGGGCTTTGGGCTGCTGGCCATCGTTTGCATCCGGTTAGGTCCCGGTCAAGTCGCTCGATTGGGTGCTCTTCTCGTCTTGGCGCTATTCGGTGCGATCGCGGTGCTGGAGTGTTTGCCCTTCGAACGGCAGGGAACTGAAGCCAAGCTTCCTCCTCGATCCACGCCTCCTGAATCGGCGACGTAGTTTCTTCTCAAGCTAATGTTCGTGCGTATACTTTGCTGCCTCAGGACCTCTTCGCTATACTCGTTGTCCATCGGGGTTCTTTTCCGGCTTAGAGAGCTGGTGGCCTGCTTCTCTACGGCGAGTTTTAAATTTCGCCGCGCGCTAAACGCAAATACGCCCTGACCAGAGAGTCGTAGCACAAGCCTCACGAAGTCATCATTCGACCTGAGTAAGGCAGGAAGGGCAGTCTGCAAGACTTCAGGGACATTGAGCAGCACGGCGCGCTCGGCCATTCGGTCGGGATTGTCGGAGCTTCGGCTGCTGGTCTCTTTACAGGGCTGCTCCTCGCCCGGCGAGGCTGCAACGTGCGCTTCTTCGAGCGCGCCGAACGGTTAGACACCCCTCGCCGAACTCTGATTGTCACCGATCGCATCCACCATCTCCTCGGCGCTGCGTCCGAGAAATCCGTCGTCAATAAGATCAATCGTTTCGAGCTATTCACGGACGGCCGCGCCGCCACCATTCCTTTGGAATCGCCTGATTTGGTGATCGAACGTTCGAGCTTGATTCGCGCCCTGGCAGACGAGGCGCAAAGCCACGGCGCGCACATCGAATTTGGCCGGCGTTTCGCATCCCTCGAGGGTAGGCGCGGCGGTATTGAGATGGCCTTCGCAAGAGTCGGGAACCGAACGAAAGGACCAGAGCGTGAGCGCGTCCACTGCCGCGCCGTGATCGGCGCCGACGGTGCTCAAAGCTCGGTAGCTCGCGCCGCCGGATGGCCCGGATTGACGACGGCTCCGCTGGTGCAAGCGATCGTCAAGTTGCCGTCCGGAATGCCTTTGGATTCCGCTCGGGTGTGGTTCATTCCCGATGACACGCCCTACTTCTACTGGCTCATTCCGGAGTCCGGCACTACCGGAGCGCTAGGGCTGATTGGCGTTGATGGCCGGCGAACGCGGCGTTGTCTGGAGCTCTTCATGGAGCAACGCCACTTCAAGGCCCTGGCCTTTCAAGGCGCGCGAATTCCAGTCTACGAACGATGGATTCCCATTGAACGCAAAGTGGATGCGGGCCGCGTCTATCTGGTAGGGGACGCAGCCGCCCAAGTCAAAGTATCCACGCTGGGGGGCGTGGTCACCGGTTTTCGTGGTGCTTTGGCGGTGAGTGAGAGCATCCTTAACGGTGGACCAAGCCGGGAACTCCGCTCGCTGCGCCGCGAACTCGATTTGCATAAGCTGATTCGCCGGTCAATCCATGGCTTTCGGCAAGCGGATTACAGCCGCCTTGTGGACTGGATGAACGATCGAATGCGCCGTTCGTTGAGCCGCTTCAGCCGTGACGAGGCTGCTCGCGTGCTTTGGCATGTATGCCGTAACCAGCCTCGGCTCTTGTTCATGGGGCTCCGCGGCTTGCTTACCAACCCCTCGGAAGCCGCCAAATCAGACGATTCCTCGTCCGAATTGACCCTTTGGCGCCCTCCCGTTATCCAACGGTAAGAGGAGCGAAAGGCGGGTGGCAGGACCACTGGGATTGGTGTAACTTGGACCTTTCTCGGCGGCTTAGCTCGAAGAAAGGCAGCCCACACGCTTGGTCGCTAGGAGGATAATGTGCGTCTTGCCGTAATCGGTTGTGGGTATGTGGGCTTAGTGACGGGAAGCTGCCTTGCCGAAGCCGGGCATGAAGTTATTGCCACCGATAATGATCTGGCACGGATCAAGTTGCTGAATTCAGGCCACCTGCCGATCTACGAGCCCGGCCTTGATCGCGTCATGCAGAGCGCCACTTCGGCTGGCAGGCTGAGTTTCACGTCTGATTGTGCCCAGGCGGTTCGTGCCGCGGACGCAATTTTCATTTGCGTCGGAACTCCCCCACTCGATTCCGGCGAAGCCGATCTTTCCGCAATCGATAACGTGGCGCGGCAGATCGCGGCGGCAGCGCGCTCGCCGAAACTCGTGATCGAGAAGAGCACGGTACCCGCTCACACCGGTGAACAGTTGGCCCACGCCCTTCAGGTCTACGGCCGCAGCAATGGCGCTAAATTTCGGGTTGCGTCGAATCCGGAATTCCTGCGCGAGGGCACGGCAGTAGGTGATTTCTTTCATCCCGAGCGCATCGTGGTTGGCGTGGAAGATGCCGAATCCGAGCGACAACTGCGCGAAATCTACAGGCCCTTTCTCGACGGCACGTTCCATTGCCCCGTTCACCAGCCACAATGTCCGCCGTCACCTGGTCCCGTATTTCTCGTGACCACCATCGCCAGCGCCGAATTGATCAAGCATGCTTCCAATTCCTTCCTCGGCTTGAAGATCTCCTACGCCAATCTCATTGCCGATCTCTGCGAGAAACTGGGCGGGAATGTGGAAGAGGTCACCCGCGCGATGGGGCTCGATCCGCGCATCGGACCGCATTTTCTCAACGCCGGTCTGGGTTTTGGAGGGTTCTGTCTGCCCAAAGACATACAGGCGTTCATCCGCTTGGCGGAAAAGCATGGCGTCGATTTCAGTTTGCTGCACGAAGTCGAGGCGGTAAACAAACGCCGTGTCGAGCAGTTCGTGGAGAAGGTCCGCCGCGCCCTGTGGGTAGTCAAGGATAAAACCGTTGGCGTGCTGGGTCTTGCCTTCAAGCCGAATACGGACGACGTTCGTTTCGCGCCGGCCATTGAAGTCCTGCGGCGCCTGATCGCCGAGGGCGCAAAGGTGCGGGCTTCGGATCCAGTTGCGATCGAGCGCGCTCGTTTGCTACTCGATCGTGGCGTCGATTTTGTCGAGGATCCTTACCAGACCGTCCGCGGGGCCGATGCCTTGCTTTTGCTGACCGAGTGGAAGGAGTATCGCGACCTGGATTGGCAGCGCATCTATGGAGAGATGGCCCGGCCCCTGATCCTGGATGCGCGCAATATGCTCTCGCCTGCAAAGATGAAAGAGCTGGGCTTTGAGTATCACAGCTTCGGTCGGCCCGACCTTAGCTCGAGCCCCGCGCTCGTTTCCACCTAAGTCTCGCTAACGAGACTACCCGGTTGGTTGTCCGGCTGCGACCTTCTGCCGGAAAAATTCCAACGTCAGGCGCAACCCTTCGTTCAAGCCGACTTTTGGCTCCCATTTGAGCAGGCGCTTGGCCTTGCTGATGTCTGGGCAACGCTGCTTGGGATCGTCCTGCGGGAGCGGCTTGAAAACAATGGGAGCCTCGGACCCGAGAAGCTGCCGGATGCGTTCGGCGAATTCGAGAATCGTAATTTCCTGCGGATTGCCAATATTCACGGGCTCGTGCTCGTCGGAATTCATGAGCCGGTAGATGCCCTCGATAAGATCCGAGACGTAACAAAAGCTTCGTGTTTGCCGCCCATCGCCGTAGACGGTGATCGGTTGGCCGGTCAGCGCCTGGTATACGAAATTTGGCAATGCCCGCCCGTCATTCAGGCGCATGCGCGGACCGTAGGTATTGAAGATGCGCACGATGTGGGTACCCAGGCCATGGAAGCGGTGATAGGCCATCACCATCGCTTCGGCAAAGCGCTTGGATTCGTCGTAAACGCCGCGCGGACCGATCGGGTTCACGTTCCCCCAATAACTTTCCGGCTGAGGCGTAATCTGCGGATCCCCATAGCACTCCGAGGTGGAAGCCTGGAAGTACTTCGCCTTCTTCGCCAGAGCCAGACCGAGAGTATTGTGCGTCCCGAGAGCGCCCACCTTGAGTGTTTGGATGGGAAGCTTCAGGTAGTCGACGGGGCTTGCCGGGGAAGCAAAGTTGAGAACGTAATCGACGGGGCCGTCCACCTCGATATAGCGTGAAATGTCGTGGGACATCATGCGAAAACGAGGATGCTTGATCAGGTGAGCGACGTTTGCTTCACAACCGGTCACCAGATTATCGATCGACAGCACTTCCCAACCGCGCTCGATCAGGTAGTCGCACAGATGCGACCCCAGAAAACCTGCACCTCCCGTAATGACAGCGCGCAAGCGGCCTCCTTCGAAGTGATCCACCCATTATACGAGTAGCCGGGAAAGTACGACCCTCGTCGTCCTAGTTTCGATGCATTCTGAGGCCTCGAAGGCCGTGGAGGAATCGGACAGGGATCGTTTGGTCGATCTCTGGAAATCTAGCCGCCGATGTTCTCGGCCAGCGCCCTGCGAATCTGCTCTTGCTGTGATTGAGGAGGATTCAATTGGAGCGCGCGTTCAAACTGAGTCTTGGCTCGCCCGGTGTCGTGATTCTTCTGATAGGCGACGCCCAGGTGATAGTGGTAGGTGGCATTCGCCGGAGAAGCATTGGTGGCTTCCTGCAGCAGATCGATCGCTAGCCCGAAAACTCCTTTGTCTATGTATGCCCAGGCAAGCGTATCGGCGGTATTCGGATTATCCGGCATGGCCCGGCGAGCGGTTTGTGCGAGGGACAAGGCGACGTCGGCATTGCCGCCGTGCTCCAGGAAAATGTAAGCGAGATTATTCGCCGCGGCTGGGTTGTTCGGTTGTACGGCCAGGGCCTTCTGATATTCTTGCTGCGCGTTCTCCCAATTGCCCTGAGATTCCTCCAGCGAACCGAGCAAAATATATGCGCGGATGTCTCGTGGATCCTGCCGGATCGCCCTTTGATACGACTCTACGGCCTCGGGGATCGATCCGCGCCCGGTCTGCGCGTTGGTCAGCAGCAAAATGGCATCCACATTGTTGGGATTGATATCTAGTGCCTTGGTTAGCGATTGCTCTGCTGACGCATAGTCCTTGGCGCTCAATTGCACTTGTCCCAACAGCTCGTACATGCCGTCCTGGCCCGGTTCTTTTGCGATTTGCCCTTGAATCCGAGCGACGGCCCGGCTCGGCTGATTTTGTGCGACCTCCACCTGTGCCAGGCCTGCGAGGGCCTGCAAGTCGCGAGGGTTTTTTGCCAGCCCCTGTTCGAACAAAGTTGTCGCGTCCGGGAATCGCTTCTGCAACAGCCGCAACTGGCCCATTCCCGTATATCCTCGTGAGTTGCCGGGCGCCAGCGTGATTGCCTCTTGCAAATTTCTTTCTGCCTCACCCACGTCCTTGGCGCCAAGGCTGGCGCTCGCTTTCATCAGGTAGCCCTCGGGTAGCGCCGGTTGTACGGCGATCAGCCCGTCGGCGGTCTGGCGAAGCAGTTCCAAATCGCCCTTGCGCACAGCCGCTGTGCCCAGCGCCTGGTAGACCTGCGTCATGTTGGGCCGCAGCTTGATCGTCTCTTGCAATTCACCGATGCCTCGCTCCGTGTTTCCCATGGAAAGCAGCGCTATGCCCAGGCTGTAGTGCGCGGCGGGATTTTGCGGATCCTGTTTCAGCGTCGCCTCGAGGGAGAGTACGGCCTGATCGGCGTGGCCCTCTGCATTGAGGATCTGCCCGCGTAGAACCAGCGCATCGATATCGCCGGGATTCTGTTTAATCAGTTCTTCGTTCAGCTTGGACGCTTCCTCCAGCTGTTTGCTCAGCACGAGTACCTGAATGTAAACCTTGCGCGCCGCCTGATCCTTCGGATGCTCTTGAATCAAGGAGGCGTACTCCTCAGTCGCGCGTGGCAGGTCGTTCATTACCAGGTAGAACTCACCCAGCAGTGAATAGCCGCCCGGCACTTCGGGCATGGCCTGTTTGGCCTGCGCCAAAATCTGTTCCGCCTCGTTCCGCTTGTGCTGGCTTTCGAATAAGGACGCCATGGCGGCATAGGCGACGGGATTCTTCGGATCGCGCTGAATCACGTCGCGGAATTGCTCCTCCGCTTCCGTCCAGCGCCTTTGCTGCTGATAAAAATTGCCGAGCGCCAATCGGGCGGGAATCGATTGGGGATCGATCTCGATGGCTTTTAGAAAATTCTGTTCCGCGGCGGCGGCTTGTTTCGCGTTCAATTGCAGATAGCCCATGTTCAGATAGACGCGCGACTGATCTGGAGCGAGGTTAATGACCGTCTGCATCTCCCGCAAAGATTCCCCAACGTCCTCCAGCGCGGCATCCGAATTGGCGAGCAGGATATGCCCATCGACATTATTAGGATCGCGGCTGAGCACATTTTGAGCCCGATCTTGCGCCTCCTTGAACCGCTTGGCCGAAAGCAGGAGTGTTCCCAGTTCGATCTGAGCTTTCAGGTTGTCCGGCTGCAAATCCGTTGTTTGAAGCAGCTCCTGATACGCTCCCGCCCAGATCCCTTGACGCGAGTAGGCCTGCGCCAGCCGATAGTGTGCGTCGGCAAAGCTCTTATCGATCTGGATGGCGTTCAAATACTGAATGGAAGCCTCGCGATACTTTCCCTGGTCGAAATAGCTGTTCCCACTGGCCAGATACTTCTGCTTGCGAATATTAGGGTCGCGAGCGCAACCCGCCATCAACGCCAAGCACATGGCGAGTATCAGAAATTGGAATTTGCGCGAACGCTGCAAGGAGTTCATGAATCGGCCGCCTTGGAAAAGTGATGCGAGAGACACATTAGCCAAAGGGTTTGAGCAATTGCTCGGCCAATAACCCATCCAGAAGAAAGGCCAAATCTAGTTGTAAGTTGTTTGCTAAGAGCAACTTATCTATAACTACATAGGCGCGGCCGGGATAACTTCCCTGGCGTTCCGGCGAGATAGTGGAACCCAACGCCTCAACTGGGACAAAGTTTTCCCACCGGTGCCTCTTGCGCAATATACTTTGAACAGCCCAGGCAGATGATAACTCATTGCAACTCTGTGACTTACGAAGTTAACGAAGGGTTGGCGTGGGGTTGCTGCGTTTAGGGGGCCGACCGCTCCGGCAGGGCCAAAGGCACCGAGGGATTCTCCGCAGAAGCGCGCCCGGCCTGCACCCATGCTTGCCGTGTCACCAGCGAGCCGGCCACTGTGGAAGCTGCCGCGATGCGCCGAAGCCGGATAGATCGCTCGCTTCCCGAGCTTCCAGCCATCAGCCGCAGCACCAAAGGTATTGGCCCTGAGAGAATTCCGCCGAGGCGAGTAAGCCAACCGCTTTTGCCGGTTTTCAGAGGCGCTAAAGCCTTCTTTTTGTCGAGTTCCACCGAGACGCCCACCAGGGTCTCTGTGAGCGCTGAGGCGATGCCCAGTGAATTCAGGGCAGGATTCGCTGCGTGCCCTTTCAACTCCAGCATGGAAACGGCCGCGCCCACGCCCGAAGCCGCGAAGTGCACGGGAAGCACGCGCACGTTTTCGTACCACACGGGAATCGCGGTCGCTCCCAGCAGAACGCCTGTATACGTCGCAAGCCCGAGCCCGAATAAGCCGGAGAGCGCGGCCGCCGCGCTTTCGACCAAGCGAAGAGAGCCTCCGCGCTGGCGAAAAGAAGAGGCAAAAGCCGCTGCAGCGGCAGTACTGGAGAAAGCGACCAACGTCCAGGAGCCCACCGACATCGGACTTTTAACCTTGAACACTCGCAGCATATTCAGGAATCGTGAGGGCATGCCTAGATCGCTGGTCAAGAGCGCCGGCGAAATCATTCCCCCTATCGCGGCCAGCCAGCGCGCGTCGCGAATCAATTCGCGATCGGAAGGCGTGAACCAGCTAGCCGCACAGCCCATTACCGCCGCGGCCCCGGCAGCGCCGCCTACAAAGAGGTAAGCGGGAACTTCCGGCGTCCAAGGAGGCCCCTTGAGCGCCGGCAAACCGTAATAGCCGTGCTCCGCCGAGGCCTGCGGAAAGGGCGCTCCGCTCGGACGAACGCCTTGCTGCGCCACAGTTCCCATCTCTTTCGCATCGCGACGAATCTCGTTCAAGCGCTTTTCTCGCGCCAGGAATATGCCGCTGGAAGCCTGCGAGAGTGTGGAGTCACTGGCCATCGGACTGTCCTTCGACGCGCGTCCTGCCGCCAACAAATGCGAGCAACGTGCCCGCCAGCATCAATCCCGCCGCGATGCCGGCGGATGTCCAGCCAGCCTTCAGCCGCACCGTGGGCACCTCCGGGTTAGGCGGCAGATTATAGGCCCTTGGGTCGCCGCGGGTTATGGAGAAGGCGTGAACGCCACCCACGCTCGAGTCCTGCGGATCGTAGAGATGGACGTCTTCAAAGCCCTTCGCCTTCAGATCGGCCACTCTGGTGCGCGCTTCCTTGCGCAGATCTTCGATTTCGCCAAACTTGATCGATTCCGTGGGACATGCCGTGGCGCAAGCAGGGTGCAACCCGGCCTTTTGCCGGTCGTAGCAGAACGTGCATTTGAACGCCCGCCCATCGTCGGCGTTGCGCTCGATCACGCCAAAAGGACAGTTCACCACGCAATACCCGCAGCCGTTGCATACGTCCGGCTGGACGTAGACGCCCCCGAATTCCGTGCGCACGATCGACCCGGTCGGGCACGCTTCCAGGCATCCGGCGTTTTCGCAGTGTTTGCACACGTCCGAGAGGAAGGCCCACGAAAGCAAATCCGGCGAATTGCCTCCATCTCCCGCTTTCGGATTGCCTTCTACGAACTGCACGTGCCGCCACGTGGAATGCCCTAGCGCGACGGTGTTGTCGTAGGAGAGGCCCTGCCAAGTAAAGCCGTCGGCGGGTACTTGGTTCCACTCCTTGCACGCCACTTCGCAAGCCTTACATCCGATGCATAGCGTTGAATCAGTCAGAAATGCGGTGGTGGTCATACTCTCTTCTATCTTCTAGGCCTGAGTTGCCTGATTTGCCTATCCGATTTGTTTCATGCGATTTTCGGCTGGGTGTTACGTTGCAGAGGAGCGACTTGGTTTCCATGATGCGGACGTTTGGTTCTTCCGATAAGGCCACCAAATCGTTCACTACATCTCCCCTGACGAGACCCTTGTAGCCCCAGTGATACGGCAAGCCCACTTGATGAACGATGCCGTTATCCACGCGCAGCGGCTTCATCCGCGCGCTCACCTGGGCCCGCGCCTCCACGCTCGCCCGCGCCGTGCTGACCGTCACCCAGCTTCCCTGCTCGATTCCTAGGCCTTCAGCCAATTCAGGCGATATTTCGCAGAAAAGCTCCGGTTGCAGTTCCGCCAGATGCGAGAGATAGCGCGACATCCCTCCCGCAGTGTGATGCTCGGTAAGCCGGTAAGTGGTCAGCACGTAAGGGAAGTTCGGATCGCCCGTACGCGCATAGGCGTTATCGGGCCGCTCAAGTCGTCGCGCGGCAGGATCGGAAGGATGTTCCGGATAGAGCGCGTTCCCCACTGGTGATTCCAGCGGTTCGTAATGCGTTGGCAAGGGTCCATCTTTGAGGCCGCTGGCCACCCAGATCCACCCGAAGCCGTCGGGATGCATAATGAAAGGCTTGTCGCCGCCAAGCGCATCGTCGCCTTTCGCGTTTTCCGGCGGCCGATAATCGGGCGCTTTGGTGCTCGTAAAATCGGGGACGTCAAATCCCGTCCATTCCCGCTTCTTCTCATCCCACCAAACGAGTTTCTTGCGCTCGCTCCAGGGAGAGCCGTCAGGACGAGCCGAGGCTCGGTTATAGAGAATGCGCCGGTCGCTTGGCCACGCCCAGCCCCAGCCGTGACCGAGATCGTCCTTCGGCTGACGCTTGCGAGCGCGGTTCTCCTCCGGATTTGGGAAAATGCCCGAATAAATCCAGCAGCCGCACGCTGTGGACCCGTCGGCCTTCAACTCTTTGTAGCTCTGAACAAGTTTGCGATCGGCCACAGTGTAGCCGTTGATCTCCTTCAACACCTCTTCCGCCACGGGTTCGCGTAGAGGGCCCATGGTCGGATAGGTCCAGTTCAGCGCATTCAAGCCGGCATTGCGCGGCTGCGGATTCGCCGAGGCTCTCACTTTGAGTCGGCGGCCGAGGTGGTACATAAACCAGCTCTCGCTGCGCGCATCGCCCGGCGGCTCGACGGCTTTTTCGTGAAATTGATTGAGGCGCTGCGTGTTCGTGAAGCAGCCCTCTTTTTCCGCGTGGCCCGCGCCGGGGAAAAAGAAAACTTCGGTGTCGATGCTTTCAGGTCGCATCTCTCCGCTGCGAACTTCCGGAGAGTCCTGCCAGAAGGAAGCCGTTTCCGTTTCCACCATATCGCGTACCACCAGCCATTTCAATTTGGCCAACGCTTTCCGTTCCAGTCCGGAGTTCGGCGCGCCAACCGCGGGATTTTGCCCCATGACAAACAATCCCTCGACTTTTCCTTCGGCCATTTCCAACCAGTACCCGATATGCGAATGGTCGCCGGTCACGCGCGGCAGCCATCCGAACCCGAACTCATTCTCTGCAGTAGCCGCGTCACCGTAGTAAGCCTTCAGAAGGCTCACCGCGTACTTATCGAAATTGTTCCACCACCCGCTGTCGCTCTTGTGCTTGTCGATGTAGTTCTTGAGGCTGTCGCTATCCCCGCCCAGGAATGGCATGGGCAGATAACCGGGAAGAATATCGTACAGGGTGGGTATGTCCGTCGATCCTTGAATGGAGGCGTGTCCGCGAAGCGCCATGATTCCGCCTCCCGGACGGCCGATATTGCCGAGCAGCAGTTGCAGGATCGCCGCCGAGCGAATGATCTGCACGCCGTTGGAATGCTGGGTCCAGCCCACGGCGTAGCAAATCGCTGCCGTCTTCTCCGGGCCGGACGCGGAACAAAACGCGTCCGCCAGCCTGAAAAACAGCTCCTTGGGGATTCCGCATGCCTGCTCCACCAATTCCGGCGTGTAGCGTGAGAAATGTCTCCTCAAGACTTGGTACACGCAGCGCGGATTCTGCAAACTCAAATCCTGCTCGTACACGCTTGATTTGCTTTTCTCGTCGCCGCGGTCCTTGGCGTGCCCTCCGCCTGCTCCGCCATCGGCGTTTTGCTCTTTGACCGGCGCTCCCTTGTAAGCCCACGTGCGGGTATCGTAGGCCTTTCGTTCCGCGTCCCAGCCCGAAAAGAGTCCGCCTAACTCGTCTGTATCGCGAAAATCGTCTCGAAGCAGCACGGCCGCGTCGGTGTAATTCAGAACGTATTCACGAAACTCTTTCTGATTCTCCAGGACGTAGCGGATCAGTGCGCCCAGCAGGACGATGTCGCTGCCCGCGCGCAGCGGGATCCACATGTCGGCCATCGCCGACGTGCGGGTGAAGCGCGGGTCCACGTGAATGATGGTGGCGCCGCGCTCGCGCGCTTTCATCACCCACTGAAAGCCGACCGGATGGTTTTCGGCCATCGACGATCCCATGATCAGGATCGCGTCGGCGTTGGCCAGGTCCTGCTGCGCCGTGGTCGCCCCGCCCCGGCCGAATGAGGTGCCCAGACCGGGCACCGTGGAGCTGTGTCATATGCGGGCCTGGTTGCTGATGCACACCATCCCTAAGCCGGCGGCAAAGAGCTTCTTGATCAGATAATTTTCTTCGTTATCCAGCGTCGCTCCGCCGAGATGCGCGATGGCTTTGGTGTGCATCACCGTCCGCCCGTCCTCCTGCTCCACAAAAGTGCGCTCCCGGCTCTCCCACACGCGGTCCGCTACCATATCCATGGCCCTTTCCAAATCGATGGGAGTCCACGAAGTCCCACCCGGCGCGCGATAGAGCACCTTTTTAGCTCGTTGTGGATGCGTCAGTAGTTCGTAACTGGCGGCGCCCTTGGGGCAAAGATGCCCGCGCGAGATGGGCGATTCGGGATCGCCCTCAATGGAGATCAGCTTGCCGTCTTTGTGAAAGACGAGCTGCCCGCATCCCACTCCGCAGTAGGGGCAGACCGAACGAGCCACTTGCGCGCCATCATGCTTCGGACGCAGATTGCGGGTTGCATCGCTCATCGCCTCCGCGCCCGTTCCATCACCCCCGTTAAATATTTGGCGCATCAACGGCCATCTCATCAGCAGGTTAGACATCTGGTAAACTCCTGACGCCGCGACGGACTCAACGGCAGCTACGCGAAAAGTATGGCCTCGGCCTCATCCCCGGTGATATCCCTAAAAAAGTGTATTCCAGCCTAAATTCGTAAGCCTGTCCGTTAGCATCTAAAGGGTGGGAGAATAAATATGAGATTCGCTAAGGGATTACTAATCGGGTGCGCTCTTCTCCTCGCGGCATCGTTTCCTGCGAGTGGGTGGGCGCAAACTCAGAATTCTCGTCCCGCGCAACCGGGTGCCATCAATTACGTCGAGGGGCAGGCTTCCATCGGTACCGAAACGCTCAGTCCCAGCTCCGTGGGTTCTGTGGTGTTGGGGACTGGACAGACGCTGAACACGCAGTCCGGCAAGGTGGAGGTTTTGCTTAGCCCCGGCGTCTTTCTTCGGGTCGACGGTAACAGCTCGGTAAAGATGATCAACGCCGGGCTCGCCGACACCGTAGTCGAATTGGATAAGGGCCATGCCATGGTGGAGGCCACGGATATCACCAAGGACAACGATATCCGCGTCCAGCAGGATGGCGCCAACACAAGAATCCTCAAAAACGGGTTATATGAATTTAACGCCGAGGAAAACGCCGTCCGCGTTTTCAAGGGCAAAGCGGAACTCGTCTATAACGACAAAAAACTTGATTTGGGCAATGAACGGCAAGTCGTACTCACACCCAACACCAAGCTGAAGGTGGATAGCTTCGATTCCCGCAAGTACGAGGACGATCTCTTTCGCTGGTCCGCATTGCGCTCCGGGTATTTGGCTGAAGCCAGTGTGGATCAGGCTCGTCTCTATGTGAACGGTGGACCTGCCTGGGTCGGACCGGGCTGGTACTGGGATCCTTGGTTCTCCTGCTACACCTTCCTTCCCAGTGACGGCATTTTCTATAGCCCATTCGGTTGGGGCTTTTACTCGCCGTTTGCGGTCTATCGCTCTCCCTTCTTTTACGGCGGCTACCCAGCCTTCGGCCGCCCGCATCCTTTCAACGAGATGCATTATCCCTACGGTCACGGCTTCGAACCGCGCGGCGGATTCCGTGGAGGAGTTGGAGGGTTCCATGGGGGAGGTTTTGGCGGGATCCGCGGAGGAGGCGGACGTCGCTAAAAGCGCCTTCCGCACCTGGCCGCCAGCACATGTTGGAGGGGCTCAGCCGCGAGGCTGCGGCTGAGCCTTTTTGTTAACCTTGCGCTTGCGTTATTTGACCGGTACGAACCTCTGCACCCGTTCGCCGTAGAAAACTTCGCCGGTGTACAGCACGCCCTTCGAGTCGGTAGCTTCCATGTGTATGCCGAAGAATTCGCCTCCGTTTTGCCCCATCTGCCCCATGTGGCCCAGAATCTTGCCGTCTTCGCGGTTGAGGAACCACACGTGGTCGTTGGTGATATCGGAGATATACAGCAGGCGCTGCTCCTTGTCCGGCGAGAACATCACCCCACCCGCGGAACCGCCCGCCCCCGTATCCGTAGCCACGGTGAACTCCTTCAGGAACTTGCCTTCTTTCGTGAACACCTGGATGCGGTTGGCCCTGCGGTCGCCGGCGTAAACCAATCCGTCGTGCGAAATATTCAGCGTCAGATCACCGATTAATTCGTTAGGCTCCGGTCCGCCGGGCGTATACGCACGGTCCTTGTCGTCCGTGCTAATTTCCGAAAGCTTTTGCCCGTAGGCGCCCCAGCCTCGCTTGAATGCCAGGGTATCCAGGTCGAATACCATTATGCGTCCCAGGTAATCGTCAGTGGCATAGAGTTCGCGAGCTGCATCGTCGATGCGAATCTCTTCCACTTGCCCCACGATCATGGGCGTCGTCGGGGGATACTTGGCGTGGAAGGCTGCCATCGCCTTGGCCTGTGCCGCCAAAGCCGCCGCATCGGGTTGGGGCGGCGGCAGGCCACCCAGGGGGTGAACAAATGTCGCCACTGGTCCCACTCCGCCGTGTCCCGGAACATGCTCTGAAGTCGAGCCGACGGTCAGGATGCGGCCCTCGCTGCCCGGCACTTTTTCAGGGGCACGAGATGCTGTGCCGAGCAGCGCGCCAGTATTTGGATCGTATTTATGGACGCTATTCAGCCCGTCAACAACATTCCCGACATAGAGGAATCCTTTCAGGTCCACGGCCAAGCCATGTCCTTGCGGCGGGTCGATAGTACCAATCACGTTGCCTTCTTTGTCAAAGTGAATCAGCGACGGAGGCCGCTTGCAGCAATCGGCAATCGGAGGATTCAATTCCGCCTCGAGCTCAATGTCCGTCAGATCGTTGGCACGATCGTAGGCCCAGACATTATCGTCCTTATCCACGGTCAAGCCCATGATGCCGCCGATCTTCCATTTGTTCGGAAGGGGCTTCGGCCAATCCGGATCAAACTTTAACTTCGGCACCGCTTCGCTCGAAGACGCTCCCATCACCGTGGAGAAGTGGTTGAGATGAAAAATACTGGCGCCAACGAACGCTACGCCAAACGTCAACACGGTGAGTCCAGCCACTCTTGCCCACGTGCTTGTCCGTGTCCAACGCATATTCACGGCTCCTCCAACTGAGAACTTCCCTAAGCGAGACGGCCGGAGTCTATTCCCCGAATTTAAGCCTGTCAATAAACGCTCGGACAAGTGTAGTAGCGGCAATTTATTTATCGAAAACTCCGGCCATGCCCTCGATTTCCACAGCAGCCGCCCTCCATCCTATGCATCTAACCCAAGCTAGGGAGGACTCACAATGCCATACGTTACGGTCGGAAAAGAAAACTCGGGCGACATCCAACTCTATTACGAAGATCACGGCTCCGGCGATCCGGTGGTTCTCATTCACGGTTACCCTCTAAACGGCACGTCCTGGGAAAAGCAGATTCCGGTGCTCTTGTCACAGGGCCATCGGGTCATCACCTACGATCGCCGCGGATTCGGCAAGTCCAGCCAGCCAACCACAGGCTACAACTACGACACTTTTGCCGAAGATCTCCACAAGCTGATCACACAACTCAACCTTCGCGATTTCGCCCTGGTCGGCTTTTCCATGGGCGGCGGCGAAGTGGCCCGCTACATCGGCAAATACGGATCGAAAGGCGTGACTAAGGCGGTCTTTTTGTCCTCCGTCCCGCCATTTCTCCTCAAGACGAACGACAACCCGGACGGCGTGGACGCCGGCGTATTCGAGGGCATCCAAAAAGCGGTCGCCGCGGATCGCTACGCCTTCTTTACCGAATTTTTCAAAAACTTCTTCAACACAGACGTGTTCTTGGGCAAGCGCATCAGCGAACAGGCCGTCCAGGCCAGCTGGAACGTGGCTGCCAGCGCCTCTCCCACCGCGAGCCTGGCTTGCGTGCCCGCTTGGCATGAGGACTTTCGCGCCGACCTCGCTCGCGTAGACGTCCCTACGCTGGTCATGCAGGGCGACGCGGACCGCATCGTGCCGTTCGGCGCCTCGGGACAAAAAACGGCCAAGCTGGTCAAGGGTGCCCGCTTGGTGGTGGTAAAGGATGGGCCGCATGCGATCAACTGGACCCATGCGGATCAGGTTAATCCCGAGCTCGTGAACTTCCTTGCCAAGGGCGCTTCCACGCGCGCGGCTTCAACAGCTCGAGAGTAGACACGAAGTGGCACAGCCACTCTTGGCTGTGCAGAACAAGTGGAACAGCCACTCGGATCAGCGAGGGGGAACTGCTGCAAGCTCTATTGCGGCGAGGGGCCTCGCACGATCTGCACAAAATCTTGCGGCCGAATCCATTTGGCAAAGGCGGCGCGCACGTCGTCGGCGGTGAGGTCGTTAAAGCGCTTGGCCTCGCGCTCCGGCTCATCGAGGGGCAGCCCGATCTCCGCGCGACGCGCCAGGGCGTTCGCCACGCCATTTTCGCTCGACTCGCCGAGCGGAAGCTGCCGCAAAAGCAGAGCCTTGGCCTGTTGTAGTTCCGGCGGGCTGACAAGTTTCTGCTGCATGTCCGCCAGATCGTGCTGAATCAGCTGGCGAGCCTTTGACACATTCTTCGGATCGCAAGCGTACTCCACCGTGTATATGGTCCTGGTTTTTTGCGCATTCAGTGCGACATCCACGGTATATACGTATCCGGTCACCTGCCTTAGGTCATGATAAAGGCGCGTGGCATAAAAGCCGCCGCCCAGCACGTGGTTGCCCAGCTGAAGCGGGTAGAAAGCCTCGTCAAACCGGGTCATGGGTATCGTTTCCGAGAGGTTCACCGAATCCTGCAGCTCATTCGGGTCCGGCACGTTTGCAGCCGCCGCTTTGTTTTCTGGAACGCGCGGAAGATCGACGTCCGGCTTGGCTCCGGCAGCCTTCCACCCGCCGAACGATTTCTCGATTGCGCTTCTGGCTTCTTCCGGCGTGATATCGCCGATCACCACAATGGTCGTTAAGTCTGGCCGGAACACTTTGGAGTAGTACTGTTTCACGTCATCGAGAGTGAGGGACGAGACCGTTTCGGGCGTCGTTTGCCGTTGCGTCGGATCCATCGGGGGGTACAGAGCCGAATCCAGCGCACGGCCGGCGCGATAGCCCGGGCTTCGCATTTGTCCGGCGACGAATTGGGACGTCTGCGGCTTCAGGACATTAAAAGCCTGCGCGGGCAGAGCCGGGTTCAACTCGTTATCGGCCAGAAGTTGCACTCCCTGATCGAAATTCTGCTTCAGCACTTGCAAGGAAAATTCAAAGCCCGCCGATTCATTCGCGGCCAGATCGTCCAAGGCTTTTTGAAACGTCAGGCGGTCCAGGGTCTTCGTGCCATACTCGAAAAGATCGTCCAGCACCCGGTCCACTCCATCTTGGCCTGTAGGCGCTTCCATCTGCGGATCGTGCCGGATATTTCCCACCACAGTGACGGTGGGCGTCACTTTTGCCGTGCGCACGATCAGCCGCAGGCCGTTGGGCAAGGTCACGTCTGTCGTCGCGGGCTGCGGAGGTGGCAGTTTGAGCGTCAGCAGTTGCGAACTTGCCCACGAAGGCAGTTCCACCGGTTTGCTGGGTGCCGACGTAGCCTGTTCTTCGCCGCCAAAGCCGTTCGACGTTACTGCCTCTCCGGAGGGTGCCGGCTTAAGCTCCGCCGTGATCGATGCTTGGTCCACTAGATAAGCCTTGGCCAATCGGTTTACATCCTCTACGGTCACCCGCTTCATCGCCTCCACGTCGTCGTCCGGCGAGTTGCGCCCTTCCGACGCCAAGGCTTCGGACCATGTCGCCGCCAACCCAGAGATTGAGTTGCGCCGAAATTCCGCACCCGCAACCTCCCGCCGCTTGGCCGCCTCCACTAGATCCGCCGGCACGCCATTGGTCGCATAATCCGCCACGATCTTGCGCATATCCTGAAAGACCGGAGCTGAGTCGGAGCCGGTCGGTAAGACCGCGACGGTAAAAGCCATGCTGGCTTTTGGATACGTCTCGGCAAGTCCGAATTCCGTCTGCAGCGCCTTTCCTTGCGGAACCAATTCGTAAAGATTGCCGCGTTCGCTGGCCAGCACATCGCTCAAAATCCGCACCGCTGCGAAATCGGGACTGTCCGTCCCGGGCATCCGATAGGCGATAAATGCCAGCACGTAAGGAAGGTTGCTGGGCAGCGTGAACGATTCCGACTTCACCGGCGTCAGATTGATCTCGGGCCGCGGTGGCAGCGTCTTACGCTCGATCTTTCCGTAATACTGCTTCACCTCGGCCAGAACCGCATTGGGGTCCACTGCCCCGGCGATCACCAGTATCGCGTTATTTGGCGCATACCAGTGTTTCATAGAATTTCCTCAGCATCTCGCCCGTGGTGGCCTCAAACGATTCTTTCGTGCCCAGCGGATCGTGGCTGTAAGGAGTCCCGCGAACATGTCCTCGCTTACGCGGGTAATGAATTTGTACGTAGGATTGGAGAGGTCCCGCGCCACCTCTTGCTCGATGGCTCCCTTTTCCTGCGCCCACTCCGCTTGCGAATCTTGTACGTCTTGCATGCAAGCGGCGTCGATGCGCAAAGCCACGTCCAAATCGGCGGCGGGAATCGTGGTGAAATACTGGGTAATACTCTGCTCCGTATCGGCATTGTCGAATCCGCCCAGTTGCGCGTAGATCGCGGCAATTTGATCTGCCGTAAGGCCCGAGGCACCCGCGAAAGGCCATGTGTTCCTGGGCGTGCGCCATGCCGGGAAAGCCGGCAGGCGTTTCATTTCCTCCCACCAGGTAGTTCTCCTCGACCGTGACCACCGGCGCGAGCGGATCGCGCAAAATCACCACGCGCATGCCGTTATCCAATGTCGCGCGCGTGACGTCGACGTCCCCTGTTTGCCTCTGCTGAGCCTGAGGCTGAGCGAAAAGCAGGACCGCCGCCAATCCACAGACCCCCGTGTACCTTAATATTGAGGAGAACATTGAACGCTCCGTCGTGGGCTTTCCCTTATCTCTGTATCGGTTGATTGTCGCCGCCTGAAGCCGAGTTCGCAAATCCCTATTTTTGCCGATCCTCACGGACACTTCGGGCAGTCCGGCCGACCAATCTGACAAATCAACTCTATGCCAAATCGTCGCGCCGCCCCGCCTAATTCGATGGCTGATGGCCCAGGACAAGATAGCGCGCGATGAAGTAACCGAGCGCGCCTCCGGCAGATGTGTCGGACGTGAAATGCGATTGCAGAGTGATGCGGGAAACTCCCACCAATGAGGCCAGCCCGTAAGCAACCCAGCGGTGCCACGCCGGATGCGGATAGCGCTCGGCAAAAATCGTCGCCACCGACATAGCCGCGATTTCGTGTCCCGAAGGCATGCTGCCGAGGCCGCCAAGCCATCCTCCGCTTCTTACCTTGAACCAGCTGTCCGTGAAGTTTCCGCCCGCGGGATAGGAGATGGGAGCCTCGCGGCCATCGATATCTTTCATCACCGTAGTAAGGATCTCCGCATCGATTACGGCTTCGCCTGCCAGTAGGAAGGTCTCCTGGTCGTAGGCGTTCCGGCGCGCCATCGCCACTAGGTAAAAGGCCGACGCAAATGCTTCCGTGGCCGTAGCCGTGTTGTAGCCGGCAAACGTGTTGTTGAAGCCGCCCAGGGGCTGCGTGTTGTTTCTAACCCACTTGGCATCGTGCACATCGATCGCGGTGAGCAGGGCGGTTGTGCCGATCACCGCCAGCGCGGGCTTCCAATGACGCCCGTGGGCCAGCGATACCGGAAACAGCCACATCTCTTTCTGCTGGTGCAGTAAATCTGGCCCCACCCTTTTCCATTGGCTGCCCAGAATCTGCCATTCGCTAGGCGCTGCCGCCGGCGCCGATATCCCTGGCTGGACAGGGCCGGGAACGGACGCCCCAGCACCGGGAGCGGACACAGACACAGCAGGATCGATTTGGTCTGGCGCACTGGAAACTTCAGCCGGCGCGGCATTCTCCTGGGCTGAGCAGACCGCAGCCGAGAGAGCGAACAAGATGAGGAGCACGGCTGAAAACACGTTTCGCATGAGCGGGTTCACTCCCTGGAGAGGCATGTGCCTAGGTATTCGAGCCGCGGCCACGGTTTAGCACTAGGAAAGAAAGGTGCACACAAGGATGCAATTGTATGTCAGCCCCTCTGCCGGGTCAGCACTTTCCATGAATAATTTTCCGTAAATATTAACGAACGACCGCGGGGACCCCATGCGTTGTGCTACGCGCGGGAGTCCGTCTTGTAGCCCAGGGCGCGCTCACGTCTTTTGTGAGCGGCCCTGGGGGCTTTTTCTCTGTCTCGAATTACCCTACGCGGGGCTGGCTGCGCAACCCAAATCAAGATGAGCTCTGCTCGAGAGCCAAATCAGGAGTTTGGCACCAGGCGAGCCGCGAATACGCTAGGCGCGGGTTAGCGTTTGGCTTAGCGCTGCTTTCACCCGCTCGGGGGTAAACGGAACCTGCCGAATCCGTGCGCCCGTGGCGTCGAAGATCGCGTTTCCCATCGCCGCCGCGACGATGGTAATGGCCGTCTCTCCCGCTCCTGTGGCCGGCTGGTCCGGGCGATTGATCAGCTTCACTCGAATTTCGGGAATTGCGAAGCCTAAGGGTAAGGTGCGGTAGCTTTGCCAATCGACCGAGGTCACTTTCTGATCGTCCCAAGTAACTTCTTCCACCAAGGCGCGGCTCATTCCCTGCAGCGTCCCGCCTTCGATCTGGTTCCGAAGACCGTTTGGGTTCGATATGGGGCCGGAATCGTTGGCGAAGAAAATCCGCTTCACATTGACCTTGCCGGTCTCCCGATCGACCTGAACCTCGGCCACCATGGCCGCGAATCCATTGTTGCCCTCGTAAGCCACGCAAGCGATGCCTCGGCCGGCGGCCATTCCCGTCCTCTGGCTTTGCGGGTTCGGCGAAGTACGCGCCTCCCAATTCGCCAATTCCGCGGCTCCTTTCACGACGTCGATGACCCTGGGATCCTTTAGGAACCGCAGCCGGAAAGCCACCGGATCGGCCTTCGCACGCGCTGCCACCTCGTCCATAAAGCACTCGTGCGCGAACGTGTTTTGCAGCCGTGCCGGCGACCGCAGTGGGCCCGTAAAGAACGGCGATGGAACGTTGTGCGTCAGCGAGCGCTCCGATGTGATCCTGCCGGTGCCTTTGGCGGTTCCGTCCACGTTGCCGGCCACGTACGACGGCACTCCATTGCTATTGTTGCTATAAGCGCGCGGTTCGGGCGCGGGGCTTCTGGCCATGAACGGTTCCGGCGAGAAGCCCGCCAGACTCCCCGTAATCACGTTGCCAGGCGTGGCATACCCGGGCCGGTTCCCCCACACCGCGGACCACGATTCGTGGTCCCAGGCAACGATATTTCCGTCGCCGTCCAAGCCTGCTCGTTCATCCATCACGAATGGAAAGCCGTAATTCTCGCCCCAAGCCATCTCGTCTTTTCGCGTGAGTTGCACGCGCACTGGTTTGCCCACCGCCTGCGAAAGCAGCGCGGCGTCGAAGCTGACCGTGTCGGCGGCGTTCAGGCCATAGCAACCCGAACCCCTGCGGAAGATCACATGCACATTTTCCGGCTTGAGGCCGAGCAGCACTGCCGCGCTGCTTCGCACCGGCCAGACGCCTTGTGTCGGCGAGTAAATCGTGGCTTTGTCGCCCTGAACGTCCGCCACGGCGCATGAGCTCCCCATCGACCCGTGCATCTGGTAGGGATAGTAGTAAGTCGCCTTCAAAACCGTCGCTGCCTGCGCCAACTTCTCGTCAACGTCTTTGGAATTGACCAGGAGCGTGTCGCGCGTCGGCTTCTCCGCCCGCAGATAATTGTAGAACTCCGCGTGGCTCGGTAAGCCCGTCCCGGCGCTCCAGGCAACCTTTAATTTGTTCGCCGCTTGGATTGCCTGCCACGATTTCTCCGCAACCACCCCGACGAAATTTTTCTTCACTACCACCTTCACAACGCCCGGCATCCCCTTTACCGAGCTTTCGTCGACGTTAACCACGGTCGCGCCTACCACCGGCGGCCTCACCACGCGCCCGTGCAACATCCCCGGAAGGCGCACATTGTGTACAAACTCGAATTGGCCGGTGACCAACGCCGGCAGATCCGGCCGCCGCGCTTCGGTCCCCAGCACGGTCCATTCGCTCGCAGGCTTCCGCTTGGCGTTCGGATCCAGCTGGATCTCGAATCTCTGCCCCCTGATTAAATCGCCATAGCTCACTTTCTTTGATGGGTCGCCCTTGGCGCTGATTACGCCGTCTGCCGCTAGGAGCTGATTCCCCGGCATCCCCAGCCGTTTCGAGGCAAGTTCCACAAGTGTCTCGCGAGCCGTCGCTGCCGCGAGCGCCAGGTTGCGGTGATTGAAGTTAGTGGGGTGAGACTGGCTTCCAGAAGTAATACCCTGATCCGGGGTAAGCGCCGTGTCGCAATAGATCAGGTTAACCTGGCTGAAGGGAACGCACAGCTCCTCTGCAACCAGCTGTATTTGCGCGGTCGAAATGCCTTGCCCAATCTCTTCCTTGCCTGTATATGCCGTGACCTTTCCATCCGCGCCGATGGCGATCCACGAATCCAGTTGATTCGGCGAAGGTGCGCCGGGACCTCCGCCTCCCTCGAACTCCTGCGCCGCAGCTGTTCGCACCTGGCCCTTTGCGCTGAACAGAACAACCATCGCTCCGGCGCCCATCAGAAACGACCTGCGCGAAACGGACGTTCCGGCCAGTCCAGCCGCTAGAGTAGGCGAAAGTCCAGCCGAAGCTTCGGCCGTCAAAATGCCTTCGGCAGGCGCATGGGGCCGTTGATTCATTTGGCCACGCCCCGTTCGCCTCTCGCGCGAGCGATGGCCCGGAGCATCCGCACGTGGGTGAAACACCGGCAGAGGACCCCGGACATTGCCTGTTGAATCTCTTCTTCGCTCGCCTTGGGATTCTTATCGAGGAAGGCCTTCGCCGTCATGATCACGCCGTTCACGCAAAATCCGCACTGCGCCGCCTGCTCCTCTATGAATGCCCGCTGCAACGGGTGCGGCTTGTCTATTGTGCCGATCCCCTCCAGGGTGGTGATTTCAGCGCCGCCCACCGCCTTCACTGGCGTAATGCAGGAGCGGATCGCCTGCCCCTTGACGATTACCGTGCAGGCGCCGCATTGCCCCAGGCCGCAGCCGAACTTTGGCCCGTTTAGCGCGAACTCTTCGCTCAGCACATACAGAAGAGGAGTCTCGGGGTCAACGTCTAGCGCATGTGCGTGGCCATTGACCGTCAGGCGAATCACGCTCATATCTTCTCAAGGTATGACCAGGGCTGGCCCCCGTCAAGTTCGTTCTTTCTTAGCCCCGTCAAGCCCCGTCGAGATCGTTCGGCCGGACTTTCGCCGCCGGGTTGTGCGTCCCAGACCACCGGAATCATTCTGCGGCAATCCCCTACAACGCTGAACTCAGGGTGAATGCTGTAGTCCACCTTCACCTATAGGGGAATGTCGGGGAACTCCTCGTCACATTGAGTTAAAGGGATGTATTCACAATCTGTTAGCCCAGGCAAACCATAGATGTTGGAGGCTATCTGAATGGTGTTTCGCGGAAACCTTCGAGGGATAGTTCCCCCGACACGAGTTTTGAGCAGTTTTTAAGGTTTGAGCAGTATTAAAAGGAGGATATATGGCAGAACTGAATTATGCGCAGGAGAACGTGAGGGTCATCTCGCGCCCCAATTGGGGTGCGATCTGGGCCGGCGCGTTCACGTTCGTTGCGATCTGGTCTATTTTCGGCACGCTGGGCGCGGGAATATTCGCAAGTTCCGCGAACCCTGGTGCCGCGTCCCCAATCGCGGGAATGAATATTGGCATCGCCGTCTGGTCGGTCATCCTCACCATCATCGCCATGTTTGTTGCCGGTCGAGTCACGGCTCAATTAGCGGGGATCACCAATTCCCGTGACGGCATGATCCATGGCATGGTCATGTTTGGCCTTTCCGTCGCCGCCGTCTTGCTGATCGGGGGCATTGGGGGCAGTGCCTTCGGCCGCACCGAACTCGCCGGGATTACTCACAACCCATATCTGCTTGGCGTGTCTGCGGATTTGGGTTGGGGGTTGTTTGTATCTTTGTTCCTGGGTTGGCTTGCCGCGATGGGAGGGGCCTCCACCGCGCACAGGGAAATTTCTCACACGGCCGTTCAACAGCAGCACGTCCGGGCCTAGTTGAAACCGCCAAGCTGAAATCGCCCAGCGGAGTCGCCCAGCTAAATCGCTTGAAGAGCCGGGAACGTTTCGGTTCGCGGCCTCGGCTCTTCGACCGATCCTTCAGAAGCGCAGAAGCGCAGAAGCGCAGAAGCGGCGGTGGTGGCTCAGCTTTGAATTTTCTTTTGAATTTTCTTCATCGTCACACCGCTACCCAATCGGCAATCGGCGCCCAAGTTGACGCCTATTCTGCCTTCCCCTATACTTCCGGTTTGCGTCCCGCGTGCTGTCTCTTCCGGCTCAGCTTCGTGTGCAACCGCAGTGAAGGTCGCGCTGGTCGAGCGTCTTTCTGAAGCCGATTGCCTTGAGGCCGCTTCGCGCGCTGCATACCTGACCACTAGAAGGGAACTGGGGTAAACAACAGGCTATGGCTGAGGCAACTTGCCGGCGTGAGCTCGATCTGGAGATTCCCGCCGACTGAAGTGCAGAAGGCGATTGAACGCGTGGCTCGCGAATTTGCGCGCGTCGCACGGGTTCCTGGATTTCGGCCCGGCAAGGCGCCCATTCCCCTGATCCGCCGGCGATTCGCCGACGACATTAAAGGCGAGGTCCTGCAATCTCTCCTTCCCGAGCAGATCGATAAGGCCGTCAAGGACCAGAAGCTCATTCCCATCACCCAGCCGCAGGTCGATCACGTGGACTATGCGGAGGATCGCCCGCTCAAGTTTCGAGCCAGCTTCGAAGTGCTGCCCGAATTCGAGCTTGGCGCCTACAAAGGCGTGCAAGTGGAAGTCGAAAAGGCCCAGGTGAGCGACGCCGATGTCGATAAGACCATCGAAACCATGCGCGAACGCGCCGCTACTTTCGTTGCTCTCGAGGGTCGCGCGCTCGAAAGCGGCGATTACGCCCAGCTGAAATTGGTGGGCACGCCGATCGGCGGTGGCGAGCCCCTGATGGCCGATAATGTTCTTTGCAATATCGGCGCCGAGGAGACCTTGGAAGCCTTCACGCAAAATCTGGTTGGGGCAAAACCGGCCGAACAGCGCCGCTTTGAAGTGGATTACCCCGCGGATTATCCGGACAAAAAATTGGCCGGCAAAAAATACGCTTATAGCGCCGATGTTGTGGCCGTCAAGCAAAAGAAGCTACCCGAGCTCAACGACGAATTTGCCAAGGACGTGAGCGACGTCGACACCCTCGACGAACTCCGCGCAAAAGTTCGTCAGGAGCTCGAAAAAGAGATCGACCAGCGGCACTCCGCCGCCGTAAGCGATGCCGTACTCGCAAAAATTGTCGCCGCTCACGATTTCCCGGTGCCCGAAGCGCTCGTGGAAAACCAGATGGATGTGCGCCTGGAGCGCGCCGTTCGGGCTTTGGCCGCCCAGGGAGTCGATCCCCGCGCGGTCAACGTGGATTGGGTGGCCATGCGCCGGCGCCAGCATCCTCGCGCCATCGAGGATGTCAAAGCCGAGCTGTTGCTTGATCGCATTGCTACAGCCGAAAACATTGAAGCCACCGACGAGGAGACGGACCGCGAAATAGCCAGGATTGCCGAGCGTAGTGGCGAATCGGTACCAGCTATTCGCGCCAGCTTGACAAAGCAGGGAGCGCTGGATAGGATGAGATCGAAGCTCCGCAGTGAAAAGACTCTCGAGTGGCTCCAAAAAAATGCTGAGATAAAAACTCGGGAGCCGGAGCGGTCCTGACCAGTTCTTCCTTCATTCCCCAATCTCAAAATGACACATGCCGAAGATTCGGAGCCGCGCGCCACGACGCTCATACCTATGGTGGTCGAGCAAACCACCCGGGGAGAGCGTGCTTACGACATTTATTCTAGGCTGCTTAAGGACCACATCCTGTTTATTGGAACGCCGATCGACGACCACGTAGCCAACCTCGTCACGGCGCAGCTGTTGTTTTTGGAAGCGGAAGATCCGGAGCGCGATATTCAGCTATATATCAACTCGCCGGGCGGATCCATCACTGCGGGTATGGCCATTTACGACACCATGCAGTATGTTCGTCCGGATGTGGTGACCACCTGTGTCGGGCAGGCGGCCTCCATCGCCTCCGTGTTGCTCTGCGCGGGAGCCACTAAGAAGCGCTTTTCGCTTCCCAATTCGCGCATCTTGATCCACCAGCCCTGGATGTCCGGCCTCTCGGGACAGGCCACCGACATCGACATTCACGCCAAAGAGATTCTGCGCATGCGTTCGGTCATCAATCACATCTATTCGAATCACTGCGGCCAGGCCGTGACCAAAATCGAAAAGGATGTCGAGCGCGACTTTATTATGTCTCCGCAGCAGGCCAAGGATTACGGCTTGATTGACGAAATTATTCACAAGCATCGCTGAGCCGGTACCTAACAGTTAGTACCGAAATCGAACTCGAGGATGCGGGGCTACGAAATAAGTCCTAATATAGTTGACGGGTCTTGTCCCACCAGGGGAGGCCGTCGGAGGCCGACAGCCGTGAGAAAACTCAGCACGGACGAACCGCTGCGCTGTTCGTTCTGTCATAAAACGCAAGAGCAAGTCGAAAAGCTCATTAGCTCTCCCTCGGACTATCCGCGCGCCTACATCTGCAATGAATGCGTGGGCGTCTGCCAGCAGATTTTGGAAGAGGAAAAGCGCGAGCAAGCGGGGCCCATCAACCGGCGCTTGCCTCGTCCTCCTGAGATCAAGGCCTTCTTGGATGGTTACGTCATCGGCCAGGATAAGACCAAGAAGAAGCTGGCCGTCGCCGTCTACAATCATTACAAGCGCATTTTCCTGAACCACCAGCCGGGCGATGTCGAGCTCACCAAATCGAATATTTTGCTGATCGGCCCTACCGGCACCGGCAAGACTCTGTTGGCGCAGACGCTTTCGCGCATGCTGGATGTGCCCTTCGCCATCGTGGATGCCACCACTCTTACCGAAGCGGGCTATGTGGGCGAGGACGTCGAGAACATTATTTTGAAGCTGTTGCAAAACGCCGATGGCGACGTCACCAAGGCCCAGCAGGGCATCATCTATATCGACGAGATCGACAAAATCTCGAAGAAAGACGAAAACCCTTCCATCACCCGTGATGTCTCCGGCGAAGGTGTCCAGCAGGCTTTGCTCAAGATCCTCGAAGGCACCATCGCCAACGTTCCTCCCCAGGGAGGCCGGAAGCATCCGCACCAGGAGTTCACTCCGGTCGATACCACCAACATTCTTTTTATCTGCGGCGGAGCCTTTGTCGGCCTGGAAAAGATTGTGGAGCGCCGCGTGGGCCAGAAGTCCCTGGGCTTCCATACCGACGCCCAGCCGGCCACCACCAACCGCCGCAACATGGAGATGCTGGAACAGGCTCAGCCCACGGACTTGATCCGCTACGGCCTGATCCCCGAATTTGTGGGCCGCTTGCCGGTCCTCGGCGTTCTGGGCGATCTCGATAAAGCTGCGCTGATGCGCATCCTCACCGAGCCCAAGAATGCCCTGATCCGCCAGTATCAGCGGCTGTTCGAGTTTGAAAATGTTCGGCTCCGCTTCGCGGACGACGCTCTCGATACCGTTGCCGATTTGGCCTTGCAACGTAAGGTCGGCGCGCGAGGGCTGCGCATGATTTTGGAAGACCTGATGCTCGATCTGATGTACAACCTGCCGGCGCAACGCAAGGTTCGCGAGTTCGCTGTCACGGCCGAAATGGTTCGCAGCCGTGAGATCAACTGGAACCTGCTGGAAAAAGCTGGATGATTCGGGATAATGAATAGGACCTCCCCAGATTCCCGGATGAATAGGACCCAATGTTCAATCGCGAGAAGAATGAGTTGAAACGCGTTCCCATGATGCCGGTGAGGGATATGGTTATCTTCCCTCAGATGATGCAGCCGTTTATCGTGGGACGCGAAGCCTCGGTGCGCGCTCTCGAAGAGGCGCTCGCGGGCGAAAAAAGATCTTTCTGGCTACCCAGCACGACGCCTCCGTGGACGATCCAAAACCGGAAGAGATTTTTACCGTCGGCACCCTCGCCAATATCGTGCAAAGCGTGAAGTTGCCGGACGGCAATATCCGTGTGCTCGTCGAGGGTGTGGAGCGCGCCAAGATTGTCCAACTGGCCAGTGAAGAAGGCTTTTACCGGGCCACCCTGCGCCTGGTGTCCGTGCGGGTCGAGCCCTCGCCTCAAATCGATCAGGCCGTCCGCCGCGTCAACGGCCTCTTTGAGCAGTACGTGAAGCTCTCCCAGAGCCTGAATTACGACACCATGATTGCCGCCGCGCGCGTCGAGGATCCCGCCAAACTGTCGGATACCATCGCCGCCAATCTGCAGATTCCCGTCGAGGAAAAGCAGGAGCTGCTCGAGAATTTCGATCGTGCTCGATCGCTTGAATCGCGTCGCGGAAATGCTGGAAACCGAAATCGAAAAGCTCAACGTCGATCGCAATATCAATACCCGCGTGAAGCGGCAGATGGAGCGGGCCCAAAAAGAGTACTACCTGAACGAGAAACTCAAGGCCATCCATAAGGAGCTGGGCCGCGGCGAAAAGAGCGAGCTCGACGATCTAAAGAAGAAGATCGACGCCGCCGGCATGCCCAAGGAAGTTCAGGAAAAGGCGGTTCAGGAATTGAAGCGGCTGGAAATGATGCCGCCCATGTCCGCTGAATCCACGGTCAGCCGCAGCTATCTGGATTGGCTGCTGGCCGTGCCCTGGAAAAAGAAGTCCAAGGAGATTCGCGACATTGGTGTCGCCGAGAAAATTCTGGAAGAAGACCATTACGGTCTGGATAAGGTCAAGGAGCGCATCCTCGAATACCTGGCCGTTCGCCAGTTGGTCAAGAATCCCCGAGGATCGATCCTCTGCCTGGTCGGGCCGCCTGGTGTGGGCAAGACTTCGCTGGCCATGTCCATCGGCCGCGCTACCGGCCGTAAATTCGTGCGTGTCTCTCTGGGTGGCGTTCGGGATGAGGCTGAGATTCGCGGCCACCGCCGCACCTATATCGGCGCTCTCCCCGGCCAGATCATTCAGATGATGAAGAAGGCCGGCACCGTCAATCCGGTGTTCGTCCTCGACGAAGTCGACAAAATGTCCATGGATTTCCGCGGCGATCCTTCCGCCGCCCTCATGGAAGTCCTCGATCCCGAGCTGAACCACGCCTTTACCGATCATTACCTCGACGTCGAGTACGATCTCTCCAAGGTCATGTTCATCTGCACCGCCAATGTGCTGCACACCATACCGCAGCCCTTGCAGGACCGCATGGAGATCCTGCGTTTGCCCGGCTATACGGAGATCGAAAAACGCGAGATCGCCAAGCGCTTCCTGATCAAGAAGCAGCGCGAAGGCGCCGGCCTCACCGAAGAGAACCTGCAGTTTGCCGATGGTTCCATCAATTACATCATTCGGCATTACACTCAGGAAGCGGGCGTGCGCAATCTGGAGCGCGAGCTTGCCAATATCTCCCGCAAGATCTCCCGGCGCGTGGTGAAGGAAGGCCGCGGCGTAAAGGTCGCCGTCACTCCGGCGAACGTAAACGAATTCCTCGGCATCATTAAGTTCCGTGAGCTCTGGGCTGAAAAGAAGAATGAAGTCGGCATCGCTACCGGTTTGGCCTGGACCGAAGTCGGCGGGCAGGTATTGACCACCGAGGCGGGGCTGATGCATGGCAAGGGCCGCCTCACGCTTACCGGTAAGCTGGGCGACGTCATGCAAGAGTCCGCCCAGGCCGCCATGAGCTACGTGCGCTCGCGCACTTCGGCGTTCGGCTTGCCGCACGACTTCTATCGCCATGTCGACCTGCACGTCCACGTGCCCGAGGGCGCTATTCCCAAGGACGGCCCTTCGGCGGGCATCACCATTTGTACTGCCATCGTCAGCGCCTTGACGCACATTCCGGTGCGCTGCGATTTGGCCATGACCGGCGAGATCACCCTGCGTGGCAAGGTCCTGCCCATCGGCGGCGTCAAGGAGAAGGTGCTGGCCGCGCATCGTTTGGGGATTCGCACTGTGCTCCTCCCCAAGGATAATGAGAAGGATCTCGCGGATATTCCGGCCGATATCCAGGCGACTTTGGTCATTAAGTTTGTAGAAACGATGGACGAGGTTTTGGGGCTGGCGTTGGAACGTCCGCTTCAGCCGTCGGTGCTTCCCGCTGTCCCGGAAGTGCCGGCCAAGTTCGATGCGGAAGCGGAGCAGGATCAGGAATTAACCAACTAAGGGAGACCCTTGGGCGTTTGTTCGGTCCAGTGGTGAATAGTTCATTCTGCCCGGGAGTGACCCGCCCCTGTTTGGTTCCTGTTCGAAACCTGGAAGAAAAAATTAAGCATAAGCCCTTGTCTGGCAATCCGAGTGTGAGTCTGGCTTCCGCCGTATGAAGGTGCGTCTGCGCGTGCTGCCGCTCGCAGCAAATTTCCCTAACTACGGGGCCGCCGCTTTTTCGGCTCCAGTCAAGGTCAAGGAATGATCACAATGAGTATTAGTCTTGCGGAACTGAAGGAAAAAAACATAACCGATCTGGCCAAAATCGCCAAGGATTTGGCGATCCCCGGAGCCAGCGGTATGCGCAAGCAGGAACTGATTTTCCAAATCCTGCGCGCGCAAACCGAAAAGAACGGGCTCATCTTCAGCGAAGGCGTGCTGGAATGCCTGCCGGACGGCTTCGGCTTCCTGCGCGCGCCCGAGTACAACTATTTGCCGGGCCCCGACGATATCTACGTCTCGCCTTCGCAGATTCGCAAGTTCGACTTGCGCACCGGCGACACCGTCTCCGGCCAGGTGCGCCCGCCGAAGGATGGCGAGCGCTATTTCGCCCTCATCAAGGTGGAGGCCGTCAATTTCGAGGATCCCGAGGTCGCCCGTAACAAGATCTTCTTCGACAATCTGACGCCTCTGTATCCTCAGGGCCGGCTGAAAATGGAGACCACCAAGGAAAATCTCACCGGGCGCGTCCTCGATCTGCTCTGCCCAGTCGGCAAGGGCCAGCGCGGTTTGATTGTGGCCCCGCCGCGCACCGGCAAGACCATGATGCTGCAGTCGGTCGCCAACTCCGTTACCGCCAATCATCCCGAGGTCGCTCTGATCGTATTGCTGATCGATGAGCGTCCCGAGGAAGTCACGGATATGCAGCGCACCGTCAAGGGCGAAGTCATCAGCTCTACCTTCGACGAGCCGCCGCAGCGCCACATTCAAGTCGCCGAAATGGTGCTGGAGAAGGCCAAGCGCCTGGTCGAGCACAAGCGCGACGTGGTCATCCTGCTGGACTCCGTCACCCGTCTGGCCCGCGCCTATAACGCCGTCACGCCTCCTTCCGGCAAGGTGCTTTCCGGCGGTATCGACGCCAACGCTCTCCAGCGTCCCCGCCGCTTTTTCGCGGCCGCCCGCAATATCGAAGAGGGTGGATCGCTTACCATCATGGCCACCGCCTTGATCGATACCGGCAGCCGCATGGACGACGTGATCTTTGAGGAGTTCAAGGGCACCGGCAACATGGAGATCAATCTCGATCGCCGCCTGGTCGACAAGCGCATCTTTCCCGCCATCGATATCAACCGTTCCGGGACGCGAAAGGAAGAGTTGCTGATGCCCCCCGACGAATTGAACCGCGTCTGGGTGCTGCGAAAAGTCCTCAACCCGTTGTCCCCGGTCGAGGCTATGGAATTGCTCCTGGGCAGGCTGACGAAAACGAAATCCAACGTGGAATTTCTGAATTCTATGTCGAACCCGAGCTAGACCTGCTGCGCTTCCGTCTTCGCCGCTTCCCGCTCTCGCGCCAATAAAACGATCAGCCGCGCCGTCTCTTCCGCGCCCATGGCCGTGTTGTCCACCAGAACGGCATCGCTCGCGCGAACCAGCGGCGAAACCGCGCGTTCGCGGTCGCGGCGGTCGCGCTGCCGGACTTCTTCCAAAACCTCTGAAAATTCCAGCCGTTCGCCTTTCTGCGCGTGTTCCAGCCGCCGCCGCTCCGCTCGTACCTCCACCGCGGCATCTAGAAAAATTTTTAGCCCGGCGTCGGGGAAGACCGCTGTGCCGATGTCCCGGCCTTCCATCACCACGCCGCCCCTTTGCGCGGCGCGCCGCTGTTCGCTCACCAGCACCGCGCGCACTCCGGCCACGACCGCCACCTTGGACGCCGCTTGCGCCACGGCGGCCGTGCGGATCTGTTCCGTCACGTCGGTTCGGTCCACCAGCACGCGATAACTGCCGTCCGTGCTCACCAGGTCGATTCTCGTCGCGCCGGCCAGCGCCGCGAGTTTCTCCTCGCAATCGAAGGGCGTATTCTCCCGCAGCGCTTTCCAGGCCACGGCTCGGTACATCGCTCCGCTATCCAGATAGGCGTAGCCCAGCAGTTCCGCCACGCGCCGTGCCACCGTGCTCTTTCCCGATCCCACCGGGCCGTCAATCGCTACGATCAATCTGCTCATTTATCCGCACTCACGATCCGCACTCTTCAAAACTGCCCGTGAGCTTCGGCATCTTTCCTTGAATCCGGCTCAAATCCGCTTGAAGGCCCGCTCGATCTCCCGCACGGAATAGCGCAGGATTACCGGACGGCCGTGCGGGCAGCTCATGGGAGATTCGGTCTTGGCCAGTTCCGCCAGCAGCCATTCCATCTTCGTCTGCTCCAGCGGCATGTTTATTTTGATCGCCGCGTGGCAGGCCGTCGAAGCCGCAATCTGCGCCTGCAGCGAATCGATGGAGATCGCCTGCTTCTCGCGCTCCACGCCATCCAGAATTTCCGCTAGCAGGCGCTCGGCGGCCGATGCCGGCACGTCCGCCGGCGTGGCCTGAATGGCCACGCTTTGCGCTCCCATGGGTGTCACCTCGAATCCGTTCGCCGAAAGCTCCTCGCCGATCTTTTCGAGGATGGCGCGCTGCCGCGGCGTCAGGTCCACCACGATGGGCATCAGCAGCCGCTGCCCGGTCACCGCGCCTTCGCGGCGCGCCCTCAGATGCTGCTCGAAAAGCACGCGCTCGTGCGCCACGTGCTGGTCGACGATCCACAGCCCTTCCGAATTCACCGCCACGATGAAGCTCGCGTTCACTTGCCCCAAAGGCCGCAGCTCTCCCAGGCACGAAGCATTCGCGGGAGCTTCGATCGCCCGCGCTGCCTCGATCGCGTTCTCGCTATCGCCTGGGTCATGCGCGGCGAAGGGCGCCGCAAACTCGGGTCCTGAAAAGCCCGGCGCGGATGCGGGCTCGAACGCAAATCGCTGCGCCTCCGGCTGCATAGGAGCTTCGGTGAGCGTAAGCGTCTCTCCCGGCATGCCTGCGTAAGGATCGGACCAGGGCAGCACGGCCCTCGGTGGCGCCATCGGCGCCAGAGTCGTCGCCGCCATCGGTGCCGGAGCGGTCGCGGCCCCGGCTCCTGCTCCCGGCTGGCTGCCGCTGGGGCCGGCCGTCCGGCGCGGCGCGGCAAAGCTCGCGATCGGCCGCGCTTTGGAAAGCGCCTGGCGAATGGTATCCCTCGCGAAATCGTGCACGAATTGCGAATGTCGGAAACGCACTTCGATCTTCGCCGGATGCACGTTCACATCCACTTCCTCGCACGGCAGCTCGATAAACAGCAGCGCCACCGGAAACACGTCGGGCGGCAGAATATTTCGATAGGCCTCGTGAATGGCATGCAGCAGCAGCCGGTCCCGCACCAGCCTGCGGTTCACGAAAATATAGATGCCGTTGCGGTTCGATCTCTGCACTTCCGGCCGCGAAACAAATCCGCGCACGGTAAGCTCTCCCGCCCGCTCCTCCGCCTCCAGGCCCCCTTCTGTGATCTGTTCCGTGATCGCCGCCCGAATGGGCGCCGAAACCGGCTCGATCTCCATCGTCTCCTGCAGCATCTGCCGCCCAAAGAGCTGATAGACGCGCTCGGCCAGCGTTCCCACCGGCGGTGCGTTCATGATCTCCTGCGACGGCGTCTTCAGCGCGAACTGCTTGTCGGGATTCGCCAGCGCGTAATGCGTCACCAGCGACGCCACGTGCCCCAGTTCCGTGGTGTCCGATTTCAGAAATTTTCTGCGCGCCGGAATGCAGTAGAAGAGGTCCGCCACGCTCACCGACGTGCCCGCGGGCAGCCCCGCCGGTTTCACGCCCAGCAGCTTGCCCCGGCGAACTCCACCCGCGTTCCTTGTTCCTCTCCCTGTGCGCACGTTTCCAGAAGGAACCGCGATATCGAAGCGATCGAAGGCAAGGCCTCGCCCCGAAATCCCAGCGTGGTTATGGAAAGCAGGTCGTCCGCCGTGCGCAACTTCGAAGTGGCGTGGCGCTCGAACGCCAGCAGCGCATCGTCATGGCTCATCCCGCAGCCGTCGTCCACCACGCGGATCATGCGCTTGCCGCCGGCTTCCACTTCAATGCGCACCGACCGCGCCCCGGCGTCGAGCGCGTTCTCGAGCAGCTCCTTCACCACCGACGCCGGGCGCTCCACCACCTCGCCCGCGGCAATGCGATTGGCTATGGCTTCCGGCAATATGCGTATGCGCGACATTCTGCTTTCCGATGCCAGTCCGAAACTTGAAAAAGCGCCCTCCGGCGCCCTACCCCTTGGCCGCCCCCTCCGCCGATCGAAGAGCGATTCCCAGATCCTCCAGCTGCTCGGGTTCCACTTCCGATGGCGACTCGGCCATCAAATCCTGCGCCGCCGTGGTCTTGGGGAACGCAATCACTTCGCGAATCGATTTTTCGCCCGCCAGCAGCGTCACCACGCGGTCCAGGCCCAGCGCAATTCCTCCGTGCGGCGGTGTCCCATAGGTCAGCGCGTCCAGGAAAAAACCGAAGCGTCGCCGCGCTGCTCCTCGTTCATCCCCAAAAGCCGCGAACACGCGCGCCTGCAGCTCCTGGCTGTGAATCCGGATGCTGCCCGAACCCAGCTCCGACCCGTTCAACACCAGGTCGTAGCCCTTGGAACGCACCTCCTACGGCGCCGACTCCAGCTTGTCCACGTCCTCCTCGCAGATGCCCGTGAAGGGATGCTGCGCCGGCACCCAGCGCTTTTCGCTGTGCTCCACTCGAATAGCGGAAAGCCCGTCAGCCACAAAAATTCCCAGCGATTTTTCGGTATCAGGCTCAGCCGCTCGGCCATCGCCAGCCGCAGTTGACCGGCAATCAACGCCGCCGTATCGGTGCCCGGAATCTGTTCGGCCGCCGAAACAGCCACGATCAGGTCCCCGGCCTTGGCTTCCATCGCCGCGACGATCGCTCTGCACCGCCGCCGCGCCCAGCGTTTTCTCCAGCGGCGATCTCACGCCTTCCGCCGCCACTTTTATGGTGTAAAGCCCGCGCGCGCCCAGCCCTTTGGCCTGTTCCGCCAATTCGTCCAGCTGCTTTCGCGAATAACTGCCGCCCCCGGCGCCACGAGCGCTTGCACGCCGCCTTCGATGCGCAACTTTTCGCGGCCCCGGCAAACTGCGGCGTAACCTCGCGCAGCTCCATGCCGAATCGCAAGTCCGGCTTGTCGATGCCGTAGCGCCGGATCGCCTCGCGATATTCCATATGCCGGAACGGCGCTTTCGCTTCGATCCCCGCCACCGCGCACGCCCGCACCATCACCTGCTCGATGACGCCGAAGATGGCCTGCTGCGTGGGAAAGACATCTCCAGATCCAGCTGCGTGAATTCCGGTTGCCGATCCGCGCGCAAATCCTCGTCCCGGAAGCAGCGCGCGATTTGAAAGTAGCGGTCCAGGCCCGCCGATCATCAGGATCTGCTTGAAAATCTGCGGCGATTGCGGCAGCGCGTAAAACTGCCCGTGATGAATCCGGCTGGGCACCAGGTAATCGCGCGCGCCCTCCGGTGTCGACCGCGTCAGCATGGGCGTCTCGATTTCGTAGAACCCCAGCGCGTCCAGCGTTTTGCGAATTTCCAGAAAAACTCCGGTGGCGCAGCGCGATATTCCGCTGCGGGCGCGGGCGCCGCAAATCGAGATAGCGATAATGCAGCCGCGTCTCTTCGCTCGCGCTCACTTCGTCTTCCACCACGAAGGGCGGCGTCTTCGCCGTGTTCAGGATGCGCAGCTCCGAGGCGAACACTTCCACCTCGCCGCTCGCTAGGTCGGGATTGGGCTTTTGCCGCCGCGCCACTCTTCCCCGCACCGCCACCACGTACTCCGAGCGCAACTCCTCCGCGCGCGCGTGCGCCGCCGGCCCCAGCTCTTTGTTGAAGACAATCTGCGCAATCCCGCTGCGGTCGCGCAGATCGATAAAAATCATATTGCCCAGGTCGCGCCGCCGGTGCACCCATCCCATCAGCACCACGTCTTTGTCCGCGTCCGCCGCGCGCAAATCGCCGCATACTGCGTCCGCTTCCAATCGCCCAGCAGATCGAGCGTCGTCATGCCCGCCATTACGCCGCTCCATCGTATTCGATTCCAGCGTATTCCGAGCAACTCCGCCTCCGTAAGCTTTTTCTGATCGCCGTCCGCCAGGCGCTTCACCGTGAATTGCCCCGCGGCCATTTCGTCCTCGCCCAGAATCACCGCGAATCGCGCGCCCAGCCGGTCCGCCAGGCTCAGCGATTTGCCGAACTTCATCTCCTGCGCCGGCAACTCCACCGAAAGATTCCGCTCCGCGCATCTTTCGCGACTAGCGCCACGGCGGCAGGATACGTCGCCGCGCCAAACCACGCCAGAAACACTTCGATCCGGCCAGCAGCGTTTCTTCCAGATCGTGCCCGCCTCTTGCAAAGAAAGCATCAGCCGGTCGGTGCCGATCGCAAAACCCGATCCCTTTCGTGTCGCCGGCGCCGCCCAGCAATTCCACCAGCCCATCATAGCGCCCGCCGCCGCACACCGCATTCTGCGAGCCCAGCCCCGGCGCGGTAATTTCGAACGTCGTGCGCATGTAGTAGTCGAGCCCGCGCACCAGCCGCCAATTCTCCTCGTACGCGATATTTTCGCAACGCCAGCTGCCGCTTGAGCTCCGCGTAATGTTCCCGGCAGGCGTCGCAAAGATTCGCGATGCGCGGCAGCGTCTCAATGATCGGCTGCTCCTCCGGCAATTTCGGAATCCAGCACGCGCAGCGGATTCGTCTCGATCCGCCGCTGGCTGTCCGCGCCCAAGCTGCTCGCGACTTTCTGCAATTCGCACGCGCAGTCGCTTCGATGTATGCCGTCCGGCAATTCTTGTCGCCGATCGAGTTGATGTAGGAGCTCGACGCCCGCAATCACGCGGGCAAAGAACGTCAGCAGCATCTCGATCACTTCCGCATCCAGCGCCGGATGGTCGGAGGCCCAGCAGCTCCGCGCCGATCTGATAGAACTGGCGGTAGCGTCCCTTCTGCGGCAGCTCGCGCCGGAACATCGGCCCCACGTAGTAGAGTTTCATGTTCCCCGGCCGCCGATCTGCATCCCGTGCTCGATGTACGCGCGCACCACAGACGCCGTCGCCTCCGGCCGCAAGCTGATCGACGACTCGTCGCGATCCTCGAACGTGTACATCTCCTTCGACACGATGTCCGTATCCAGCCCCAACCGACCGCGCGAATAGCTCTGTCGGCTCGAAAATCGGCAGGCGGATTTCGCCGTACCCGTACGTCCAGAAAACTTTGCGCGCCGCCTGTTCCACGCGATTCCACAACGCCGATTCCGGCGGCAGAATATCCCGCACGCCCTTGATGGCCTGAAATTTATTTGGGCAACTAAGCGCAAAATCAATTTGCTGTCATTCCGAGGAGTCCGCGACGAGGTCCGGTGTTGGGACTCCGGTGGAGTCCACCGGACTCCAGAAACCGGAGAATCTGCTTTTTCCTTCGTTCTGTAATCGCTCACTTCGTAACCTCAGCGCGCGAAGCAGACGCTTCCTCCGATAGGTCTGCGCGTATTCCACGTAACGATCCGCATACGCGCCGATCCCCTAAGCTCCTCCGGCGTCACCGTGCGCCGCAATTTCCCTGGATGCCCCATGAACAGGCTCCCCGGCGCGACCGGTTCCTTCCGCCAGGAGCGTTCCCGCGGCAATGATCGATCCTGTTCCCACGCGTACATTATTAAGCAGAATCGAGCCCATCCCTACCAGCACGCGCGATTCGATCGTGCATCCGTGCAAAATCACGCCATGGCCCACCGTCACGCCCTCTTCGATGATCAATGGATAATTGGTCCTTCATCACGTGCAGAATCGAGCCGTCCTGCATGTTGCTGCGCGCGCCGATGCGAATCCAATGCACGTCCCCGCGAATCACCACGCCCGGCCAGATGCTGGCGTGCTCGCCAATCGTGACGTCGCCAATCACCACGGCGGCGGGATCGATGTTGACCGAA
>CAVPFR010000014.1:0-203354 GCA_963703785.1 uncultured Acidobacteriota bacterium | reverse complement strand
GACCAATCGCCGAGGCCGCCAGCCGCCTGCGGATCGGCATCGATTCCCCGCCTCCGGATCTTGATCAGCTCACCCGGGCGGCGCGGCGGGCGGAGATAGAGCTGATTGCCTCCGGCAAAGGTGACGGGACGACGGATCAGCCGGCCCAGCTGGAACGGGAGCTAGCCGCGCTGCGAGCGCAGGCGGCGGCGATGACCGCTCAGTGGCGGGCCGAGCAGGACGCGATCTCCGAGATCGGGCGGATTAAGCAGGAGCTGGCGCTGAAGCGGGCGGAGGCCGCCCGGTGCGAGCGGGGAGGCGATCTTGCGCGGGCCGCCGACATCGGGTACGGACAGGTCGCCGACCTGGACCGCCGGCTGGCCGCCACGGCCAAGGCGCTCGCCGATCTTCAGGCGAGCGGCGGGATGCTCAAGTCGGAGGTGGATACCGACTTGCATTGTCGCTGCAATCCAATTGATTGAATGCCGCATCTCTCGTCAGGCACCCCCTTGAGCATACATATGCCTCTCAATACGGCCTTGCGACCCGATGGAGAGAAGGTTAATGTATATAGTAAGAACTGAGGTATATGAGGATACCTTGAGTCTCACATCGTTCAGGTTCTTCATCATTCCATTGCCAAACCTGACCTGCTGCCATAGCTTGGCAAAGCTTCTCTTCTCCCCGGTCAGAGCATTATATTTTGCCAATTGTTTATCCAAGGCCCTTAATAAACGTCTGCAATCTCGGGCGATGTTTTGGATTTCGTCAAGCCGATCATCTTTGTCTACGCTGAGGAGGGAATCAGGCTTTGAAACCTCATCTGACAACCGTCGCAACACCATATGAAGATTATTGACTTCTCGAGCGAGCTCATCGTGTTCGCCGCATGCCTTACGTGAATTTTCCGCTACCGTCCACCAGTTACGCCTCCCGGGGAACTGCGCGAGCGGACCGCAGCTCCACCGTGCTGACACCAGTCTCGACCAGGTGATCGAGCTCGAGGATTGCTCCATCGAGGGTCCCCGCCGCGGTGAAGGTACCGGTGTGGAGTTCGTAGAGAACCGATTTCCACCAGGGCTCCCAATCGAACTCCTCGTCGCCCCATTGAAGTCATCCGGGTCGAACACCTCGGACGGACCATGGACGCCATCAGGCTGAGACCTCGAGGCTGGGTCGGGGTGTTCGACGCCGTCCGGAAACATGAAACGGTAGAGCGCTCCCGACGGCACCTCGTCGAGGTCGATGTGTGGATACCCGTTTTCTTCTCGAACCAGCTCGAGGATCCGCTCGCCAGGTTCGAGGATATGTATCCGAAGCTCTGAAGCTTCTGGCGCCCAAACCCTGAAGCTCGTTGCACCTCCGGCATGCAAAACGGACTTGTACCAGTCCACCGCCTTACGGGCGCGTTTCCAGTCGTTGATGGTGAGCAGGTGGCCGCCCGGCAGATACTTGTCCACCATCTGCGCCAGGTCGTGCGACGCCAGTTCGACGACGGCCAGCATCTCCGGCACGGTCAGATTGCCCACCGGGTCTTTCGCCTTTGGGGTGGTAAAACGTCGCTAATTCAAGGCCCATTTCCTGGGCGATGGTCACGTAGTATTTCGGGTCGCTGAGTTTGTCCGCTTCAAGATCTTTGCCGGCGGCGGCGCGGGCTTCGACCAGCTTCCACGCTTGCTGATCGCGCTCCGTCCAGCGGGCGTTGGCCTCGAAATTCACCGGCCGCAACAGGGTGCGATTGCGCTGCCAGTAATAGGCCAATACCCAGCCCAGGGCCATCGAGATGGTCATGGGTATCCAAATCCAGGCGCCGTAAAACGGGTAGTAGACCCAAAAGGAGATACCAGCCGACGCCGGCCAGAACCAGGACGGGTACGACCAGCACTCGCCAGCACGTGGTGCCAGGTCATGGCGCAAGTGGCGCCGGGAGCGGCGGGTGCGCTCAACGACGAGCCGCAAGCCGGCGCGCTGGACTCCTGGATCGCCATTGGACGCGACGGCAAAGTGACCGTCTTCACCAGCAAAGTGGACCTGGGCACGGGCATCGAAACCGCGCTTTCGCAAATCGTGGCCGAAGAGTTGGACGTGCCCTTCAAGGCCATCCACATGGAAGTGGGCGACACCACGAAAACCGTCGATCAGGGCGTCACCGCCGGCAGCAGGACCATCGAACGCGCCGGGCCGCAGTTGCGGCAGGCCGCGGCGGCAACGCGCCAGCAGCTCTTGAAGATGGCCGCGGCAAAACTGGCAGTTCCCATCGATCAGCTCACGGTGACCGACGGCGTGGTCAGCGTCATGGGCAACGGCAAAAAGGTGTCCTATGGCAGCCTGGTGAGCGGGAAGCCCTTCAACGTGCAAATTGCCGCGACAGGCGTGGGATGGGACCTGAAAGTCGCGCCGGATGCGCACGTCAAAAGTCCCAACGACTACAAAATCGTGGGCACATCGGTGCCGCGCGTGGACTTGCCGACCAAGTTCACTGCGTCGTTCGTCTACACGCAGGACGTGCGCGTTCCGGGAATGCTGCACGGCCGCGTGGTTCGCCCGGCGACGGTGAACTCCAAGCCCGCCAGCGTGGACGAGGACTCGATAAAGGACATTCCCGGCATCGTGAAAATCGTGCGCGAAGGCAGCTTCGTGGGCGTGGTGGCGCAGACCGAATGGGCCGCGATCCAGGCCGCGAAAGCTCTCAAGGTCACCTGGACGACTCCCGAGACCAAACTTCCCGCCAATTCCGATGCGGTCTACGACTACCTCCTGAAGACGAAAAGCTTCGCGCAACGGCCGGTGGTGAATCGGGCAACACGGACGCAGCAATCTCGCAAGCCGCCAAGAGTTACGAAGCGACCTTCCGCTGGCCCTTTCAGATGCACGGCATGATGGCGCCTTCCTGCGCCGTGGCCGACGTGCAGGGAAATAAAGCCACGGTGTATGCGCCGTCGCAGGGCCCCTTTGAGACGCGCAAGCGCGTGGCCACGCTGCTGGGCGTGCCCGAGGACAAGGTGCAGGTGATCTACCGCGAAGCCGCCGGTTGCTATGGGCGCTTGGGCACCGACGACGCGGCGGAAGATGCGGTGGTGATGTCCCGCGCCGTGGGCAAGCCGGTGCGCGTGCAGTGGATGCGCGAGGACGAGCACGGCTGGGAGCCGAAAGGCCCGGCGCAACTGCTCACCGTTCGCGCGGCCGTGGACGCGAGCGGCAAAGTGGTCGCCTGGGATTTCCTGGACCGCAGCTTCCCCTGGACCGAATCGGGCGGCCAGCCGCTCATCGCTTCACGGCAAGTGGGGATCAAGGGCGAAGGGCAAGGCGCCCTGAACGGCACCGGAGGCGGCGGCGACACTTATACGTTCGAGAATCAGAGGATCGTGGCCGCGGCCATTCCCTGGGTGCAGCCCGATCCCACTCCGCTGCGCACTTCGCCGCTGCGCGCTCCCGGGCGACCTGGCGCGCGTGTTCGCCAGCGAATCGTTCATGGACGAACTCGCGGCGGCTCAGAGCGCCGATCCGCTGGCGTTCCGGCTGCAATACGCCGTGAAGAACCAGCGCGCCGTCGATTGCCTGAACGCTGTCGGCAAGCTGGCGAATTGGCAGGCGCGTCCCGCGCCCGCGCCGGCAGCAAGCGGCAACATCGCCAAAGGGCGGGGCATAGCCGTTTCCGCGCGCTCCACGACTGTCGTAGCGGTCACCGCCGAAGTCGAAGTCGATCAGGTCGACTGGCGAAGTGACCGTCAAGAAAGTTGCGGTGGCGCACGATTGCGGCCTGATCATCAATCCCGACGGGCTGAAGAATCAGATCGAGGGCAACGTCATTCAAGGCACCAGCCGCGCGCTGATGGAAGAAGTGAAGTTCGATGCTTCGGGAATCCATAGCCTCGATTGGGCCAGCTATCCCATCCTTCGCTACGAGAAGATTCCCAGCGTCGACATTGTCTTGATCGACCGCAAGGATATGCCCGCGCTTGGCGGCGGCGAGCCTTCCATCGGCCCGATTCCCGCGGCCATCGCCAACGCCATCTTCGACGCCACGGGAGCGCGGTTGCGCGAGGCGCCCTTCACGCCGGAGCGCGTGCTGGCAGCCATGCGCGCGGGAGCGACATCGACACGGGCTTAGGGAAGCGGCAGCATAGCCGTAGTTTGCGGTGGCAGAACCCAACCTTTGCAATCCGAAGGCTGGTGCATCCGCAAGGGCGGTGATCCTAGAGAATGACGAACTCCCCCGATTGGTCTGGAAAGATTCCGTTAAGCCGTGAGTGCATCGAGGAGATCGTTGCCGCAGTCCCCGGCTTTCGCGAAGACTGGGAAACATTCTCGCGGCAGTACGCGAAGGAGGCGACACCTCCTTGGTATTTGGCGATGGCCGATCTGGCGCACTACCTCGTCGACCAATACACAAACGGAACTACGAGCGAATTTGCAGATTTCTTTGGTGTGATTGAGAGGCTGCTAGACAATCCCGATCCGAAACTTGAGAACCTCGTCAGCGTGGGATTGTTTGAGGATATTCAGAACATCTCTAGTCACCGCGCTTTCGGTTATGAGGTGTTCCTGCCGTGGCTTGGACCTCGAAGTCTTGCGCTTTGGGAGGAAGTGGAGAAGTTCTGGAAGCGGGTGTCTAAATCCACGAAAGGTCGCCAGCCCCAACAGGTTTTTGACCCTGAGCGAGCGCTGTCGCAGGTTGAAAATCCCGAGCTCAGAAAAATTATTGAATCCAACTATCGAAGTCATCCTAAAGACCCGGGTTCCGAGCACGATTAGGAATACAGGATTAGAAGACGGAGTAATACCGAATGAAGATTGCTGGCGTCGTTGCGCTGGGGATTTTGCTGGGTGGGATCACGTACATCGGTGGCACGGCCAATCTAACCGTCGACGCGCGCGGGCTGGCTGACGCAGGCGCGACGCACTTGGCCGATGCGTCGGCCTGCGCGAGACTTACGTCGCTGAAGCTGCCGCACACGACCGTCACGTCCGCGCAGGTGGTTCCCGCGGGGGAGTTCAAGACGCCGGACGGCGGAAAAGCATCGTTCGCCGATCTGCCGGCGTTCTGCCGCGTGTCCATGACCATCGCTCCCACGAGCGATTCCGATATCAAGAGCGAAATCTGGCTGCCGGTGGCGGGCTGGAACGGTAAGTTCCAGGAAGTCGGGAACGGCGGCTGGAACGGGTTCATTCAATACGCGGCGCTGGCTACGGCGTTGCGGCGCGGCTACGCGGCCGCCTCGACGGACACTGGGCACGCGGGAGATACGGCGAGCTTCGCTCCCGGCCATCCCGAGAAGCTGATCGATTTCGGCTATCGCGCGGTACACGAGACGGCGGTGGAAGGCAAGGCCACAATCACGGCGCTCTATGGCGCGGAGCCGCGGTTCTCGTATTTTACGGGCTGCTCGGGCGGCGGCCGGCAGGCGTTCATGGAGGCGCAGCGCTATCCCGAGGATTTCGAGGGCATCGTCGCAGGCGACCCCGGCTACGATCGCGCGGCTGAAAGCCTGCAACTCATCGCCGCGGCGCAGGCCACGCACAAAGATGTTGCCAGCCTGATTCCCAGGGAGAAGTTTGCGGTGCTGCATCAGGCCGCGCTCGATGCCTGCGATGCGAAGGACGGCATCAAGGACGGCATAATCAATAATCCGCTGAGATGCAAATTTAATCCCAGCGTCACGCTATGCAAGGGAGCGGACGCGCCAAGCTGCCTGACGGCGGCGCAGGTGGAAGCGGCCAAGAAGCTCTACGCGCCCATCGTTGACCCCAAGACGGGCAAAGAGATTTTCCCCGGGTTCGAGCCGGGAACGGAATTGCGCTTCGCCAACAACACCGTGGACCAGCCGCTGGGAATGGCCTCGGACACCTTCAAGTACACCGTGATGCAGAACCCCCACTGGGATTTCCGGACACTCGACATTGGTACGGATATGGCGCGCGCCAGAAAGATGGATAACGGCGTGGTGAGCGCGACGTCCACGAACCTGAAGCCGTATGTGGAACGCGGCGCAAAGCTGATTATTTATCACGGCTGGGCCGACCAGAATGTGGCGCCGCTCTCGTCGGTGAACTATTACAACGAGCTGATTCAAGTGATGGGGAAGAAGGTGGTGGAAGAGTCCGTGCGGCTTTACATGGCGCCGGGCATGGGACATTGCGCCGGGGGCGAAGGGCCGAGCGTGTTCGACACGCTGACGCCGCTCGAGCAGTGGAAGGAGAAGGGCGCCGCGCCGAAAGAGATCGTTGCGTCGCAAATCGTGAACGGCAACGTGATCCGCACGCGCCCGCTATGCCCGTATCCGCAGGAGGCCGTTTACAAGGGCGCGGGCAGCACCGATCAGGCCGAGAATTTTGTGTGCAAGCTGCCGTAGTCGCGGTTTAGTTTTTGTCCGACGCAATGACTGACCTAAAATTGGCTGTTGATGCAGAAGGTTTTGCAACTGTTCCGTCCTGCCTCGACAAACGGATAATCGAACAAGTCCGTGACGAACTTGGCGAAGGTAGGCACGCTCAGAGAAATCTCCTTTCTGTCCCTTTAGTTCGCGAACTTGCGGCGTCGCAGTTGGTCCGAGAAATCATCCATACGGTGCTTGGAACGGAATGCTTCGCGGTGCGCGGCATTTTGTTCAACAAGACTCCGCAATCGAACTGGAAAGTGACGTGGCACCAAGATCTCACCATAGCGGTTCGCGAGCGCAGAGATGTCGACGGGTTCGGTCCTTGGACAACGAAAGCTGGCGTCGTTCATGTCCAGCCACCAGCCGAAATAATGAGCCGCATGGTTGCGATTAGACTGCACTTAGACGAAAGTGGCCCCGAAAATGGGCCTTTGCGCGTCATTCCTGGATCGCACAGGCAGGGCCGACTTTCAGCGGAACAAGTTGCAAGCTGGCAGAAGGACGACTCTGTAACTTGCACGGTTCCTGAGGGTGGCGCATTCCTGATGCGACCGCTTTTGCTTCATGCGTCGTCAGCATGTGTCGTCCCGAAAGCACGTCGAGTTATCCACCTTGAATTTTCCGCTGAGGAACTACCTCACGGATTGGAATGGCACGATCGAATTTAAGTGCCGACCGTCTTGCGAAACAGCAATATTTGCGGCGGTGGGGGCGATTGGATAGAATAAGTGCTCCGCTACCGACAAATGACGGCGTCCCACAGTCCTATCCTCGATTACGATAGCAGCGACGAATACCGCCCCGAACCGGTTCCCCAGCCGCAGGCTCCGGCCTGGCGCGACGGCAGCGTGCGCATCGGCATTCACACTTCCATCGCGGACGGCTTTGCCGGCTCGCTCGAGAGCGCCCGGAAGCTGGGCTGCAATGCGCTGCAGATTTTCTCCGCCAGCCCGCGCATGTGGCCCCACGTGGGCGCGCGCATCCCTGAGATTGCGGCCGCCGAGTTTCGGGCCAAGCGGGCGGAATTGGGCCTCGGGCCGCTGGTGATCCATGCGAACTACTTGATCAACCTGGCGAGCTCCGATCCCGTGTTGCGGGTGCGTTCGATTCAGGCGTTTCACGACGAGATGGTTCGCGGCGCAGCGCTGGGCGCGGATTATCTGGTGGTGCATCCGGGATCTTGTTGTGGGAAAACGCCGGGGGCAGGGAAGAGTTCGGAGCAAGGGATTCGCGACGTGGCGCTAGCCATCCGGCAGGCGGCGCGCGGCATGCGGCTGTGCGCCGCGTTTGACGATCCGCGCGACTGCCGCTTGCGGCTGCTGCTGGAAAACACTTCGGGCATGGGCATGGCCGTAGGTTCGCGCTTCGAGGAGTTGAAAGCGATCATCGACGCCGCGCCGGATCTGCCGGTGGGCATTTGCCTGGATACGGCGCATGCCTTCCACGCGGGATACGGAATCCATACCGAAGCGGGGCTCGCGGAGACGATTGCGGCGCTCGATCGCACCGTGGGGCTCTCGCGCGTTGCGGTGCTGCACGTGAACGATTCCAAGACGCCGTTCGGTTCGCGCGTGGATCGGCACGAGCACATTGGCCGCGGCGAAATCGGGCTGGATGGGCTTCGGCGCGTCTTGAGCCACCCGAAATTATCGGCGAGTGCTGCCGGCGGAGGCCGCCCCGGTGCTGGCCGCACGGGCTCAGGAGGAAACAACGCCCAACTGTCGGCTAACGAAAACGCAATAAATTCTGTCTCTTGCGGACTGCGGGGAAGGGCGTTTCTGCTGGAAACGCCCATCGACGCGCCGGGCGACGACCGCCGCAACGTGCGGCGGTTATGGGAACTCGTGGGCGTGGCGGCGAAGCAGGCGCCTGCGGCGCAGAATGGCTTCAGCATGATGAAGCGCGGGCGCGCGGGCGCCAGCGCGCGCTCGTCGATTGTGAACCCAGCGAACCCAGCGAATCCCGCGAAGCGCGCGAAGCGCGCCAAGCGTTCTTCGTCGGGCCGCAAGGCCGCAGGCGCATCCAAGGGCTAATTCATCGTGGCCGAATACAATCCCCAGGCAGTCGAAGCGAAGTGGCGGGAGAGATGGGACGCCGCGCGGCGCGTTCGCGGCGGACGCCGATCCCGATCGACCGAAATATTATCTGCTGGAGATGCTGCCGTATCCCTCCGGCACGCTGCACATGGGCCACATGCGCAATTACACCATTGGCGACGCCGTGGCCCGCTATCGCCGCATGCGCGGGTTCAACGTGCTGCACCCGATCGGCTGGGACGCTTTCGGCCTTCCGGCCGAAAATGCGGCCATCAAGCGCGGGACGCCTCCGCGGGACTGGACCAACGCCAATATCGCGCAGATGAAGGCGGTGTGCCAGCGGTTCGGCTTCAGCTACGACTGGCGGCGGGAAATCTCCACCTGCGAGCCGGAATACTATCGCTGGAACCAGTGGTTTTTCCTGCGCATGCTGGAGCGCGGGCTGGCGTATCGCAAGCGCAGCCTGGTGAACTGGTGCCCGAAATGCCAGACCGTGCTGGCGAACGAGCAGGTGGTGGACGGCTGCTGCTGGCAGCACGACGACACGCCCGTGGAAGCGAAAGAGATCGAGCAGTGGTTCCTGCGCACCACGGCATATGCCGACGCGCTGCTGGACGATATGGCCGAGCTCGAGGGCGGATGGCCGGAGCGCGTGCTGGTGATGCAGCGCAACTGGATCGGCAAATCGCGCGGCACGCGCGTGCGCTTTCCGATTGACGGCGCGCGAGGCTGCAGCAGGGCGGCGCGGAGCATATCGAAGTCTTCACCACGCGCGTGGACACGATTTACGGGGCGGCGGCGGTGATTCTTTCGCCCGCGCATCGCGGTGCTGCCGCAGCCTATTCGCGGGGCAAGCCAATCGCGCCGAACTCGAAGAGGAGGTCGGCGCGGCTGCGCGCGCGCATCATTCGCGGCGCGGATTTGGCCACGGCGGAGAAGGAGGGATTTTTCACCGGCCGCTTCGCCACGAATCCGTTTTCGGGCGAGAAGGTGCCCATCTGGGTGGGGAATTTCGTGCTGGCCGAATACGGCACGGGCGCCGTGATGGCCGTGCCCGCGCACGATCAGCGCGATTTCGAGTTCGCGCGCAAGTACAAGATTCCGATTTCGCGTGGTGATCCAGCCGGTGGAAGGGAACCGCTGCGCGCGCCGAAACAGAAGACTTGAAAGAGGCCTTCGTCGATTACGGGCGCCTGGTGGATTCCGGCCCCTACAGCGGACTGACCAGCGAGGCGGCGATAGAGAAGATGACCGCCGAGGCGCAGGCCAAAGGCATCGGCGAGGCGGAGATCACTTATCGGCTGAAAGATTGGGGCATCTCGCGGCAGCGCTATTGGGGCACGCCGATTCCCGTGATCTATTGCGAGCATTGCGGAATCGTTCCGGTGCCCGACGATGATTTGCCGGTAAGACTGCCGGAAAACGTGCTGCTCACGGGACAGGGGCAATCGCCGCTGGCCAACGTGCCGATCGTTCGTCAACGTGACATGCCCGAAGTGCGGCGGGCCGGGCCGGCGCGAGACGGACACGATGGATACGTTCATCGATTCGTCGTGGTATTTCTTCCGCTACACCGATCCGCACAACGATCACGCGCCCTTCGATCCGGCGCTGGCGCGCTACTGGTTTCCCATCGACCAGTACATCGGCGGCATCGAACACGCCATCCTGCACCTGATCTACGCGCGATTTTTCTGCAAGGTGATGCGCGACCTGGAGCTGGTGGAATTGCGCGAGCCGGTGCGGCGGCTGTTTTCGCAGGGCATGGTGCTGAAGGACGGGGCGAAGATGTCCAAGTCCAAGGGCAACGTGGTGGGCGCGATCGACATGGCCGAGAAATACGGCTGCGATACGGCGCGGATGTACACGCTTTTCGCCGCGCCGCCGGAGAAAGACCTGGAATGGAGCGAGCAGGGAATCGAGGGCTGCGCGCGGTTTCTGCAGCGCGTGTTTCGGCTGGTCGACCGGCATGCGCAGGCGCTGCGCGGCGTGTCTCTGTTCATCTACAGGGCAGTGCGCAGGGAGATGGCTCGCAGGCGGCGTCGCTCAAAATCGATTCGGAAAAAGAAAAAGTCCTGCTGCGCAAGGCGCACCAGACGCTGCGGCGCGTCACCGCCGATTTCGACGCGCGCTGGCATTTCAACACCAGCGTGGCCTTGATCATGGAACTGGTGAACACGCTGCAAGCCAACGAGCCGCTCGGCGAGGGCGCCCGGCCGGAAATCGTCAAGCGGGTGCTGGAATTGCTGGTGGTGATGCTGGCGCCCATGGCTCCGCATCTGGCCGAGGAGCTTTGGGAAATGCTGGGGCACGAAGAAGGCCTATCGACCGCGAAATGGCCGCAGTATTCGGAGGAGCTGGCCGAAGAGGAGCAGGTGGAGGTAGTGATCCAGATCAACGGGCGGGTGCGCGGGAAGATTCGCGTGGATGCAGGGCTTCCGGAAGAGGAGTTGGCCGAGCTCGCATTTGGCGATCCGAAGATCGAGCAGTTGCTGAGGGGCGCGCGGGTGGTGAAGCGCGTGGTGGTTCCGAATAAACTGGTGAACGTGGTGGTGGCGCGATGATCAAGGTGACGCAATGACGACTCCGGCCCGAAGCCCATAAGTCCCGCGGCGCCCGCAGCGAAATCCGCCGGCGAAAAGCACCTGCCCATGAGCAAGAGCGAACTGGGCGGCATCATCGTGCTCGACTTCGGCGGGCAATACACGCAATTGATTGCGCGGCGCATTCGCGAGCAGCAGGTATTTTCGGCGATTCTGCCGTGTACCGCGAGCCTGGCGGAGATCCGCGCCTATGAACCGGCAGGCATCATTCTTTCCGGCAGCCCCTGTTCGGTGTACGATCCGGCCGCGCCGGTTTGCGATCCCGGCGTGCTGGCGCTGGGCGTACCCGTTCTGGGCATCTGCTACGGCCTGCAGTGGATCGCGCACATGCTCGGCGGCAAAGTGGAACGCGCGGAACGGCGCGAATACGGCCGCGCGGAAATCGATTTGCGCGACGGATCGGCGCTTTTTGTGGGACTGCCGCGACGGCTGAAGATCTGGATGAGCCATGGCGATCACGTGCGCTCGCTGCCGCCCGGCTTCCAGATCACCGGCGCGAGCACGAGCGGACTTTCCGCCGCGGAGGACCCGGTACGGCGGATCTACGCGGTGCAATTCCATCCCGAAGTGCAACACACCGAACGCGGCAATGAGATTCTGCGCAATTTTATTTTCGCGGTGTGCGGCGCGCGTCCCAATTGGAGCGGCGCTTCGTTCATCTCGGAAACGGTGGAAGGCGTTCGCCGCCAGGTGGGCCGCGGGCGCGCCATCTGCGCGCTGAGCGGGGGAGTGGATTCCGCGGTGGCGGCGGCGCTGGTGCAACGGGCCATCGGCGACCGCCTGATCAATGTGTTCGTGGATACCGGCCTGCTGCGCAAGAACGAGTTTCGCGAAACCATCGACCTGCTCGAAAATCGCGTGGGCCTGCGCGTGGTGGGGGTGGATGCGTCGGAGCGATTCCTGGCGCGATTGAAGGGCGTGACCGATCCTGAAGTCAAACGCAAGCGCATAGGCGCCGAGTTCATCAGCGTGTTTGCCGAACAGGCCCGCCAACTCGGGGATATTCGCTATCTGGTGCAAGGAACGCTCTATCCCGACGTGATCGAATCCGTTCCGGTGCGCGGTCCGTCCGCAACGATCAAGACGCACCACAACGTGGGAGGGCTTCCCCCGATTTGCCGTTCGAGCTGATCGAACCGCTGCGCGAGCTCTTCAAGGACGAAGTGCGCCGCATCGGGCGCGATTTAGGGCTGCCCGAGGAGATTCTGGGCAAGCAACCTTTTCCGGGCCCAGGGCTCTCGGTGCGCCTGCTGGGCGAAGTTATTCCGGAGAGCCTGCAAACCCTTCGGGAGGCAGATGCCATCGTAGTGGAAGAAATTCGCCGGGCGGGGCTCTACGAGAAGACGTGGCAGGCGTTTGCCGTTCTCTTGCCGGTGCGCAGCGTGGGAGTGATGGGCGACGAGCGGAGCTACGGGAATACGGTTGCCGTGCGGGTGGTGACATCGGAAGACGCCATGACCGCGGATTGGGCGCGGCTGCCGGCTGAAGTACTGGAGCGTATCTCCACGCGTATTGTCAATGAAGTAGCGGACGTGAACCGCGTTGTGTACGATATCAGCTCGAAGCCGCCCAGCACGATCGAGTGGGAGTAAAACGCGCCATGATCGCCCCCGGGCGGGCGCGTTCGCGCAAAGAGAGCGAATACCTTGCGGCGGAAGCAGGCCTACGGGGGAACCCTCGGTCCAACGGGCACAGCTCTCCGTCTAGGAGAGGCTGGGCCGACGAAATTTGGGAGAATGCGGCGGGGACGGGCCGCGGTTATGCTACCGGTTGGCCATTTTCTGAGCCATGTACAGCAGCAAGCGCCGGTCGCCTTCATCGATACGGCCCAGCAGCCGGCGGAACATGGTCAGGAAACGGGCTTCTTTGCCCGTAGCTCCCCAGGCGATCTCATCCGCCGTCCTGCGCTTCGGCAGATTGGGGAGTTCAGGAGCTTCTTCACCGTCATAGAACAGCTGATAGAGGGGTACCTCCAGGGCTCGAGCCATCTTCTCGAGGGTCTCAATGGCAGGAACGGTATGGCCATTTTCGACGCGGGAGATATAGCACCGGAGGAGTCCGGTACGTTTCTCGATATCGCCCTGAGAGAGTTTCTTTTCTTCGCGCAGAGCGCGCAGACGATCACCGATAATCATTTGCGTCATTGTTTCATAGGGATATGGGGGGCGCAAGAGGAATGTACCCGGGCTGTGAATAAGGAAAACGAAACCGGCGGAGTAGCTGGTTGAGTTAAGAAACAATGTTACTGTAACCGAAATCTCATGCGCAACGTCCCAAAAATGGAAGCGGAGGCGCCTCGTCCAGCCCGCAGCGGCACCGGCGGAGGAGAGGCGGAGCGCCAATTAGTGCGGCGGGCGCAAGGAGGCGATCAACTCGCCTACGAAGAGCTGGTGCGCATACATCAGCCGCGACTACTGGCTGTAATCGGCGGCATTATGCGGCGGGGCGAGGACGTCGAGGACGTAGCGCAGCAGGCGCTGCTGAAGGCGTACCTTTCGCTCAAGCGCTTCGATTTGCGTTCGGCATTCGGGACGTGGCTGTACAAGATCGCGGTCAACGAATGCTGGGACTATTTTCGCAAGAAGAAGGTTCGCCCGCTGGTTTACGAGGCGAACCTGAGCGAGGAGCAAGTTCGGCAGATGGAGGCGCTGCCGGAAGACCGGGAGGGCGTTTTCGGCCATGCGGTGGACGCGGCGCGGCGAGCCGAGCAACGCGACCTTCTGGACCGCTTGCTCATCGAATTGGACGAACAAGACCGGGCCATGCTGGTGATGAAAGAGGTGGCGGGATTTACGGTGGAGGAGATCGGGGAGGTTCTGGATCTCAACGTGAACACGGTGAAGGTGCGGCTGTTTCGCGCGCGCGGGCGCCTTGTGGAGGTTTATCGGCGGCGGCTGCGGACGCGACGGGGTTGAGCTGAGGAAACCTGTTGCGCGGCGAGGCGCGAGCGTTTAGATTTGCCGAGAAATCCTGGTAAGGGAGAAGGCCCGCGAGAAGCAAAACAGGCTGGTGAGGGAAGATACGCGGAAAGGAGTTGCCGATGTTCTCAAAAACTGAGTCCAAGTGCCCGGAATATCAGGCAAGCCTTGAGGATGCAGTGCGCGACGGCGCAGCGCGCATTGAGCCGGGTTCTCCGTTGCAGCGCCATTTGGAGAATTGCGTCGACTGCCAGGAAGCGTTGAGCGACGCGGTGACCGCGAGCAAGTTGATGGCTCATGCGCGTCCGCTTAGGGAGCCTTCACCGGCGTTCGTTACGCGGGTGATGGCTTCGGTGCGCGAAGCGAGCCAGGCGGCGCCGACGATTTGGCGGCCCCTGGAGCTGCTGGCCTCGCGCGTGGCCCTGGTGGCGGCGGTTATCTTGCTGGCGCTTTCCGTCTACTTGCGGGAGTTCGCTCCCGCGCGCGATACGGCGGCTATCAATGCGGGCACGGAGATCGGCGCGGGATTGCCCGAGCCTCCCGCTGCAGCCGGCCAATGCGGATGAGGTTTTGATGACGCTCGCGGATCCGGGGAATATTTGATGAAATTCGGTCCAACCAATAGCAAAGCTCTAGGCCTGATTTTCCTGGTGCTGGCGCTGGGAATCGGGCTTGGGGCTGTGGGCGAGGTTTTCGTCAACCAGCGCGTTCTGGCCCGTCCGCAAGTGCAGGTACAGAACCAGAGTGGGCGCGCCCCCGCCCCCGTGCGAGCGGTTCCCCGTCTGACCAAGGAGCTCGACCTTACCCCCGATCAGCAGAAGCAACTGGGCGCAGTTTTGACGGAGATGCAGGAGCGGTTTGATGCTGTCCGCCAGCAGATGAACCCGCAGTTCGACCAAATCCGCGAACAAGGCCGCGATCAGATTCGCCAGATTCTCACATCCGATCAGCGGCCCAAATTCGAGGATTTCCTCCAGCGCGGGGCGGAAGATCGCCGCAAGCGCAACAACCCCAACCGGCAGTAGCTCTTACTTTTTCTCCTGCTGTGGATTTGCGCTCGCGTGAAGCCGTGCGCGAAGGCTCCGCCTCACGTCCCCATGCTTACTTGATCGGAATTTGCTGCCGGCCAGGCTGCCCGCAGGCCGCGTTCTTAGAAGGGAATATCTTCGTCGGAAATTTCCGTGGAAGGCAGATCCTCCGCGCCCGCTGCTGCCGCTGCGGCTTGGGGTTCGATTTCACCGGCACCGGCACCGGCACCGACTCCGGGCGTCATGCCGCCTTCGCCGCGCCCGCCGAGCATGCGGAAATTAGTGGCCACGATCTCGACGGTGGTGCGCTTTTGGCCCTCGCGATCATCCCATTGCCGCGTCTGAATACGCCCTTCGACGAAGATCAGAGAGCCCTTGTGCAGATATTGCTGCGCGATCTCCGCCTGCTTGCCCCAGACCACGATGCGGTGCCACTCGGTGCGTTTTTGCCGTTCGCCATTGCGATCCTTATAAGTTTCGTCGGTGGCCAGGGTGAAATTGCAGACGGCCTGGCCGGCGGAGGTATAGCGCGTTTCGGGGTCGCGCCCGAGCCTGCCCACCAAAATAGCTTTGTTCACCGACATCAGTCACCCTCCGAACGCGGCCGGCCGCGGAATGGCAGCCAGAAAACAGGGACGATAGCACGCCGATTCGCGCAAGTCCACGCGTCGAGCAAAATTAGGGAAGATTGGGCAAAGTTACGGCACGCTAAGGGGGAAGGCTTGAAGCCTGAATTCAGCAAAGGCCAGGAACGAATCGCGAATTACGAAGCGACGCCCAGTTCCTGGAGCTTGGCTTTGGCGCGGCGTTCCTCGTCCGTTCCGGGGTAGGTCTTGACGACCATGCGCAGTTCGCTCACGCCGGAAGTTTTCTCGCCCAAACTGATCAGGGCCAGGGCGCGCTTCAGATGCGCGGGAGCAAGCTTGAAGCTCTTAGGATAATTATCGATCACCTTGCCGTAGGCATCGATGGCTTGATCGTATTGCTGCTGCGCAAAGAAAATTTCGCCGAGGTAAAACTGCGCGTTAGAGGCCAGATCGGTGGTGCCGTAATACTTGAGATAGTCGCTGAACTCCTGCGCGGCGAGATCGTATTTCTTGCCGTTCAGATCGCGCAGCCCATTGGAATAAAGCAGGTCGGCCGAGGGCGCGGAGCCGGGCGGCGGGTTGCCGGCGGCAGCCGGCGGCATTCCGGAGGCGGGAGGCAATCCTCCCGGTGCGGAAGCCGATCCAGGGGCGCCGGTCGCTCCCGCGATGGGGGGCGCGGCGGCCGGTGGCGGAGGCGCGTTGCTGGCCAGCTTCGCATCGATGCCCTGGATGGCGTTCTGGGTGTCGGCGAGCTGCTGATTGAGCTTGCCCATGCGCGCCAAGGTTTCCTGCAAGTTGTCGGAGATGCCCTGGATTTGGGTGGACATCGTATCCAGGCGAGCGCCCGAACTGGCCTGCATATCCTGCACGGTCTTTTGCAGAGCCATCATGGTGCCGGTCATCTTGTTGACGGTGTCCATGGACTGCTCCATGAGCGTCTTATCCACCGCTGAGTTTTGGGCCATTGCGGTTTGCAGGTCTTTTTGGCCCTGAATGAGCTGATTGACGCTCTGCTGGAGTTCCACGATTTCGCGGGCTACTGCTCCGACTGGCGCCGGACCCAGCAGGGCGCCCCCCAAGGCACCGGCCAGCATTGCGGCTGCGACGTAAGTCATCGACCGTTTACGCATAACGATCCCTCCTTGCCCCATTGCCCTATTCAATTCTAGTATGCCGAAAAAGTATGGCCCGAACCATAGCCTTGCGCCCCGAAGGCGTTCGAGGCGCAAGACCGACAAGAGTTGGATGCCGGCGGTGCCGTGGAGAGTTCGGCGGCGATTTCGCCGGGCGCGAATAGGCCAGCAACAGCTATTTGGCCATGGTGAAGTGAGCGCGGCGGTTCTGCTGCCAGCAGTCCTCGGTATGCTCGCCGCAGAACGGCCGTTCCTTGCCGTAGCTCACCGTCTGCATGCGATCCGAGGCCACTCCCAGAGAGACCAGGTAATCCTTGGCCGCTTGCGCTCTGCGGTCACCCAGAGCCAGGTTGTATTCGGTGGACCCGCGCTCGTCGCTATGCCCCTCGATGATCACTTTCATCTGCGGATAATTCCGCAGGAAGTCACCCGTCTTCATGAGGGCGGACTGCGCATCGGCGCGAACGTTGGCCTTGTCGAAGTCGAAGTAGGCGTCCATCACTTCGCGCGTGAAGAGCTCTTCCATGGTGGGCGAGGGAGCCGCGGCCACAGGTGGCGGCGGAGGCGGCGCATTGACGGTCACCCGCGCGCTGGCGTTGGCCGAGCCGCCCGGGCCCGTGGCCGTGATCGTGTAGGTCACGGAATTGTTCGGCGTGACGCTGCTTGTGCCTTCGGCCGATACGGTGCCGACATTTGGCGCGATGGTCAGCGCAGTGGCGTTCGTGGAGGACCATTGCAGCGTCGACGATTGGCCTCGCTGCACGGTGTTCGGCATAGCCTGCAGCGTTACGGTCGGCTGCGCCGGGGCGGGAGGCGGAGTGGGAGCGGCGGCGGGCGTCACCGGCGCGGGGTGTTTGCAGCCGACGCTCACGATCACGAACGCGAGCAGGCCATACAGCAAAACTCTTGCAACGGAACGAGTCCGCATTTTCTTAGAATCCTCCTTAAGGGCTGCGAGTACCGCTTCTCTTGCGCTGGGTTTCGGATCGACCGGATACATTTACACCACCTGGGGATTTGGCACACTGCAAAAGATAACTGCCAGTTGTCTAAAGAATCGCCACAAGGAAAAAGTGACCCGCCCGCCGCAGGCTCGTCTGGCCTGCGCCTCGCGCCGGCACTATTTCGGCGACCAATTGGGAGATTCGTTTTGCCCTTGCGTGGTCAATTGTCTGGGCGACGTGCCGTCGGCCAGCATGGACCAGATCTGCCGAGTGCCCGTGCGCGTGGATTCAAAGACCAGATGCCGTCCGTCCGGTGCCCAACTGGGGCGCTCGTTGCGGCCGGCGTCACGGGTCAGTTCCACGAGCGCGTGGGAAGCGATATCCATGACGTAAAGATCATAGTTGCCGCTGGGGCGGCGCCAGCTAAACGCCAGCAATTGGCCGTTTGGCGACCAGGCCGGGTCGATCACGTAACCCATGTCCGGCAGCGGGACCTTGGTGACGTCGCCGCCGTCCACGTCCATGGTGTAAAGCTGTGGAAGGCCATCGCGGTCGCTGACGAAGGCCACCTGCTGTCCGGTTTTGGGATTGTATGCCGCCGAAGTGTCCGCGCCGGTAGAGTGCGTCACACGGCGGGGACGGTGCCATCCGCTTCGGCGACAAAAAGCTCCGGATTGCCGAACATGCTGGACATGAACATGATCTTACTGCCGTCCGGGGACCAGGCCGGCGAGCTATTGGTCCCGCGATAGTGGGCCCAGTTCAACAGGCGCGAAGTCACGTCCGAGTATACGCAAATCTGCGCGCTGAGGATCGATCCAGCTGTGGGATAGCAGGTGAAGGCGATACGGGTAGCGTCCGGCGACCAGCGCGGGGTGAGCGCGATGGAGTGCAGGGAAGTGAGCTTATGCTCATTGGCGCCGTCGTAATCCATGGCCCAGATTTCCTTGTTACCGCTGCGGCCGCTGACAAAAGCGATTTGCGTGGAGGCCACTCCGGGAACGCCTCCGGAAAGCCGGGCGATGATCTCGTCGGCGAACTGGTGTGCGAAGCGGCGGGTTTGCTCTTCGTTGGCGTCGCCATGATACACGCGGCCGACCACGGCCGGCGCGGAAGCATTTTTCACGTCGTAGAACCAGGCCTGAATCTCCTCGGTGGTGCCGGTCACGGTGGCATTGCCGAAGGCCAGAAACTGCGCGGAGACCGGCGCATCGCTCCACGCCTTGTAGTTCAGCTCCCCCGGCACGCTCGGCACCTGCGTGGGGTAAAAGCTCTTGCTGGCCAGGGTAATGATGCCGCTGAAATCCAGATCGTTGCGTACCACCTCGCTGAAAAGCGAGGCGGTTGTGGCGGAATCGCCACTTCGCGAAGCAAGATCGGCCACGGCAACCGTGGGTTTGCTCACGCCCAGGCCCGTGCCGGTGCGAAACCAATCCTGCGCTGCCGCAGGCGCGGCCCACTGCAAAGGCACGAGCGTGGACAGCAGCCCTAAGATGGCAATAGCGCGCCAGAGCTCCCAACCGTTTAGGTGTCATTCTCTTTTTTCCGTTCTTAACGTCTTTCTCTGTGCCTTCTCTATGCCTTCTCTATGCCCAAGGCAAAATCGATTTCGACTGCTGGCCGGCTTTCCTACCGCTGGAAGTCGAACCAAAACTCGACCGAAACTTTGTTCCCGCTGTAATCCCCTGGCAGCGGCTGCAGCGGATTCGAACCCTGAACGGCCCGCACCACGGAGGTGTCCACCGAGGCGTTTCCGCTGGTTTGCAGAATCTGGACGTTGGCGATGGCGCCGTTCCGCAGAACGTCAAACGAAACCACCGCGCGAGGCGCGAAACGCACCGCAGGATCAACGGTGCTTTGCAGCCAGTTGCTGCTTACGCGTCGCTGTACGGCATCTACATACCAGGAGTAGCGAGAGCCAAAATCCCCGCCGCCTCCCTGGCTGCCAAACTGCATGCCCGCATTGGGCGAACCGCCCGCGCCCAGCGCGAACTGCGAATAGGGCACGGCCGGGGTTCCGCCTCCTCCGTACGGCACCGCGTTCTGCGGAGGCGGCGTGGGGTCTTCCAGCGTCTTCGATGGGCGGGTGACGTAATGGGGCTGCTTCTCCTTGGTGAATTGAGGAATCCGAGCGGCATCGGGCGGCGGCGCTTTCGGTTTGGGTTTGGGTTCGGGTTTGTACAGGCCTTTCGATTCGTCCACCACGCGGTTGGTCGTCACCGTTTCGGGGCGAGGAATCGGCACGCCTGCAAGGCCGCCCACCAATTTGACGGAGACCGCGCCCCCTCCGGCCGATCCACTCCACAGATCGCCGCGATGGGAGACGAACGTCGATACGATCATGGAGCCGAACAAAACCGAGTGCAGCACGATGGACCACAACAGCGGTCCCTTTAGGCTCTGGTCTCGAATGGCGATGGCGTCGGCGCTCACAGGCGTCATTGCTCCTTGGGACGCGCGCTGAGCGGCTCGGTCACCACGCTTACGTTTTCAATGCCGGATTGCCGGAGCGTATCGATCACCGTGGCGAAGGTCCCGAAGGGCACGGTCTCGTCGCAACGCAGGAAAACCGCGTCGCTCTGCGGATTGCGCAACTGCCCGTGGACCTTGGCGCCGAGGTCGTGAATGTTGACGGCGTCGTTGCCGAGATAGATCAATTGCGCGCGATCGATGGTGACGACCACCCGCTGGTCGGTGATTTCCTTGACCGTTTGCGTCTTGGGCAGGTTGACCTCGATGCCCGATTGCAGGATGGGCGCCGTGATCATGAAAATAATCAAGAGCACGAGCATCACATCCACGAAGGGAACGATATTGATCTCGGAAAGGGACGACCCGGTCTGGCGTGCAAGTTGCGGCATCGATTTGGCTTCGACTTATGTAGGCGCTCTATTCGGCGCTACAGATAATTCTTCTCGATCAGTGCGGCCACTTCCATGGTGAAATTATCCATCCGCGCGCCCATCTCCCGGATGTCGTGCACGAAATGATTGTACGCAATCACCGCGGGGATAGCCGTAAAGAGACCAGCAGCCGTGGTGATCAGCGCTTCGGCGATTCCCGGCGCCACCACGCGGAGGCTGGCCGCTCCGGCCGTGCCCAGGCCGGAGAAAGCGTCCATGACGCCCCACACGGTTCCAAATAATCCGATGAACGGCGTGACCGATCCGGTTGTGGCCAGCCAGGGCATGAAGCGCTCGAGCTTGCGCACCTCCTCGGCCGCGGCGACCTGCATATCCGCCGTAACGGCGTGCAAGCTCTTTACCCGTGGATGGGGATTGCTGGCCATGAGTTGGCTGGTGAGTTCGCGATATCCGGCGGCATAAACGGCTTCGAGCGGAGATCCGTCGGTTCCTACAGTCCTTGGCTCCGGAAGGCCGCGAGTGGCGCGAAAAGAACGCTGGAAAGTGGATGTGCGGCGCCTCAGCCTGGCAAAGAGGCTAAGCTTCTGAAAGATCAGGGCCCAGGAAAAGAGCGAGAAGCAAAAGAGAATGATCAGAACGGCCCGCGCCACCCAGCCAGTCTGCTGGATGAGGTTGCTCAGTTCACCTGCGTAAATCGAAACCGCTACTAAGGTAATGGTTTTTCTCTCCTAGATTGGCTGTATGCTCGCGGAAATTCACCGTAGCACACGCCTATGGCCGGGTCAACGCGGCACTGTGCAAATCGAAGAATTTAGCTACCTTTCGGACACATCGTAGTGCGATATGGGCGGGTATTCTGAGCGCATTTCCCGATCTGTCTGGTGGTTATTGGTCCGCCGGATACTACTTCTCCGGCTGCTTCTTTTTGTTCCCCTGGCGTTCCTCGGGGCCTTCTTTGGTCCGGCGGGCCATCTCCTCGGCCAAATACATCAGGAGCGAGCGCTCCGTCTCATCCATCTGGCCAAGGCAGCGTTGGAACCTGCGCAGCGTCTTCTTTTCCTCTCCGTTAGCGCCCCACAGCCCTGAGTCGCTGGTCACCGGTACCAGCGGCGGCGCGCCTTTTCCGTCATAGAAGAACCGATAGATGGGCACGTCGAGACCTCGGGCGAATTTTTCCAGGGTCTCGATGGCGGGGATGGTGTAGCCATTTTCGACGCGCCAGATATAGGTTCGCTGCAGGCCGGTGCGTTCCTGCACATCGCCGCGCGTCATCTTTTTCTCTTCGCGCAGCACGCGAATACGCTCGCCGATAATCATTGCGACATTATTTCAAACGCCCTCTTGTGACACAAGCAGTTAACCCCTTGGCGCTTTCGGAGCCGCGGCAGGATTTTGCGTCCGACTGGGCTGAGCGCGTATAGTTTTCTCCGCTCATGGCGCATAAGAAAACGCTTGCCGACGCAGCTTCGCGCGAGTCCATTGTCATGCGAATTTCCGGGTTGGCGCCCGAGGCCTCGCGCCAATGGGGAAAAATGACCGCGCACCAGATGCTCTGCCATCTCACGGATTCCTATCGCAGCGTGATTGGCGAGAGGAAACTTTCGCCTGCCGAGCCATCCTTAGCGCTGCGGCTCATGCCCAGGCCGATCCTCATGTGGATCGCCCTCAATGCGCCCATGAAGTGGCCTCACAACGTGCCCACCCGCCCCGAGAACGAACAAGGAGCCGGAGGAACTCCGCCCGTCGTATTCGAGAGCGACCGCCGCGAGTTGCTGGCGGCCATGGAGCGATTCTGTTCCGCGCCGGATTCGGTCCGTGGTCCGCACCCCATGATGGGCGTCCTCACGCGCGAACAATGGATGAAGTGGGGCTATCTGCATGCCGATCATCATTTGCGCCAATTCGGCGCCTAGGCCGAACCGCCGGCCTCCTCGTAACCGTGAGATTCGCCGGTACGGACCTTGCCGGAAAAGTGGCGATAGAGATACAGGAAATAGATAGCGGCGAGAATCATTCCCACGATCCACCAGGCCAAGCCGATGGCGAGCGCTCGATCCGATGTGCGCGCGTTATAAATCGAGAGCGAGAGCGCCGTGCCGGCACGCGCCGGGAGAACGTAGGGGTAGAGGCCAAAGGCGACGCTGGTGAGCATACCGAGAAGGTAAGCGCAGGAAGCGTAGAACGCGTGACGATTGCGTTCAGGAGTGCTCCGGCCGCGCGGATAGATGAGGATTCCGGCGAGTCCGGCGAGGGCTAGGGCGGGAAACACAAATCCCCAGGGATGGCCTGCTAGATTGATCAGAATTTGCGGCTGGATGCGCATGCTCAGAGCCGTCACGACCGCCGTCATCAACAGCACGCCGCCGCCGCCGAGTCGCGCGATGCGTCGGGAGCGATCCGCGATTGCGCCTTCGCATTTGTATGCCACCCACAGCGCTCCATGCACCGCCAGCGCGAAGTAAGCGGCTACGCCGATCAGGATGGTGTACCAATCGAGAATGCCGGCGGTATCGGCGAAAGTGAAGTTGGTCCAGAGAGGCTCGAAGAAATATCCCCGGGCGTCCAGTGGAACGCCGCGAACCACGTTGCCGAGCGCGGCGCCGAAGAAGACCGCCAAGAGCGCGCTCGAACCGCAGAACACCAGGTCCCATAAAGGCGACCACACCGGCCCCGCGACAAGGCTGCGAAATTCGATGGAAATTCCGCGCAGCACCAGAAGCCACAGAACCATCATCAGCGGCAGATAGAATCCGCTGAAGCTGGAAGCGTAGAGAACGGGAAAGGCGAAGAAGAGCGTGCCGCCGCCCGCAATCAGCCAGACCTCGTTGCCGTCCCAGACCGGTCCGATCGAACCCATGACGGCGCGGCGCTCGGCGTCCGTGCGGGCCACGCCGAGATGCACGATGCCGACGCCGAGATCGAAGCCGTCCAGGAGCACGTAGACGGCGATCATGAAAGCGACGAGACAGAACCAAAGTGTGGGCACGGGTGCTCCTTCCGGCACGGCGGTCTCAAAACCGCCTGGCGCTTAGTCTTGCACCTACCGCGGCGCCGGGACAGGCGTTGCCCCAGGCGTTGCGGCAAGGCTTTCCTCCGGGCCGGGGCCGCGATCGACGACGCGATAGACCAGGAACAAGAAAAGGATTCCCAGCAGCAGGTACAACCCCAGGAAACCAATGAGCGTAAACCAGACATTTCCTGCTGAAACTTGTGGCGAAATCCCGGTGGGCGTGCGCATCAAGCCATAAATGATCCAGGGCTGGCGGCCGGCCTCCGCCGTGATCCATCCGGCGGTATTGGCGATATAGGGAAAGGGAAACGCGAGGAGCAGGACCCACAACATCCCGCGCGAGCGATAGAGCCGGCCGCGTGCGAGGAGAAAAGCGGAGGCCAGCAGAATGGCGATGAAAATCGTGCCCAGGCCGACCATGACGTGATAGCTGTAGTAAACGAGAGGGATGAAGTCCGGCCATTCGCTTTCGGGAAAACGATCGAGCCCGCGCACCTCCGCCGTCCATTGGCGATAGGTGAGGAAGCTGAGCGCGCGCGGGATGATCAACGGGTTATCGAGCCGGCGGTTCTCCACATCGGGCTGGCCGAGGATGGCGAGAGGCGCGCCTTCCTGGCTGACGAACAGTCCTTCCATGGCCGCGAGGGTGACCGGCTGATAGCGCGAGACCAAAACACCCTGCATGTCCCCGGTGGGGTAGAGCTGGAGCAGGGCAGCGATCACTCCGACGACGATTCCGGTGCGCAGGAAGATGCGTGCGTCGGATTCAAATTTTCCGCTAAGCAAATAGAAGGCGGCTACTGACACCATGACGAAGCTGCCGGTTTGCACGGCGCCGAGCATGTTGTGGGCGTATTGCCAGAGGCCCCAGGGATTCAGGAGCAAGCCCCAGAAGCTGGCCAGCGCATATTCGCCGCCGTTCACGGCCGAGTAGGCCACGGGATGCTGCATCCAGGCATCGGTGGCGATAATGAGGAAGCCCGAGGCCCAAGAGCCCAGCCACACCAGAAAAACGGCGAACCAATGCCCTAGTTGCCCGAGGCGCTTCTCGCCAAAAAGCATCAGGCCGAGAAAACTCGACTCCAGGAAAAACGAAAATACTCCTTCCATGGCCAGCGTTTGCCCGATGACGCCGCCGGAGGAGCGCGAGAAGGCGGCCCAATTCGTGCCGAACTGGAATTCCATAGGGATCCCGGTGACGACGCCGACGGCGAAATTAATGGCGAAGATGCGCGTCCAGAAGCGCACAGCGCGGTTGTATTTTTCGTCTCCGGTGCGCAGTGCAGCCGTTTTCAGGACGAGCAGGAGGAGGGCAAGGCCCATGGTCAACTGCGGGAACAGATAGTGAAAAGTAATGGTGAATGCGAAGTGAAGGCGATCCACCCCGACGGCGCTTCCCATGAGGACTCCGCAGCCGGTGGGCAGCCCTGAATTTTCGGGGCTTCGCGCTTTACTCGGGAAGATTGAAGCGGTCCGGCCGGCGACCCAATTGTAGTGCTAAAGCCCGGACGTTACGATGCTGGGAGTTAATCCATCCAGAGCAGGATGGTTTTGGGGACGATCAGGCCAAACGATCCGGCGGAAAGTTCCCACGGGATGTTCGGCCCGTGTCCTCTTCAGTTATAAAATGCTCAGTTACCGCACTCTTTAGGGATTACTCCCCGCGGCACGGAAAGCGACCATTTGCATGATCCATGCGTTGCCATTCAATTGTGCCGTGGCGGCGCGGCTGCCTGTAGTGGTTACGATCTCATCCTCGAGAATGTCTCCATCGGGGCTGGTGAGCACGCGGCTAGTGTAGCCCGCGCCTGGGCCACGGGTTTGGTCTTGCACCAGACTCGCTCCGACGAGTAGATCGTTGGCATTGGTGGTGGTCACCGATCCGCTGTTGCTTAGCGTGCCGCTTCCTTGCGCGGCGGAGACGACGTCGAGGGGATTTGTGGGGTCAATTCCGCTGTATTCGGTGACGCGCAGATCGGGGTACTTGGCTACGGTGTTAAAGACCACGGTGATGGTGTTGCCGTTTGCCGGGGCGGCGAAGATATTTTTGGCGTAGTAAATGGCCTGAGTGGCCGTCCCGTTTTGCACGGTAGGGCCCACCGCCAAGGTGTAGGGATTGCCCATGGAGTCGGTTACCGAAGTGACGTTTGCGGTGGCGTCGTTCCATCCTACGGCCACGACGTTGAGGTCGCCGGCGGCTTGCGCTTTTGCAAAGGTTGCGGTTACTTGAGCGCCCTGCTGTGGAACTGCGGAGCTGACCTGCACGAAGGCGATCGAAGAGCCCGAGGTGGATCCGGAGGCCACCGTCAACGTGAAGGTCTGCGATGTAGGCGTACCCATTCCGTTATTCGCGGTGAATGTGAGGGAGTAGACCCTGGCGGTGCCGGATGCGGGCGTCCCGGCCAGAGTGGCAGTGCCGTTGCCGTTATCCGTGAACGTCACGCCTGCCGGCAGCGCGCCTGACTCGCTCAGCGAAGGAGTTGGGACGCCTGAGGTCGTCACAGAGAATCTTCCCGCTGTGCCCATGGTGAAGGTGGTGCTGTTGGAGCTGCTGAATGTGGGGCTCTGGTTCACAGTCAAGGTAAAACTCTGGGTTTGAGGGGCGCCCATGCCATTGTTGGCGGTGAAGGTGAGCGAATACGCTCCGTTTGAGCCGGATGCGGGCGTCCCGGCCAGAGTGGCAGTGCCGTTGCCGTTATCCGTGAACGTCACGCCTGCCGGCAGCGCGCCTGACTCGCTCAGCGAAGGAGTTGGGACGCCTGAGGTCGTCACAGAGAATCTTCCCGCTGTGCCCATGGTGAAGGTGGTGCTGTTGGAGCTGCTGAATGTGGGGCTCTGGTTCACAGTCAAAGTAAAACTCTGGGTTTGAGGGGCGCCCATGCCATTGTTGGCGGTGAAGGTGAGCGAATACGCTCCGTTTGAGCCGGATGCGGGCGTCCCGGCCAGAGTGGCAGTGCCGTTGCCGTTATCCGTGAACGTCACGCCTGCCGGCAGCGCTCCCGACTCTGACAGCGATGGCGTCGGCGACCCGGTAGTCGTCACGGTAAAGGTCCCAGAGGCGCCCATCATAAAGGCGGTGCTCTTAACGCTGGTAATTGTTGGCGCTGTTCCTGCTGCACTTCCGGCGGCGCGGAATGCAACCATCTGCATGATCCATGCGTTGCCATTCAATTGCGCCGTGGCGTTGTAGCTGCCCGCGGTGGTTACGATCTCATCCTCGAGAATGTCTCCATCGGGGCTGGTGAGCACGCGGCTGGTGTAGCCCGCGCCTGGGCCACGGGTTTGGTCTTGCACCAGACTCGCTCCGACGAGTAGATCGTTGGCATTGGTGGTGGTCACCGATCCGCTGTTGCTTAGCGTGCCGGTTCCTTGGGCAGCGGAGACGACGTCAAGGGGATTTGTGGTATCAATTCCGCTGTATTCGGCGATGCGCAGATCGGGGTACTTGGCTGCGGTGTTAAAGGCCACGGTGATGGTGTTGCCGTTTGCCGGGGCGGCGAAGATATTTTTGGCGTAGTAAATGGCCTGAGTGGCTGTCCCGCTTTGCACGGTAGGGCCCACTGCCAAGATATAGGGGTTGCCCATGGAGTCGGTCACCGAGGTGACGTGTGCGGTAGCGTCGTTCCATCCCACGGCCACCAAGTTGAGGTCGCCGGCGGCTTGCGCTTTTGCAAAGGTTGCAGTTACTTGAGCGCCCTGCTGTGGAACCGCGGAGCTTACCTGCACAAATGCGAGAGAAGGAGGATCCCCGCCCGCGCCCCCGCCTCCGCCCGTGGTTACGGTCAGAGGAAGCGAAGCGCTCGCTGTCGCGCCTGTGGAGTCCTTGACGGTGACCAGTTCGTTAAAGGTTCCCGCTGTCGGAGGGGTTCCGGAAAGCAGTCCGGTTGCGCTCAGGCTCAGGCCACCGGCGGTCGTTCCGGACCACGTGTAGGGTCCGACACCGCCACTGGCGGTTATCGTTACGCTATAACTCACTCCCACGGTGGCCGGCGGCAAACTGCTGGTGGAGACGGCTAGGGGCGGATCGGAGTTAGGTACGACGGCTTCCACTTGCGTGGAATTGGCGCTTGCCACACCTTGGGTATCGACGGACTGCACCACGTAGTAATAATTGGAGCCAGATGAAACGGTGCTATCGCTGTAGCTATTCGCGCTGCCGGGCACGCTGGCAAGCTGAGCATATGGTCCGTCACTGGTTGTCCCACGGAGAACATTCCAACTAGCGATGGTTACGCCACCCGGCTGCTGTACGGGAGTCCACGAGACCGTGGCGGAATGGCTCTGCGCGAACGCAGTTGCGGAGCAGAGCGTTAGTGCAAAAGCAAAAAGAAATAAGCGCGCCGGTTTGCGCATACAAGGTCTCCACGATTCAAGCAGTGAGTCGCTGGGACCGATTCACTACCGCCAGGTTTGTTGTGGGGAAGGTAGCGCTCCGAGAAAAGCTGGACGGCTGGGACAGCGGGCGAATCTGCGGCATCTATCCCCGCTTATAGGACGGGAGCGGTGTTCTAACCGACGCCCCGGAAGAGGAAGAAAAAAGCTTCAAAGTGGGCTGGTAATACTGAGTAAGGCGAGGGGGCGGCGGTGTCACGACTTCGGGGGATTTCTCTTAGGCGATATCTCGGAAGCCGCAGCGGTGCAGAACTTACGGTGAGAATTGGGTCCGAATTTGCGTCCGCGCAACGCAGGCGGCGACGATGTCTTTCGCGATGAGACTGGCGTTACTACGGAGCTAGTTGGAAGGAGCGAGGCCGCGGTACTTCAGCATGGGTTGGATGCTGGGTTCGCCGCCGAGCCAGGCAGCGTACATTTCGTCGAGGTCTTCGGTATTGCCGCGCGAGAGGACCATTCGACGGAAGCGGTCGCCATTGGCGCGGGTCATGCCGCCGTGATCCTCGAACCATTGGAAGGCGTTGTCGTCCAGCATCTCGCTCCAGAGATAAGCATAGTAGCCGGCGGCATAGTTATCGCCCCAGATGTGCAGGAAATAGCTGGAGCGATAACGCGGGGGAACGTAGCTCAGAGCGATGTTGGCCTTCTGCAAGGCCTGTTTCTCGAAGTCGTCGGGATTTTCGAGCGGCGCGCCGGACGGAAGCGTGTGCCACTGCATATCGAGCTGCGCCGCGGCGAGCAGTTCGGTGAACTCGTAGCCCTGGTTGAAGGTGGTGGATTTCTTGATTTTGGCGACGAGTTCCGGGGGCATGGGGGCGCCGGTCTTGTAGTGCTTGGCGTAATTATTGAAGACGGCGGGATAGCTGGCCCAGTGCTCGTTGAATTGCGACGGGAATTCGACGAAATCGTTGGGCACGTCGGTGCCGGCCAAGCTGGGATATTCGGTATCGGCGAACATGGAGTGCAGGGCATGACCGAACTCGTGGAACATCGTGGTTACGTCATCGAAGCTGAGGAGCGCGGGCTGTCCGGGCGCGGGCTTGCTGAAGTTGGCAACGTTATAAACGACGGGCAGGGTGTTGAGGAGCTTTGAGCGGGCTACAAAGTTGTCCATCCAGGCGCCGCCGTTTTTGTTATCGCGCTTGAAGTAATCGCAATACCAGAGCGCCAGCGATTTGCCATTAGCGTCGAGGACTTCGAAGACGCGCACGTCGGGTTGGTATACGGGAATATCGTGGCGCTCCTTGAACGTGAGGCCGTAGAGTTGGTTGGCGGCGAAAAAGAGGCCGTTTTGGAGAACGCTGTTTAATTCCAGATAGGGCTTGACCTGCGATTGGTCGAGATCGTATTTGGCTTTGCGCACCTGTTCGGAATAAAACTCCCAATCCCAAGGCTGTAACGGGAAGCCGCCATGCTGTGCTGCTGTGAATCGATGAGGGCCTGGATGTCCTTGGCTTCGCCGGCGGCTTTGGCCGTGGAACCGGGCACGAGTGCGTTCATGAACTTCAGCACCGCGTCGGGATTCTTGGCCATCTGGTCCTCGAGCTTCCAGGCGGCGTAGTTGGGGAAGCCAAGGAGCCTGGCCTTTTCGGCGCGAAGCTGCGCCAGGCGCGCGATGGTGGCGCGGGTATCGTTGGGCCCGCCGCGCTCGGCGCGGGTCCAGGAGTTTTCAAAGATGGCCTGGCGAGTGGAGCGATTGGTGAGCGTGGCTAGATCGGGCTGCTGCGTGGTGTTCTGCAACGGGATAACGTAACCCTGAACTTTGCGCTCCTTGCCGGTTTCCGCGGCGGCGGCGATTTCCGCCTCGCTCAGGCCGGCGAGGGTGCTCTTATCCGTAGCGAGGTAGGCCGCAGCCTTGGCGGCGGCGAGCAACTTGGATTCGAAGGCGGTGGAAAGCGTGGACTCCTCTTCGTTCAGCTTCTTCAGTTTCTCCTTATCGGCGGGAGAGAGGTTGGCGCCAGAGTGGACGAATTTCTTGTACTCGAATTCGAGCAGTCGCAGCGCCTCGGGATCGAGTTGGAGCGAAGCCCGTAGCCTGTAGATCGCGGAGACGCGCTGGAAGAGCTTGGCGTCCAGAAAGATGGCATCGTGGTGGGCGGCCAGCTTGGGCGCCTCGATGTCTTTTACTTTTTGCAGCGTGGGATTGAGGTTGGCGGAAGTAACGCCGTCGAATACGCTCGAGACGCGGTGGAGCAACTGGCCGGTCTTTTCCATCGCCACGATTGTGTTCTCGAACGTGGGCGGCGCGGGATTATCGGCGATCGCTTGCATCTCCTTGCGCTGCTGGGCCATGCCGGCTTCGATGGCGGGCTGATAATCGGCGTCCTTGACCTTGTCGAATGGCGGCGCCTGAAGGGGCAATGCGCTGGGCGCATAGAAAGGGTTGCCGGGGCCAAAGGGTGTGTCGGCGGTCAAGCCAGACCTAATGCCGAAGCCGGCAATCGCGGCGATGGCGACCAGAGCGGCGCAACGCCAGAGCGCGATGGTTAATTGGCGCGGAGAATGGCGCCGCTTGATAGTGCGCATGGCTGATCCTCATTAGGCGATATTAGACGAATTACGCGGTTGCCGTGCATTCCCAGTGGCCCCGCAGTGGCTTCCCGGACTATTGCGGCCGACGGAAGAGTCCTACGTAGGCGGCCTTGCCGATGATGTGGCCTTGCATGGCCTTCATCACGTTTGTGCGCGTCTCGAAGCCATCGGCGCCGGCCTGAATGTCGAGCTTGGTGTCCAGCGCGTAAAGATCGAATACGTAGTGATGCTTCGGGCCATTGGCCGGAGCGCCAGGACCGCGATAGCTGGCGCCATTGGCGCTGGTCTGGGACGCACCGTTATCCAGCTTATCTCCCTTGGGAACGCCTTCCGGGAGGCCGGTGGCGGTGCCGGGAATGTTCCACACCACCCAATGCGCCTGGTCGTCCGTGGTGTGATTATGACTGTTGTCGATATCGTGCACGTTCAAAACGAAGGTGACCGTACCCGCGCGGCGTATTGATCCAGGAAATTTTCGGCGAGGTTTGGTCGCCGGCCTGCGTGTATTTCGCGGGAATGTCGGTGCCGTCCGCGAAGCCTTCAACCGTCAACGTCAGAGGCTTCGCGGCGGGAGCGCCGCCTCGCCCGCCGCCACCGCCCTGCGCCCGCGCGTTGAGAGCGCCGAGCGTGATGGCAGGGACGCACAGCATCAAGGAAACCGTGAGTAATCGAAGGAAACGCATCTGCTTTGCCCTCCAAGATTGAGTGTGATCGCACATTATGGCACTTCCGCGAGCCGAATCTTACCTTGATTTCACTGGCCTTGATTTCACCGGCTCCAAGCCGGTTTTACTGATCACGTCGTAAAGGGCAGGCGCCGCGAGCCACTGGATGAGCGTTCTGGCGGCGTCCGGCTGCGTCGAAGTTGTGGGAATGCCCGCGGCGAACACGGTGATCTGCTGAGCGCCCGGCGGAAGCTCGCCAACGATGTCGATGCCCTTCACGGGGCGCAACTCGCTCACCTGTTGGAATCCGATCTCGAACTCGCCTGAGGCGACCACGCCGCCGACGGGATCGGCCGGGATCATTTTGCTTTTGGCCTTGATCTGGTCGGCGATGCCAAGCTTCGGAAACAACACAGTGGAGAGGTAGACGCCGCTGGCGCTATCGGAGTAAGCGATTGACTTTGCGGCGAGGAGCGTGCGCTTGAAGGCTTCGAGGTTGCTGATATCGGGATGAGGCGCGCCGGCTTTCACCGCCATGGCCATTTTCGATTGCACGAGGTCGACGCGGCTGTCCGAGCGAACCTTGCCTTGTTTGATGAGATCGTCTAGCGCGGGCGCGGCCATAATCACGACGTCGATCGCTTCGCCGCGCTCGAGGCGGACGGAGATGGCGTTGTGCGTAACGCCCATCGAGGGGCCGAACTCGGTATGAAGCTTATTGTGCGTTTCGTTTTCGTATTTGGGAGCGATTTGAAGAAAGGCGGCGGTGAAGGCGCCGGACGTGACGACCTTAATATTGGTGACATCGGCGGCGCCGAGCCCAGCGAGCGCGAGAAAGGCGCAGGCGAAAGCCGAGGCAGCCTCGCGGAAAACGTTTCGAGCGCGAAATCTTTTTCATCGCTTGCTTCTTTATATCCGCATCGCGGCGCCTAATGCAACGCGTACCAGGCAAAAAGTCCCGCGCCTGCGAGCATGGCGGTTCCAAGGAGCAAGGAGGTCAGGCGATGGGGATTGAGTTTTTCGGTCAGGCGCGTCCTCAAAAAGATGAGGCCCAAGACCACGAAGAGCACTACGTCGGCGACACCCTGCGTTGTCCAGTCTTGATGGCTGGCGGAGGTCATTACGCTTTTGAGCGGAGTGTAGGCGTCCTTCAGACAGGCCAGGGCAGTATTGAAGACAATGGTGATTGCAGCAGAGAGGGCAAAGGCAGCGCTCGTACGCCCCAGCTTCGGAGTCCCGGCCTCCACGATCATATCCGTTTCGCATTCGCACGAAGGAGCGCGACTTCAGCGCCATGGTTAACGACGGCCCCGGCACCCTCAATCGCCAAACCGCTGAGAGCGATCAGCAGGGCGACGCACAGAACCATCCGCCGGGCCGCGGTGTTCGAATGGAGCGCGTCTCGCGTGGCAAGCGGGAGATAGAAGGACAAAATCAGAGTAAGAAAGAAGAGGTGCTCCTTCGTCTCCATAAACAGGTTATGAGCAAAGGGCCAAGGTCCGTTTAGGATGAGTATTTTGTCCGCCGGATAAAAGTGAAGGTACCAATAGCCGCCTAGAATCCAAGCCGCGGCAATGCAGACCGCTACGGCGAAGGCTGCGCATCGTATGCGCCGCGCATTTTGCTCTCGCGCATTCAGCGCGTCCACAAACACCCAAACGGCCGATAGAGTGCCAAGGGCACCAAAAGCGGCATGCGCCAAAAGTATGGCATCGCTCGTTGTGATGTTCATGGAGCCCCCCGCACCCTTAGAGGTGTCCCCACCCGCTAGGGCCCGGCGTGCCGAGAGCGCCGGCGGGCGTGTCGGGTTTGCTGCCTTTATCGCTTTGCTTGCCCCAGGTCCAATAGAGGCCCAGGTAGGCGTAATTTTCGCTCTGCCCTACGATCGAATGGCCGTAGCAAAAGAGCAGTTGAAAGCCCGGATCTCGAAATTTGTAATAACCGCCGAAGTCCAGCATCGTGGCGGAATTGGTCTGGGGCGTCCCCAAACCTTCCGGGCCGTGATAGAAGACCTCGGTACCCAGCGTGAGCTTCTTGCCGAGGTCGCGCTGTAGCAGCTCACCGGCGAAGGGAAAGTTGCGATAGCCGTCGACGTGGTTGAAAAACGTGGCCCCACCGCCTCCGTAGGTCGTCCAGGGGCCAAAGCTTTTCTGCACCCACAGCGGAACCTTATACCAAGTCTTTCCTACGCCCAGGCCCCTCGAGGCGCTGCCCGAGGGCAGTTCGAACATGACAAAGGTGCCGATCTGCGGGCGGCGCTTGGTCTCCTGCACGAAGCGGTATTTGATACCCGTTTCGATGTCGCCCAGGCCCAGCGCACTGGGGCCGGTCCCCAATGGAGCAAATTGCGGATTATTCGACGGCAGGATGGCCGCGACGGGAACGATGATATGAAGGTGAAGGTTGGGAAGCGCGCCCCAATTGAACTCCAGGGCAGGTCCCGCGGTGTCCATCTCTAGCGGCGTACCATCCGCGGACCCGAACGTATAAAATTCGTAGTTTTTGTAATCGATGGGCTCGGGATCGTCGGTTTGGAACGGGGGACCGGCCCAGGCGGCTGACGCACAAAGGAACAGGGCAAGGAAGGACAGAATCGACAGCCTCTTGCCTAGGGGCTGCTTCGAGTGTTTCTTGTCAATTCCACAGGTGCGTCCACGCGTTACTTCCCCTCGATGAGTTCTCCGAACAGCTCCCGAACCTTGACCCTGGCGGCCTTTAGGGCTTTGCGGCCGAGGGGCGTGGCGCGATAAAGTGTGCGAAACGAGTTCCCATGCCGCTCCCGCTCCGAACGCAGATAGCCTTTCTTTTCCAGGCTGTGCAACAGAGGATAGAGAGTTCCGGGACTGATCGTATAGCCGTGGCGGCTGAGCTCCTGCGCCATGGCAAGGCCAAAAATAGGACCTTCTTCCACAGCATGATGGAGGATGTGCAGGCGAATCAAGCCTGAATAGAGGTCCCGGTCGTCGACGCGCGTTCGAGACGTTATCGGCATACGTTAGCGACATACGATAACGGAAACCGATACCATGAAAGGCGGCGGCCGTCAACGTGTCTTCTCCGCAATAAGGTGAATCGCTGTGGATTCATTGGGCTATTGGTTGAGGAGCGGGATGTCTTTGGCCTGGGGCGCAGGCGGCAGCGATTTCAGGAAAGCGTAAATATCGGCGACCGCCTGGTCGGGGACGACTTTGCTGGTGTAGGGCGGCATGTTGCCGGTGGGCGTGTGAATATAGCGCGCAAAGCCATCGATGGTCAGCGCGGGAGGAGCAATGCGCGGCGCGCCAGTTTGCTGCGCTCCCTGGCCGGCGCGGCCGTGGCATTCGTAGCAGCCATCGCTGACAAAGAGACGGCCGCCGTTTTGCGTGTCGCCGGTGACAGAGGAAAGATTGCTCGCGGTGCCGGGACTTGCAGACTGAAGATAAGCATAGATGTCGGCCAGTTGCGCATCCGGAAGGGCTTGCGCGTTAAAGGGCGGCATTTTCCCGGCCGGCTGGCGGACTTTTTGAACGAAGTCGGGAAACGCCCGCGCGGGCGGCGCGAGTTGCGGACCGACAGCGCCTTGGCCCGCGGCGCCGTGGCACCCTGCGCACATGTGCGCGGTGAAAGCGTCTTTGCCTCTGTCCGCGTTGCCGGCGGGCGCGTTTTGAGCCCCAGGAGTGGGCTGGCTTTGCGCTGGGCGGCTCTGGGCGCACACGATGACGAACGCCGTCACTAAGACGGCCGGCAAGGCGATGCGCATTGGTCGAATGATCATCGGGGCTGGGTGAGGATGTCAAGCAGCGCAGGCTCGCCGCGGTTGACGACCTCGAGAGCGCGCTTGATTGCTGGTCCCAAATCCTTGGGGTTGCTGATGGGACCTTCGGCGTAAATGCCCATGCCCTGCGCCACCTTGGCGTAATCGACATTCGGCTGGGTGATGGTGGTGCCGATAACGGCGCGATCGACGCCGCGATTGTGGCGATCGGCCATGATCTGCACTTGCATGACCTCCTGATGGTAAGCGCGGTTATTGTGCATCACGCTGAGCAGCGGAATTTTGTGGTGCGCCGTAGTCCACAGGATTCCGGGAGCGTACATCAGGTCGCCATCGCATTGGATATTTACCGAGAGGCGGCCGTACTTGCGATTGGCCAGAGCGGCTCCGGCCGCGGCGGGGGCGCCGTATCCGATGCCGTACCCGCCTTGCGCGCCGATGTACTGATAGTGTTTGTCCATATTCCAGAGGCGCTGCGGCCAGTTATTGATGAAGGTGGTGGCTGAGACGAGCGACCAATCGCGATCCTTGATCTGGTTCCAGACTTCGGCGCAGAGCCGCGCGGTGCTGATGGGGCTGGCGTCCCAGCCGTAAGTGGCGGCTTCGCGAGCGCGCTCGAGCGATTGCTGGCGCGCGGCGGCGAATTTCGCTCCACGCTGCTGGAAGGCACGGCGGTTATCGTCGGTGAGCAGGCGTTTGACGGCTTCAGTGAGCGAAGGCAGCGTGGCTTCGCCATCGGCGGCGATGGCCAAATCCACTTCGGGGAAGCGGTCGAAATCCTGATAGTTAGATTTGGTGAAGAGATCGTCGGAATTGATACTGATGAGTTTGACGCCATTTTTGGTGAGCGGCACGGAGGTGCGGCGCATCTGGTCGCGGGAAGCGTTCAGGTTGCCCCAGAAATCGGTCATCTCCAAGCCGAGAATCACGTCGGCTTGGCCGATCAGGGCGTTGGCGCGATCGCTTTGGTTCAGCGGATGGCGGCTGGGGAAGTTCATGCGGCTGGGGCGGCTGACGACGGGCGCCTGGAGGGCTTCGGCGAGGTCGACGAGATTTTTCATGCCGGCGGGGGTGCGGCCGAGGCGGTCGGCGATCAAAACCGGATTTTGCGCGGCGACGAGCATGCGAGCCGCCTCCGAGATGGCGGCGGGATCGCCGACGGGAGGCGCGAGTTGGCCGAGTTTGGGAATATGTAGCGCCAGGTCATCGGGAATCGGATTCTCCTGCAGCTCCGCGTCGGCCACCAGAAGCACGGGAAGCGTGGGTGGGGTCATGGCGATCTTGTATGCCCGGACGGCGGATTCGGCGAAGTGGGGAAGCGAGGCGGGCAGGTCGTCCCACTTGACGTAATCGCGGACCGTGGCGGCGGCGTCCTGAACGCTATGGGCCCATTCGACGGCGGAGATGCGCTTGGTGGCGTCGACGATATTGCCGATGATCACGTAGACCGGAACGCGGTCGCACCAGGCGTTGTAAATGGCCATGGAGGCGTGCTGGAGCCCGACGGTGCCGTGGGCGAATATGGCGATGGGCTTGCCTTCGATTTTGGCGTAGCCATGAGCCATGGCCACTGCGGACTCTTCATGGCAGCAGGTGATGAATTCGGGATTTTTATTGCCGCCATAGTTGATGACGGATTCGTGCAAGCCGCGGAAGCTGGCTCCGGGATTGGAGCAGACGTACTCGATGCCCAGCGACTTGATGACGTCGACCATGAAATCGGAGCCGGAGCGGTTTTCAGTGAGGACTTCGAGCCGGGATGGCGCGCCAATTTCCGCTTCCGGCGGAATGGACGCGGGCGGGGCCACGCGCGCCGCGTCGCTCGCCCCGTTTCGGGCCCCGTTGCTCGCTTCGACCTGCTGAGCGCGAGAGGCGGCTGGATTAGCCGCAATTACCGCGGCGCCGACGGCGGCGCTCTTCAGGAAACTGCGGCGATCCACAGATCGATCCATCGAACGGGGCGACTTCCGCTCCTCTGAGGAATCGTTTTTGGATTTGCGCATGGGGCACCTCGCGGATTGCGGTCGCGCTCGAAAAGACGTTCCTCTTTATATCACAAGCATGCGAACGGGACGATGCGGCAAGGGCGGCAAGGAATGATGAAACAGATGTGCACCACAAAAGAAGAAGGGCTGCGCGGGGCGGGAGCTATGTAGGGGAGCGCCCGCCCCTTTAGGCAGCGAAAAGAAGGATCACCGTTCTCTTTCGACTGTTTCCACGCGAAAGAGTGGTCCTTCGTTTACCGACCCCAGCACACGCCGCGTTTGTTGCAGCGCGACACTCTCGCGCTCCAAAAGCGAGTGCCGAGGGGCCCGGTTGTTGGCTCGGGACGACGACCACGGCCGGTCGTCGCTTTCGCCGTCGAGACGCGCAGCCAACTTATGGACCGGACTATTCTTCCTCCATCCCCACATTCTCTTCGGTGCGTTGATTCTGGGGTTCGGTTTGCTTCTGGCGGCCCTGCTGAGTCTTGTTAGTGCGGGTGCGTCCCGATTGACGCGTCGAACGAGGGGAAGGCCGTTTGGTCTCGGACTTTCTTGGCATTGTTCCGCTCCTTTGGGGTGAGTGGTTGCACGGGATGAAATCCCGCCCACAAGGTACGCACATGAGGGGACCATCGTTATAGGGTATCCGCCGTATTTGGTCTTAGGTTTTGCCGTAGGCGGTGGAAAAAATGATGGCAACCCGGCCACATGGCCTGATGGGCCAAGCCGCGGTCATCCAGCCTGGGTGTAGCGGCGGTTGATGGCTTCGATCACCTCGGAACGGGTCTTCTGGGGCGATTCTTTACCATCCTCTTCAATCTCGCGGACTTCACTGGCAAGCGCTTCGTCCTTTATGGCCTCGCGCATCCATTGCGAATAATCGCCGCGGCGAAGGTGATGGAGCCAGGTTTCGTCGTCCACGCCCTGCGCCATTTCGATAAACATATTCAGATTATGCGCGCGCAGGTTCAACCTGCCGGCCGGGCCTCGAAAGAAAAAACTGCGGTCGGGTCCGAGTTTTCCTTCGGCGTATTTGCGCCTGTGGCGGCGGACTTCAGTGGAGGGGGGCTGCATGCGCAGGGCCACGGGGCCATGGGGTCCGCAAAGAAGCCAAACGAATACCTCTCCGGGACGGGAGGGAAGAGGGCTATGGATCGGCGGCGCCACGCCGACGGCGCTGCCGAATTGGCGAATGGTTTCTTCGGGAGATGCTCCGACGGCGATGATCCCAGTCATGCACTTCAGCGCGGCCTCGATGACGGCGTCGACGTGAACGGTGATCAGAATCACTCCGGTCAACTGCTGGGGAATCACGCCGATAGCCTGGCCGCCGCGCTCTTTGGGCAAAAGGTGATGAGCTTCGTCGAGGATGATCCAGTGCGGGCGGCCGGTCTTGGCGCGAAGCTCTTGCAGCTTCGGAAACAGGGAAGCGAAGAACACCGGGCGATCGGCCAGGGGTAGGCCCAAGAGATTTACGATCAATGAGGATTTCGGATTGTTCAGAATCTGAAAGATCTCGCTGATGTTCGGCGGCCGCTCGGAACTGCCGAGGGTAACGATGTTCTCGAGTTGGGAGTAATCGCCTTCGGGATCGATCAGGCAAACCTGAAAATCCGCCTCCGTAAGGCGCTCCAGCAGGCCGAGCATGATGGTGGACTTTCCGCTGGAGGAAGGGCCGGCAATGACCAGGCTGGTGTCGAAGGAATCGATCGAAATCTTGGCGCCGTCCGCGGCGGTCCCCAGCGGAATCGGCTGGCGCATCAGGCGGTTTGGCGCGCCGCGAAGATCATCGAGGAGCAGGCGGTCGATGACTTCTTCGACGCCCCTGCCGTTGGGCGCGCCGGTGATGATATCGGCGTGCTCCTTCAAAGTCTGAATGGAATTGGCCACGGCGACTCCGCACTCGCATGTGCTGAGCAAGGCGTGATCGTTTTCGGCGTCGCCGACGCCGACGGCGTTGTGACGCGAGAGGCACATTTCCTCCAGCGCCGCGAGCAGCCCGGTTGCCTTGTTGACTCCGGAAGGCAAAACCATGGCCGCGCCTTTGTTGTAAATGACCTGCAGTTCCAATCCCAGCTCTCGAATGACGGCAAGGATGCGCTCATCGTCCTCCTGCCGCGCGTCCACGATGACCGAGCCCGCGGAGAAGCGCACGCCGTGGTGGTGCAACGCGTCAATAAAGGCTTGCGGCGGTGGTTCGGCAAGCAGTTTCGTCTCCGAGGTCGCCGGGCGGTGCAGAAGGGCGCCGTTTTCGGCCACCACGCGCTCGAAGAGAGAGACTTGCGGGAAGACTTGTTGCAGATCGGGAAGTTGCCGGCCGGTGACCAGCACCAACTTCCGGCCGGAGGCGAGGAGGCGCTCCAGAGCCGCCAGAGTGCTCTTGGCGACCACTCCCGTGTCCGCCAGGGTCTGGTCAAAATCGCAAGCTAAAGCGAAGTAGTGCATGTCATTTCGATGATCAAGGTCTGGCAATCAGGACAGTTGGAAACTCTGGTAAGAGCCCTTGGACCTTGACCGCAGCCTCAAGCGTAGACCGAAAGCGGCTCCAGCGGAACGAGAGACTTTACAGCCCTGGACTCCGAGAACCTTAGACCTACAGTAAAACGCCCTTCCCTTTCCCGGCCTGAGCCGTATTCCGTTAAATGCACCGCCTGCTAATGTGACACACGGTAAGCACCAGTGAAATCCAAGAAGGCCCTCTGATGCCGGTATCGATTAGGTCGTACGCGGGCGTTTGGCCAATGCCCTGCAAAGGAAATGCTGTGAGCGGGGCGGCGATGAACCAGGAAAACATGAACCTCTTCCCCGTAACTTTCAAATGCAGGACTTACCCAGATGAGCACTAGCACCCTAACACCATTCGCAAACAGAGGTTTTTCGGGCAATGGCGCTGAAATCCTTTTCGGAGCGGCTCCTCCGCGGCCGCCTCGCGATCCCGACTCCTGGCAGAAGTTGATCGGGGAGAAACCCATTGGCGCGCGTCTGGACATGCTGCCAGAAAGGCAGACCAACTGGCGGGCCCTGGCTACCAGCACGTTTACTCAAGTAGGCATTGTGGTTGTGCTGGTGCTTCTCCAGATCTTCATTCCGGAGAAGCTGATCACGACGATCGAATACAACGTGATGCCTTTGGCCGGGCCGATGATCGAAATACCGAAGGCTCAGCCGCTACCTGTAAAACCGAAGCCTGTCCTTGTGCCGGTACAAGCTCCAGTTTTGCACGCTCCCAAGCTGATGCTGCCGCGCATAGCGCCAGTGGTGCTCAAGCCCAAGCCGGTGGATTTGCGTCCGGTGGAGGTTCCTAAAGTGGAACAGGCGGCGGTGATGCCGAACCTGAATGTTCCCGATTCGGGACCGGTCCGGCCGATTGAAGTGAAGACGGGAGTGTTGGGCGATTCGCCCGCCGGAGGAGGCTTCGGCGATCCGCACGGATTGCCGGGAGCGGCCGATCCGAGTAAGCGCGTAAACATAGCTCACGTCGGCGGTTTCGACAACGAGGTAGGTCCTGGATACGGCAGCGGATCGGGCAACGGAACTGGAGTCGGCGGCTATGGCGGCCGGGGCAACGGAAACGGCGTGGCCGGAGCGGGATTTGGCGGTGGCGCGGCGTTTGCAACAGGGAAGAGCGAAGGGCCGAAGGCTGTGGAGAAGAGCGGCTTTCAGAACGCGGAACTTGTTGCTCAAACGGCCAAGCCCAAGTCGGTGGCGCCTGAGGCACCTCAGCCGTCCTCCGTGGAACTCTTGTCCAAGCCCAATCCGCAGTACACCGATGAAGCGCGGCGGCTGGGGATCGAGGGCGAGGTCCTGGTCAACGTGGTCTTCCTGGCGGCCGGCCAAGTAAAGATAGAGGGCGTATCCAAGGGATTGGGGCACGGATTGGATGAAGCGGCGATCCGGGCAGCGCAACAGATTCGCTTCAAGCCGGCCATGCAAGATGGCCATGCGGTGGATTTTCCGGCCGTAATTCACATTGTCTTTCAACTGGCTTTTTGATCTCGGGGAGGGCCCATGTATTCGAGGAGAGCAACCTTCTTAGCAGCCGTAGTGTTCGCGGCGATTCCCGTCCTGGCCGCTGCGCAAACCGCCCCGCCCAAGACGGTCGACGCCGTCGTGGATCGGGTCGTCGCGCAGGAAAAGGCGGAGATGCTGATGCTCAAGCAGTATTCGCCTCTGGTGGAGACCTACATTCAGCTTTTGAAGCCCGACGACACTCTGGGAACCGTCCCGGGGGGCGACAAATATTTTCTGGGCAAGGCCGACCTGGGCAAGGGGCTTGACCTGATGCCTCTCTCGTCGGACAAGGGCGCCCAGAACACGAAATACGCGGTGGGCGGACTGGGAAGCTTTCTGGCGATGTCCATGGAGTTTCTGCCCAAGGGCTTCTTGCAGATGATCTACGTGGATACCGCCTTCGATAAGCAGCATTACAAATTCGAATATGTGCGGCAGGAGTTTTTGGGCGAAGTGCGGTGCCTCGTATTCGACGTCACTCCGGTCAAACAGAACGACCGCGGCCGTTTCGAGGGCCGCATCTGGGTGGAAGATCAGGGATTTCATATCGTCCGGTTCAATGGCGCCTACGAACACCCCACCAAGGCCAACTACTTTTTCCACTTCGATAGCTGGCGGGTGTTCGCGGGAGACAACCAGTGGTTGCCCGCGTATGTCTACTGCGAGGAGACCAACCTGCGCTACGGCGTGGCGCGCAAGCTGATGTTCAAGGCGCAGACTCGCTTGTGGGGGTACGACCTCAACCTGGTGCGCGTGAGGAGAGAACAGGAACTGAATAAGATCCTGGTGGAATCGCGGACTCCGGTGAAGGACGCCGACGAGAACCACGATTACTCGCCGATTCAGGAACAGCGCTTGTGGGAACGGCAGGCGGAGGACAACGTAGCCGACCGCATGGAGAAGCTCGGCGTGCTGGCGCCCGCGGGCGACGTGGACAAGGTCTTGGTGACAGTGGTCAATAATCTCATCGTCACGAATAACCTGGATATCGAGCCCGAGGTTCGTTGCCGCGTGTTGATGACTTCGACCCTGGAAGCGTTCGATATCGGGCACACCATCGTGCTCAGCCGCGGTTTGGTCGACGTGCTACCCGATGAAGCCAGTTTGGCTACGATTCTGGCCATGGAGTTGAGCCACATCGTGCTGGGCCATCGCATCGATACGCAGTACGCTTTCTACGACCGCATGCTGTGGGACGATCAGGACACCTTCCGCCACTTCGGATTCGCGCGCAGCCCGGAAGAGGAAAATGCCGCCAATACGAAAGCTGTGGAACTGCTGGCGAATTCGCCCTATAAGGCGCAGCTGGGCGCCGCGCGACAATTTGTGCAAGTGCTGCAAACGCGCTCCAAGGAGATACCCAACTTGATTAGCGCCCATCTCGGAGACAGAGTGCCGACTACCTGGTCTGGTTCCGACAGCCTCACCACTCAGACTTCCGCCCCGGGTGCTCCAGCGCAGAACGCGGACGGTTCGAGAATACTCTTCGCCGCTTTGCCGCTGGGCGGACGCCTCAAGTTCGATCCGTGGAGCGACGAAGTGGAACTCTTGAAGACGAAGCCCGTGGGCACGGTGGCGGAGCGCGAGAAGATGCCCTTCGAAATTACTCCCTTCATTCTCTACCTCACGCGCGACAAGATCGCGCCGGTTATGACAGCGGCTGCTCCGGCGGAGACCACGGGTTCGACAACAGCCAACACGTCTCCGGTGACCGACCCTGTCGATTCCGCGAGGAAATCCGAACAATAAGAGCTTATCGATAAGAGAAAGTGCGAGGCCGTCGCGGGTTTGAACCGCGCGGCCTCGTGTCCATTTAAGCAGTAATGCAAAAGGGTGTGATCGTTCGATCTCAGAGAGCGGGGCTGGGCGAAGGTAGAGCTCCACCCCCGGCGAAAAAAGTAGGCGAGAGCGATGCGAGGGCTCTGTGGGTTTCTTCCCAAAATGAGAAATTACCAGGTTTCCCTGATTCTTCTTTGACAAAGACCGGAGTATCAAACCCAAAGGGGTATTGGAACAAATAGCCGAGCCCCGCAGGCGCTCGCGCCCTTCGCGAGCCGAGGGAGGGAGATCGACATGGCTGAGAGAGCAACAGCACAGCAAAGAAGCCTGGCAAGCCAGGCTAGCTCCGGGAATTTGACGCCGAGATTCGTCGAGCCCGAAGCGATCGTCAATCGGATGAACGAAGTTTACGACGCCATTGCGCGCCGCGCGTTCGAGCTCTTCGAAGGCGACGGACGGGTGGATGGGCGCGCGCTCGACCACTGGTTCAAGGCGGAAGAGGAAATGCTTCATCCGGCGCACGTGCGAATACGCGAGTCGGACGATGCCATTACCGTGGACGCGGAGGTCCCGGGCTTCAACGCCGATGAGCTGCAAGTAAGCCTGGAGCCTCGCCGCTTGATCATCAGTGGAAAGAAGCAGTCGAAGAGCGAGGGCAAGAAGGACAACGTTGTCTACAGCGAGCGTTGCTCGAGCGAACTCCTGAGGTCGGTCGAGCTTCCGGCTGAAGTGAACGTATCGCGCGCGGCAGCCACGGTGAATGACGGCGTCCTCGAACTTAACGTGGCCAAAGCTTCGGCTGCGAAGAGTGGTTCGCTACAGGCAAAATCAGCGGGAGCGGCATAGAACGCTTGGCCATAAGCCAATTCCTGACGCGGTAAGCGGCGCGAAGAAACTCCCCCGCAACCATGCAACCAGCGGCGGGAACGAAATAGGTTCCCGCGCGCTTTCATGCTAAAAGATCGTTGTGCTCTTGCGCGGGTGCTTCCGGCTGCTTTTCCTTTACGACGTCGGCGAGGCCATCAACCTCAAGCGGCTGCGGGAGCTGCTCGGTCCCCGGGCCGGGACGGTGAGGGGCGTTTTCCCGCGGCGGACTCCCGAGTATGTCCGTTTCGAGCAAGCGCCCATTATCGAGCCGGGCGAATCGCTGAGCTTAGGCGGCGGACAAAGGGTCGTCTGCTCACTGAAATACTACGCATTCGCCGTGGTGGTTGTGCAGTTCGACGTTCCCTTCGAAGGCGATTGGGATAACGTTCTGGTGCAGGCAGCCCGATGGATGGACGCCACCGAGATCGATAACTATGCCCGCGAAATCGGGCGGCGGCACCTGGAGCAAGTGGCGCCCGCGGTCATCCGTCCGAACCAGAACGAATGGCTGTATGAGTCCTACTTCATCACTCACTTCGAGAAAATCCTAGAACACGGCGGGGAACCGGCAAAAGGCGCGGATCTGCTCACCGAGAATGCCTCTGAAATCGCGCAGTTGGTGCGCGGCGATTTCACTCCGGTGGCGCCGAAGGCTTCCGCAGATCTGCTGGAGGCAGCGGTCTCTTATTATCCGACGGACCTGGTTGTGGCCGCCTCGACGGCGGCGGTGATCTACGACCGCGCCGAGGATGCGGGCGCAACCTTTCAGGTGCTGGAATACGCCAAGATGCAGCTGCTGGAGTTCCGCTACTACGACGGGCTGATGACCCGGCTGCTCTCGGACGCCTACGACGCTCTCGAAACCAAACGGAATCTGCTCTTTGAACGCTGGAAGCTGCCGCGCGAGGCACAGCGATTCAATACCATCCGCCTGGATGTGATGGAGTTGACGGAACGAATCGATAACGCCATCAAATTCGTGAGCGACGTATATTATGCGCGAGTGTATCGCATGGCTGCGGCGCGGCTGGGCGTCAACGAATATCGCAGCCTGGTGGACGAGAAGTTGCGGACCATGGGCGAGCTTTACGATTTCATGGTGGACCAGTTCAACCAATCGCGCTCGTTTGTGCTGGAATTGGCCGTGGCTGTGATGGCGCTGCTGGACGTGATCCTCTTCGCGATTTTGCTGGCCAAGGGCGGTTAGCCGCGCCCGCTGCCCGCGCGAAACGAGACTGCTGGGATTATGAGAAACACGATCATGCGAACCAAAAGATGCCAAACATAAGCCTGTAGCCATTGCCGCTCCCATCCTATTCCTGTGATCACTAATATCTTTGTACCGCTGGTGCTGCTGGGATCGATTGTCGCCGGGCTTCTTGGCTCGCTGACGGGCTTGGGCGGCGGCGTGGTGATCGTGCCGCTGTTGGTGCTGGTGTTTCACGTGAACGTGAAGTACGCCATCGGCGCTTCGCTGGTTTCTGTGATCGCCACGTCTTCCGGCGCGGCCGCGGCTTACGTGCGCGAGGGCTACTCGAACATTCGTATGGGGATGTTCCTGGAGATCGCCACCACGCTGGGGGCCTTATTGGGCGCCTCGCTCGCCACGCGATTGCCGGCTGGGATTATCGCCGTGGTTTTTGGCGCTGTATTGATCGTTTCCGCCGGGCTCTCGCTGCAGCGCGTGGACCCCGCGAACACCAGCGGCCCCCCGAATCATTTGGCGACACTCCTGAAACTGGATTCGGCGTACCCCACGCCCGAGGGCCCGCAGGAATATCAGGTGCGTCGTGTCCCGGCGGGATTTGTCATGATGTTTGGGGCCGGGACTCTCTCGGGCTTGTTGGGAACGGGGTCCGGGGCGTTCAAGGTGCTGGCCATGGACCAAATCATGCGCGTGCCGTTCAAAGTGTCCACCACCACGAGCAACTTCATGATTGGCGTGACGGCTGCCGCCGGCGTGGGAGTCTATTTGCGGCGCGGATTTGTGCTCCCGGGATTGGCGATGCCGGTGATCTTGGGAGTGCTGGCGGGATCGATGGTTGGAACGCGCGTGCTGCTGCGGATGAAGACGACGTTGCTGAGGCTTGCTTTTGCCGTGGTGATCGCCGCACTGGGAGCGGAGATGATTTACGGCGGGGTCAGCGGGAGATTCTGAATGGCGGAAACCAAGGCGGCACAATCGAGCTGGACTGACGAGCGGGTGGAGAAGCTCTTGGGAACGCTTCTGCTGACCGGCGTGATTATTTCCGGCCTGGTGGTCTTCACCGGCGGAGTTTTATACCTCATGAGATACGGGCGCGACCCGGTGCACTACGAGATTTTGGCCCGCAAGGGGCCAGCTTGCACAGCATCATCGAGGTGGGGAGATCCGCATTGCACGGAGATGGCCGCGCCATCATTGACATCGGGCTGCTGTTGCTGATCGCCACGCCGGTGATGCGGGTGGTGTTCTCGATGGTCGCGTTCGCGCTCGAAAAAGACCGGCTTTACGTAGCGCTGACGCTGATTGTGCTCGTGATTCTGCTTTTGAGCTTGTTGGGCACAGTAACCTGATTGAGATAAGTTAATTGAGCACGGAACGGAAATCGCCGGCGCCTCGCATCCTGACCATCGGCCATTCGACGCGCCCGATCGAGGAGTTCATCGAACTGCTGCGGCAGCACGGCGTGGAACGGCTGGTCGATATCCGCACGATTCCTCGCTCGCGGCATAATCCGCAATTCAATGGTGACGCGCTGGCCCACTCCCTGAGAGGCGAGCAAATCGAGTACGCGCACCTGAAGGAACTGGGCGGCCTGCGGCACCCACGACAGGATTCCACGAATCTCGGCTGGCGCAACGCGAGCTTGCGCGGTTACGCGGATTACATGCAGACGGAGGAGTTCGACGAGGCCGTGCAGCGGCTTTTGCAAGTGTCGGCGAGGTGCGCTGCGCGGTCATGTGCGCGGAAGCGGTGCCCTGGCGATGCCACCGTTCCTTGCTGGCGGACGCGCTCGTCGCGCGAGGGATTGCCGTCGAGCACATTCTGGGCGCGAGCCGGCGCGACGCGCATCACCTTACGCCATTCGCGAAAATCGAGAACGGCAAGGTGACGTACCCGAAGGTGGAAGGCCCGAAGGTGGAAGGGAAGGAACGCCAAAAGGCAGCCGCCGCAGGGCAGGCTGAGCCCCCGGCAGGGCAGATTCAGTTAAGATTCGACGAGAGCGAGGAGAACGATCAAGGGCCGGCGATGGCGCGCAAGAAGCGAAAACCGAAATTCACCGCAGCAAAAGAAGCAAAGAGGCGCGCGCGTCTGGCCGCCGGCACTCCGCGGGCGGCGCGCGTCATTCCCGATAAGCGGCGCAAGCCACCAAAGCACAAGGCCAAACTAGAAAACCTCGCCGAGAATCCGGAGTGAAGACGGCTCGCACGGAGCCTAATTTTTCGAGTGTCAACCTGGCTTGGCGTCGGGAACCACTTCGCCCGCCTTGAAGAGCGGTACTGCGGCACGCCCCTGAAAGCGCGCCAGTTCTTCGGCAATCTTCTCCAGCGCCTTCTTCCCAAACCCCACGCTGTCCACCTGCACGGAGCCGTCCGGCGCGATCAGATAAAGCGTGGGCACATTGGTGATGCCATATTCGTTAGAGGCGGGATAGCCCTCTTCGTCGACCAGCGCGGTGAAGCCCACGCCGTATTCGGCGCAGAATTCGTGAGTGTCCGCGGCATCGTCCTGAGAGATGGCCAGAAGAGTGGCCCGATCGGAGCCGTAGGTTTGGAAGAGGCGCTGGAGAAAGGGGAAAGTAATTGGCAGGTGGGGCAACTCACTTTGAAAAAGACGGTAACGACCGGGCCGCGCGATAGAGCTTCGTGCAGGGAGACGCGCTTGCCCTGAGTATCGTTTAGCTCGAAATTGGGCGCCGCGTCCCCTGCGCGAATCTTAGACATTGTCTAACATTGTTTAACAGGCCAATCGTAGGTGGGCCATTTGTCGTGGCGCGCAGCCGTTAGTGGATGTGGCGCGTCTTCTTGGACATGTAGTCCATGAGCAGGTACTGGCCCAGGGTATAGGGCGTGGTGAAGTAGGCTTTGCCGCGGCAGATCTCGGCGACCTTTTGCACGAAGTGGACCAGGCTGTAGTCGCTGGCGAGCATGAAGGTGTTGATCATGATGCCGGATTTGCGGCACTTGGCGACCTCTTCGAGCGTCTGGGTGACGACCAGCGGATCGAGGCCGAAGGCGTTTTTGTAGATGCGGCCGTCTTCGAGCGTGAGGGCCGAGGGCTTGCCGTCGGTGATCATGACGATCTGGCGCATGTCTTTCTTTTGCGCGCGACAGGATGCGCTGCGCCAGCCGCAGGCCTTCGCGCGTATTGGTGTAGTACGGGCCCACCTGCACGCGGGCCAGCTCGCCCAGCGGAACCTCTTCGGCGCTGTCGTGGAAAAGAACCAGATGCAGCGAATCGCCGGGATATTGCGTGCGGATCAGGTGCGAGAGCGCCAGGGCCACGCGCTTGGCCGGCGTGAAGCGGTCTTCGCCGTAGAGGATCATGCTGTGGCTGCAATCGAGCATCAGCACGGTGGCGCAGGAGCTTTGGTATTCGCACTGGTGGACCATCAGGTCGGGATAATCGAGTTCGATGGGCACCTTCGCGCCTTCGCGGCGGACGGCGTTGAAGAACGTGGCGCTGACGTCCAGATTCAGCGTGTCGCCGAATTCGTAGGGGCGGGAGATGCCGCCGGATTCGACTCCGGTGGCCAGTTCGCGCGTGTCGTGGCGGCCGAAGCTGCTCTTGCCGAGCGAGCCGAGCAGATCCTTCAGCGTGCGGAATCCCAGGAAGTCGATGGTCTTGTCGGTGATTTCGAAGCGCGCCTGATTCTGCGCGTCGCGCCCGCCCACCTGCCCGCGCGGCATTTTGTCGGGCGGCGGGGTGATTTGCGGCGGCTGTCCGTTGATGTAGCCCTCTTCCATCATGCGCTGGATCAGCGATCGATGAGATCGCGCATCTCCTTGCTCGACTTGCCCGAGCCTTCCTGCGTCAATTTGCTCGAGCAGATCTTCCGGCAGCAGGTCGCCTTCCTCGAGGGCGCGCAGAATCGCCTCGCGCAGAGCTTCCATCGTCTTTTCGGGATCGAATTCGGAGACGCCGTAATACTGCGATTCGAAACCGCTCTGCAGGAAGAAGTCGCCGAGCCGCTTGATCAGCTCCTCGAGATCGACGGCGTCGGCGGGCTTCGCCCGTGTATTTCGAATAGCGGATGTATTTCACGGAGTCGCTCCTCTTATCGGCTGCATCGATCCTTCCGCTAATTATATTGGCGGCGGGGCGGCCGGTTGAACTGCTCGCGCGGCTCGGCGGGCTTGGGCCGCTCGGCAAAGAAGCCGCGCTCTTCGTTGCGGCTGATGCGCTTGTGCGACCAGAGTCCTTCGAGGATGAATTCGGCAGCTGCCGCGGTCAGCGCGCGGGATCCTTGGCGTTCGCGCCCAGGCGGTCGATGTGATCGAGCAGGCCCTGAATGCGGCGCAGCGCGGCAAGCTGGTCCACGGCGGTAGCGTTCTCCGGAATCTTGAGATCGCCGCCATTCTCGAACCATTGCACCACCGGCTGCATATTGGCGTCGGCGATGCACTTGGTATAAACCTTGCCGATCGCGGAGCGGATCAGTTCCCGGGCGATGTTTTCCGCGCCTTTGAGCTCGCCTTCGTATTCCAGCTCCATCTTTCCGGTAATGGCTGGAATCGCCGCGTAGATATCGGCCACACGGGCGGAGACGTGGCTTTCGCTGTTTCGGGCGGCGCGCTGCTCGGCATTGCTGATGACGGACTTCCATGCATGGCGATAGGCAAACGCTGGCTGACCCCGGAGCGGCGGTCGACGCGCTTATCTTCGCGCGCCAGAAAGGCGGTTTGCTCCACGGTTTCGCGAATGTAATCCGGTACCTGCAGCTTGTGGCCGGAACTGCGCTGCACCCAGGCTTCCTGCGCGGTAATGGCCATGCCCTCTTCCACCGTCGCCGGATAGTGCGTGCGGATTTCGCTGCCCACGCGGTCCTTGAGAGGCGTGATGATTTTGCCGCGAGCGGTGTAGTCCTCGGGATTGGCGGTGAAGACCAGCAGGACGTCCAGAGGCAGGCGAATCGGGTAGCCCTTAATCTGCACGTCGCCTTCCTGCATGATGTTGAAAAGGCCCACCTGGATTTTGCCGGCGAGATCCGGAAGTTCGTTGATGGCGAAGATGCCGCGGTTGGCGCGCGGAAGCAGGCCATAGTGCACGGTCAGCTCGTCGGAAAGATTCCGACCGCCGCGCGCGGCCTTGATGGGATCGACGTCGCCGATGATGTCGGCGATGGTCACGTCGGGCGTGGCCAATTTTTCGACGAAGCGATCTTCGCGCGTGAGCCAGGCGATGGGCGTGTCGTCGCCTTGCTCGGCCACAATGTCGCGGCAGGCGCGGCAGATGGGGTGCAGCGGATGATCGTGAATCTCGCATCCGGCGATATAGGGAATTTCCGGTTCGAGGAAATTGACCAGGCCGCGCAGGATGCGGCTCTTGGCCTGTCCGCGCAGGCCCAGCAGGATGAAGTTGTGCCGCGCCAGGATGGCGTTGGCGATCTGCGGCAGTACCGTCTCTTCGTAGCCGCAAATCCCGGGGAAGAGCGTCTCGTGCGCTTCCAGCTTGCGCAGCAGGTTGCAGCGCATCTCATCCTTCACGCCGCGATCGGCGGCGCCGGGACCGGCTACCCTCCGCCACTCGCCGATCGTGGATGGTTTCACTGCCGCGGATTCGGTTGCCATAAGGTCCCCTTCTTTGCCAATACATTGAGCCCGAGATCTTCGAGCTGCGCGAGGTCACATTACATTATAGCTGAACGGCCAAATCGTGCTTTGGGATGCCTGGACCGGCCCTGCGATTTGTCTTCAAATCCTCGTGTGATTCCGCTTTCTTTTCCGCAAATCCGCGTTTCAATTCGGCCCCTTAATTTGGGAAGTGGCCGCCGGTCGCCGATTTGGAGCCGGATCTGCTGAATCTGAATGAGCTGGGGCAAAAGTTGGTTGAGGCGGTGGATGAGCTTGGCGCGGCGGCCGTCTTCCGAACGCATCTCCAGCAGTTCCTGCAGGACCTCGAGTTCCAGGGGAAGCTCGCTGGCGATGTTGTAAGCGAGCGGGCGTCCTCTTCGTCGTCCATCTCTCCGGGAGGGCTGCCGTGGAGCAGCAGGTGGCAATCGGTGTACAACGTCAAAAGTTCCTTGCCTTGGTCCGCGGAGCCGGGCCGGAGTTCTCCGGCGTGACGTCCACCGTGGCTTCCAGATACTCCTTGTCCTTGTGGATGGCGCGAATGTGATAGGCAGATTCGCCGAGCGCGATGATGTCCATGCGCCCATCCGGGTAGGTGCGAGCGATGCGGCGTACGGCAGCAGTACAGCCGATGCTGGCAATTCCGCTTTCGCGGCTCAGGACTACGCCGAAGGGCTCATCGTCCTGGAGCACATCTTTGATCATGCGCTTATAGCGCGGCTCGAAAATGTGCAGGGGCAAAGTCATCCCGGGAAAGAGAACAAGTGTCAGCGGGAAAATAGGAATTCGGCGGGTGCCCATGGGGAATAAACGATTGTAGCACCTTGAGGGCCGCTTTCAGCCCTGATTGCGGAGCGAATAAAATAGAAAGGACCCGATGCGAAGACTCGATGCGGAGGGCCCTATGCGGGCGCTATACCGAGGCCCTATCCCGAAGCCCTATGCAGAACTAAGTTGCGCCAAGGCAGCTTCCATCTCCGAGGCCGCATGCTGATCGCCGGCCCTGCGGGCAGCCTCGATGCCCTGGCTGAGGGTGCGCCGAGCGTCATCGGTGCGCGAAAGCCGGGCCAGAAGCTGGCCGTACTGGAAGTAACCGGGCACGTAGTTGGGATTTTCAGCGAGCAGGGCCTCGAAGTTCTCGATCGCCGCAGCGGAATCGCCTAGCGTGGCGCATTCCATGGCCAGGCCGTAGCGGGCGAAGGCGTCCTTGGGATGGGTAGTGAGGAACTCCTCGAGAACGGCGCGGCGCGATTTCTTGGCGGCTTGGGTCATGGCGTGAGTTGGGTCAGCGCTCGTAAACGCGTATTATAGCCGGTCGTTGTGCTCGCGAACAAATCTGCCTCGGAGGCGGTAAGCCCCATCAGGAGTCGACAATGATCGCCGGAACACCTTCCTCTGCGGTTCGAATGGCCGATGAGGCATTCAATCATGGCGATATCGACGGGATGCTCGCTTTTTATGAAGAGGGCGCGGCCATGTTATTCGGACCAAACGAAGTTCTTAAGGGAAAAGCGGCCCTCGGGCAAGTGTTGGGTCAATTATCGGCCATGAAACTCATCGCCAGACATGACAAATCTTACGTAATTGAAGCTGGCGAACTTGCCTTGTGGGTGTCGACCTGGTCTGTTTCTGGCACGGCGGCGGATGGGTCACCGATATCTCGGCGCGGCAGTGGTTCGGCAGTTCTCCGCAAAGGTTCCGATGGAGGCTGGCGGGTCGCAATTGAAAACCCGTGGGGTGCGGCAGCCTTGGATTTCGATACCAGAGCTTCGAGCTAGCGCGATACGCAGGGGGAATGGCGTGCGGAAGCGAGCAAGCAGTGCGAATTCGGAGGAGTTGGCCGGAAAGCCGGTAAGCGCTTCGCGGACGGAGATGACCGAAGTGGTGCTGCCGCAGGACGCCAACGTGTTCGGTAACATCCTGGGCGGACGCGTGATGCACCTGGTGGATATCGCCGCGGCCATTACCGCGCACCGGCATTGCCGCTCCATCGCCGTGACCGCCTCCGTGGATCACATCGATTTTCGCAATCCCATTCGCATCGGCGAGGTGATCATGCTGAAAGCCAGCCTCAACCGCGCTTTTCATACCTCGATGGAGATCGGCGTGAAGGTGTTTTCAGAGGACATTTTGACCGGCGAAATAAAGCATACCACCAGCGCCTACGTGACCTTTGTGGCCCTCGACGAGGACCATCGCCCCAAGCCCGTCCCTCCGGTGATCCCCCAGACAGCAGAAGACCGTCGCCGCTATCGCGAGGCGCTCGTTCGGCGCAAGCAAAGGCTCGCTCACCGCGCGACTAAAGCTTAGGAGTTAGTGTTGGCGTTCGGCCGCCTGGGTGGAGCGAAGGAAATCCGCGGCCTGCTTGGCAACTTTATTCGCGTACTCGACGCAAGCGCCGATGGCAGGGCCGCCGAAATAATTTCCGGCCAGGAAGAGGCCTGGTGTAGAGGCGCAAAGCTCTTGCACGGCGGCGGTGAGTTCGCGGTGGCCGATGTTGTATTGCGGCAGGGCGCGCTGCCAGCGGGAGACGCGCTGCGCGACGGGCGCGCCGCTAATGCCCAGCACGGACGAGAGTTCGGAATGCGCGATGGCGGCGATTTCGTCGGGGTTGCGGGAGACGATTTCGGGGTCGGTCATCCCGCCGAGAAAGCTGGTGAAGCTGGCCATGCCTTCAGGCGCGCGCCCAGGGAACAGGGAAGAGTTCCAGACGGTTCCGAGCAGCCGCAACTTTTCGCTGCGCGGAACGAGAAAGCCGAAGCCGTTGAGGCCGCTCTCCGCGTCGCGCTGCCCGATCTGGTCCAAGCGATAGCCGGCGGAGACTTGCGCCACGCCGGCATATTCGATTTTGCCGAGCAGCGCGCCGAAACGAGGCCCGCTCGGCTCGAGCCCGCGCAGCAGCCCGCCAGTCTCTGCGGCAGGCGTGGCGAGGACTAAAGCCGCGAAGCTGGCCGACTCGGATCTTCCGCCCGCGCGATAATCCACGTCGAATGCGGTCATACGCGACCGGCGAATCGCCGTAATCTCCGCATCTGTGCGGGCCACATCTCCTAAGTCCCCCGAAATCGCGGCCACCAGCGCCGAGATGCCTGCGCGAAAATTACACAGCGAGGGCCGTTCGCCGGAGCTCTTCGGGGAACTCTCGCCTGCACTCTTGCGCCGCTGCTTCATGACTCCGCGAATCACGCTGCCGTACTTCTCCTCGAGTTGACGCACGGCGGGAAATGTGGCGGCGAGGCTGAGCTTTTCCGGATCGCCGGCCCAGACTCCGGAGACAAACGGGCCCACCAGGTTGGCGAGCACGTCCGCGCCGAACTTTCGCCGCACGAATGCGGCGATGGATTCGTCCTCGTCGGGAGGATGCGAATGACGCAGTGGCTCGGAGAGAATCCGCAGCTTGGTGCGAGCGCTCAACAGGGGAGTCGTCAAAAGCCGCGGCGGACTGAAAGGTGCGGGCACCAGCCGCCCGCCCTGCAGGATGTATCGCGGCGCGCGAGGATCGGCGCGGAGGAGTTCGCCGCCGAGGCCAAGTTCTCCGTCGAGGCTAAGTTCATCGATCAACTCCGAAAGCGCGGGCGTATTGGTGAAGCTTTGCGGGCCGACGTCGAAACGGAATCCGTTCTCGTCTACTGTTTCGATGACGCCGCCGAAGCGGCTGCCGCGCTCCAGCAAGAGAACCGGCAGGCCGAGTTGGCGCAAGCGCCAGGCGCAGGTCAAGCCGGAGATTCCGCCGCCAATGACCAGAATCTTGGGAGCGTTGGGCACGGAGATACGCGGCGGCTAAAGCGTCTTCGAGAAGAGAGGCTGTTCGGCGAGGCGCTGCCTCTCGAGATAAGGATCGAAGATCATGGCCACGTTGCGAATGAAGATGCGGCCCAGGAAGGTCACGCGGATTTCGTCGCCGGTCTGCGCGACGAGCCGATCTTCGACGAACGGTTGCAGGCGTCCCAGTTCGGGTGCGAAGTAATCGTCGAAGTCGATGCCAAACTCGAGGGCGATTTCGCCCTTCCGAATCACCGCGTGGCAGAGCAGGCGCGTGATCAGGGCGCGCCGGAGGCGATCGTCGCCGCTTAAGCTGTACCCGCGCATGGTGGCAATGCCGCGGCGGTCCACAGCCTCGGTATAGCGGGGCACCTCGCGATAGTTCTGCGCGTAGGTGGTCCCGACCGCGCTGATGGCGCTCACACCCATGCCGTAGAGGTCGGCGCCGGCTTTCGTCGTATAGCCTTGAAAGTTGCGATGTAAGGTACGGTTGCGCTGGGCGACAGCCAGTTCGTCATTCGGTTTCGCGAAGTGATCCATGCCGATGTATTGATACCCGGCGGCCAGGAACTTTTCGATGGCCGCGGAGAAGATGCGAAATTTCTCCATGCCCTCGGGCAGGGAAGCGGCCAGCGACCCCTGCTGCTTGCGAAGCCACGGCACGTGGGCATAGCTGAATAAGGCGATGCGGTCGGGAGCGATCCCCAGGACTTCATCGACCGTGCGGACGAAGCGATCGGCCGTCTGATACGGCAAACCGTAAATCAGGTCGACGTTGAGGCTCTCGAAGCCCAACGCGCGCGACTGGGCGATCAGTTCGGAGGTCATCTCCAGCGGCTGCACGCGCTTCACCGCTTGCTGCACTTCGGGATCGAAATCCTGGATGCCCATGCTCAGCCGGTTGAAGCCCAGGCGGCGCAGCGTCTCCAGGTGCTGCACGCTGGTGACCCGCGGATCGACCTCGATACCGATTTCGGCATCGGGGGCGAACGAAAACCGCTCGGCGGTGAAGCCGAAGAGATCTTCCATCTGCGCGGGCGTCAGGTAAGTGGGCGTGCCGCCGCCCCAATGAAATTGCACGACCTGACGAGAACGCGAAACGCGCTCGGCAACGTAGGCGATCTCGCGCTCCAGCGTCGCCAGATAAGGCGGCGCGACGCTGTGATCCTTGGTGATGACCACGTTGCAGGCGCAAAACAGGCACAGGCTCTCGCAAAACGGCAGGTGCATGTACATCGAAATAGGAGTGCCGGCGGCGTCGGCTTGCTCGTAGGCGCGCTCGAGATCGGCGGGGCCGAAATCGTCGCGCCAGACCGGCGCCGTGGGATAGCTGGTGTAGCGCGGGCCGGGACGGTTATAGAGCGCCAGGAAGTCGGGCGAAATGCGGAATCGCTCGCGATCGAGCTCGAGATTCAGTCCGGAATCGCCCAGTTCGCTCATCGAATCGCTCATACCAGCGGCACCTGCCGGGGCATTTCCGCGATCTCTTCGGCATCCGATTCGGGAGCCAACTCAGAAGACAGATTCTCGATCTGTGCGGATTGCCCGGCGCGGATGAAGGACAGTGCGTTCTCCACAGGGGTCTGGGGCAAAATTCCATGGCCGAGGTTGAGGATGTGGCCGCGGCCATTGGTTTGCCGAAGCGCCTCCAGCACTGAATTGACGATTGCATCGCGCGAAGAAAGAAGCACGCAGGGATCGATATTGCCCTGAAGGGCGATGCGACGGCCGAATTTCCGCTGCAGCGCAGCCAGATCCATGCGCCAATCCACGCTCAGCACATTAGCGCCGGTTTGCGCCAGCGAATCGACCAAGTGATTCGACGCCTTGGAAAAAAGGATCACCGGCGTATCGCCGGGCGCCAGCTCTTCGATCAAAAGCTGCGTCGCGGGTAGTTCAAAATCGCGATAGGCGCTGGCATCGAGTTCGCCGGCCCAAGTATCGAAAAGCTGCACCGCGGCGGCGCCCGCGGCAATCTGCGCCTTGAGGTACCGCGCCGTGGCGCGAGCGATGGTTTCGAGCAGCTTGCGAAGCGTGCGCGGCTCGTTCCAAAGCAGGGCCTTCGCGGCGGGGAAGCCCTCGCGCGAAGCCCCCTGTACCAGGTAGCAGGCCAGCGTCCAGGGAGCGGCCGCGAAGCCCAGCACGGGAATGTCGGGCCCAAGAGATTTGCGCAGCAAGCGGATGGCATCGCCCACAAAACGCGTCTCGCGTTCGGGATCGAAAACGGAAAGCGCTTCCACTTGCGCCTCGGTGCGAACGGGCGAAGTGATCACCGGGCCTGCGTCTCCCAGTTCGATGGGCGCGCCCATGGCTTCCGCGGGAATGAGAATATCGGAAAAGACGATGACGGCGTCGACGCCCAGCCGCCGATAGGGTTGCAGCGATACCTCGGCTGCGAGTTCCGGGGTCTTGGCCACTTCGAGGAAGCTGTGCTTTTGGCGCAGTTCGCGGTACTCGGGCAGATATCGCCCGGCCTGGCGCATCATCCAGACCGGCACGCGAGGGACGGGTTCGCGGCGGCAGGCGCGCAAGAATAGCTCGGCGGAGCTGACCTTTTGGGGCGCGGAGATCGTCTCTGGTCTTGCTTCCATATGGCTAGAGTTCGCCATCCGGCTTAGCAATCGGGATCGGCGATTCCCCCGGCGGGCGCCTATGCTCTTCGGGGTTGCTCTTCCCCGTTCCTTTTCCCATGGATGATAACAAATTCGGTCTGGGGCCGCATGGGCGGTCCGTCATTGGCCGCCTGGGAAAGTATCTTTCGCGGCATCCCTGGACTACAAACTCATGGCTCCTGCGGCATCTTCTTCGGACAATGGAACGCGGAGGCAGCTTTGCCCTCGCGCTTGTCCAATCTGCTTTGCGGAACTCTCGGAACGCTTATGCTCGGATCGCTCGGCTGCGGAGGCTTCTCACCGGGCGGGTTCACGGCGGCGTCCGACCCGGTGATCGAGAAGCAGCCGGTCAACTTCGCGAACCGCACCTTCGATCCCGCCGCGCCTCCATCCGATATGCCGCCAATGAGCGAGGGCGAAAACGCGGAGTGCGAATCGAATTTCACGTCCAACGCCAGCGTCGGCTCACGTACCCTGCACACCGATGCCACGCACGCGATTGTCACCATCACTCAGGTTAAATTGACGCTGGGGCTGAACGTCACCATCTGGGTGCCCGCAGGCGTCAGCCCGCACGTCATGGAACACGAGCAGGGACATCGGCAGATCGCCGAGCATTACTACCAGACAGCGGAGAAAGTGGCCGCCCGAGTCGCCGCTCCGTACCTGGGCCGAAAATCGGAGGTTGTCGGCGCGGATCTGGACGCCGAAGCCAACAAGTTTTTACAGCAATTAGCCTCCGAGATCACCGACGAATACGAGAAGCAGTTGGACCCCGGTCCCGCGCAATTGCTCTACGACAACATCACCGATCATAGCCGCAACGACGTTGTGGCCTCGGACGCCGTGGCGCGGGCCCTCAAGGACATAACCACCGCATCGATTCAACCCTAGAAAATCCTAGTGTTGTATGCCAGCTCCGCTCATTGGCAGAACAAGAGGCATCGAGGTATTGGATGTGACGGTCAGCACAGCCGGGTAAAGCTTCAGCGCCATCGGGCTAAAACTGACCTCTATCGTGCAGGACCCATTGACAGGCACGGCCTGCTGGCAAGTGGACGCCGGGCGTGTCGGCGGCGGTGGGTCGGTTGCCGACTGGCTCGAGGAACTACCGCCGCAGCCAAGGAACGCGCCCAACAGCAACGTCAGGCCGACGGCGGAACACCAACGCCATCTCTTCTGCGCCAGAACTGTGAGGACCAATAAGCAAAATGCCATGGGCCAGGCGACTATTATCGTTCGGCCTCCGACCCTGCGAACCTCAATGTTCAGTGCGCTGGACCCTATTGGAGCGGTATATGCGGGATCGGAAGATTGCGCGCCGCTGATCTGCAATGGCAACTCGCCGCAATTGGTTATTACAAGTCCTACAGTCGACGTGGTGCCCACGACGACCGTGCCAAAAGACACACCGACGTTAATGGCACTTGGGGAATTGCTACCGAAGTTATTTGCATTTGGAGAGGTAGTGGGAAGACATATCGCGGGAGCTTGGACACTGGGGTCTACGACAGCGGAAAATCCATACACGTAAAAATTGGCCGGAGGCGGGGCCTGCACGGAACCGATGTAGGCATTCGGCGTCGTGTACATTTGATATCCACTGCCGCCAGCAAGATGTGCTCGGTCATTGACATCTACGGCTATGCTGAGATTTTGTCCGCCTTCCGTAAGGTCCCCAACAAACGTGGAGAACGTAAGGTTCGTGAGATCGCTGCCAAAGCGAGCGAGAAATCCGGGGATTAGAGGCGCTGTAGCCGGAACGGGCTGAAGGGGCTGAACCATCGGAAGGGCATAATTCTTCGTAGTCCCGGCGAGCCAGACGTTGCCTGAGAGGTCCAAGGACATGGCGCTGACGCTGGTGAACGTGGCTGCTCCGTCTTGTCCTCCCAGAAACGTGGAATAAAGAAGCTGCGAGCCGTCGGCACTCAATTCGCTTAGAAATGAAGGCGCCTCCAGTGTTGGCACCGAAGTTTGGTAGGCGTTGCTGGTTGTGGGAAACGTGGCCGGTGCGCCCCAGCCAGCCACAAACGCCTGTCCGTCAGGGTTAACGGAAATTCCCACAGGCTGCGCCTGGGTGCCCACGAATGTCGAGTAGAGGAGGGTAGAACCGTCGGCCGAGAGCTTGGTTATAAATGGAGCCGTGGTGGGCCCACCCCCTTTTTGATACGCATTGCCGGTGACCGGCCACATAACGCCAGCCGCTCCCGTGATGTAGGCATCCCCCGAGCGGTCGGTTGCGATTGCGGAGGAGCCCATCAGTCCGCTGCTCCCCCTTGGAGAAAACGCGTTGCCAAGGAGAGCGCTGTAACTCAGGCTTCCGTTGGCGAGAAACTTTGTCACATAAACGAACATGTATGCATTGGAACCCGGCGGCACAGCGTTGTTGTTGAGCGCGCCGGGAGTGACGGGGTAAGCAGGGGAATCCGTCGTTCCCGTAACGTACGCATTGCCCGCAACGTCCAGTGCAACGCCAGCGACGAAAGTCATGTAGCCCCCCAGTAAGCTGGCGTAGTTGATTGCCGAACCGTCCGGCGAAAGAGACAAAACGTACTCGTATTCTGAACCTATGCCCGTAGGGGCTGGCGCCACCGGGTTCTTCAGTGGGAGGTTTGTAGTCAAAGTCGCTATTGCTACAATTGCGTCACCATTGGCGTCGACAGCGATGCCACCATGTGGCTGAATCGAATTTCCAGCGGTCTCGGAATTTCCAATGTAGGAGGCATACAGCAAGCCGGTTCCCGCAGGATTCACTTTGACGATTGCAAGCGGTCCGATCCCGCCGTTAGGCGTCTCAACTATTCCGCTCACATATGTGTTCCCTGCCAAATCCGTTGCCACACCGAAGGTACTGAGCGGCGTGGTCGCAAGAAACGTTTCATAGGTCAATACGGGATCAATTACCAGTGGTTTGGTGCGATCGTAATTTCCGATCTCAAAGCCAACTTCATTCTTCGATCGCAAGATAAATCGACCGCTCCGCCTTTCTCTACCGCGCGAGGACTTCTGGTACAGGTCAGGTGAATGAAAAATCAGATTCCCGTTCTGCAAAGAAATCTTGAGAGAGCCATCGGACTCGACCCAGAGCCTCAGCGCTCCACTCACGCGCATGCGTATTTGGCGATAATCAGCCAAGGGGGCCACCAAGAAGTCATGCTCCAGTTGACCACCATGGCCGTAAAACAGCAGGTCTACGCCCGGATAGATATTCTTGTACCGGACTCGCATGAAATTTGGAATATGCGTATGCCATTTGGAAGGATCCCGATCTGGGAAATAGTTGGTCTGAGTCTCCACTTGGTCCATCTGCGTGATGCGTGCTCTTCGGTCGCTTTCAATCAAATCGAGGCTCAACGTCTCAGACGTTCTCGCCGCGCCGACGGTTAAATCGATCTCAGACGGACGCAACTCCAAGTACATCTTCCCAGCGTGCGCTAAGAACCGCGTCCGGGAGTCGGCCTGGCCTTGATTCGGCTCGAACGTAATTGGTAGCTGGGCGACGGCAATGGCATTTCTAGCTGTATCGACCGTTTGACCCGAAACAGAAATCGCATAGGTCAGTAATAGCAATCCGCCGAGGACGATAGACAGCCTGCAGTGCCAGAAAATCATCGGAAAGCTCCACTCATAAGTCGGCAAAGTCTCCAGTTCGGCCCGCGAGGTCTCCGGGATATCACTGTGGTAATAATGGTGTCAATGGTATTTTTTCGAGAGGCCAGGGAGTTCTTGGCTACGGAAATGTGGAAGAATCGGCTGTATAATGAGCTGGTTACCCCTGCCTATGGCGACACATTTGGTTTTTTTTACGATCCTCTGCTATGGCGCCAGTCTGGCGGGCTATATCGCCTTTCTCGCCACGGCGCGGCGCCTGTTTGGGCAGCTGGGCACCTTGCTGCTGATTGCCGGGTTGGGCTGCCATTATCTGGCCCTCATCGAGCGCAGCCGCTTGGCGCACACGGTTCCGTACGACGACCTCTACGGCTCGCTTTCTCTGTTCGGATGGTTGCTGGCGGCCACTTACCTGGGCTTGGAGCTCTTCCACCGGGACCGTTCCGTGGGTGCCTTTATCCTTCCTTTTGTGATCGCGGTTTTTGCGCTGGCCCAGGGCACGCGCCCGGTTACGCCCACGCCGCCTCCGGCGCAGGGGCCGCTGCTGGCTTTGCACATCACGCTGAATGTGCTGGGATATGCCGCGTTCGCGCTGTCGTTTGTGCTCAGCGCCATCTATCTGGTGCAAAACAGCCTGCTGCGAAGCCGGCGCCTGGGCAGGATCGTGTGGCGCTTCCCGGCGCTCGAGTCGCTGGAACGCATGAGCCGCAGCAGCGTGATCGTGGGGCTGGTCTCGCTGGTGGTCGGCATCGCGTTCGGATTGCTGTGGGTCAATCGCATTTATGGACGCTACTGGAACGGCGATCCCAAGGAGATCATCACCGTGGTGATCTTGGCGGTGTACGCAGGCTACTTATGGCTGGGGCGGACGGGGTCCTGGCGGGGGGCGCGAGCCTCGGTGCTGTGCGTAGTCAATTTTTTGTTTGTGCTGTTCAGCTATAGCGTAGTGAATCTGTACCTCTCGAGCTTTCACCGGTACTTTTGATGCGCGCCGGGTCGGAGGACACTTCCGCCGGGCCTGCCCGGCGACGGAGAAACTAGGCTGTGGAGATTGTTCTCGTAGGCTTGAATCACCGCACCGCCCCGGTCGAGTTGCGCGAGCGCGTTTCGTTCACGCGCGAGGACGCTCGCCTGGCCTCGGAAGAGCTGCGTTCGCGCGGCGTTCTTTCCGAGACGCTGGTGCTCTCCACGTGCAATCGCAGCGAACTCTACGGCGTTCCCGCCGAATCGGCGCCGCAATCCGCGAAAGACAGCGCCGGGGCCATCGAGCTTTTTCTGGCCACCTTCCACAAGATCGAGCCCGCGGCCCTGAGCGGCAGCCTTTACCGGCGGCACGATCGCGAAGCGGTGCGGCACCTGTTCCGCGTCGCGGCTGGCCTCGACTCCATGATGCTGGGCGAAGCCGAGATTCTGGGACAGGTGCGCGAAGCCTATCGCATTGCTGTAGACCATGGCGGCACCGGTCCGGTGCTCAACCGCATGTTCCAGGGCGCCCTCGAAGTGGGCAAGCGCGTCCGCTCCGAGACCGAGATCAGCACCCGGCCCATGTCGGTCGCCTTCGCGGGAGTCAAGCTGGCCGAGCGTATTTTTCGCAGTTTGAAGTCGCACAAGGCCCTCATTCTGGGCGCGGGCGCCACGGGAGAACAGGTGCTCGGCCATCTGCGCGACCGCGGAATCTCCGGCCTGCGCGTGGCCAATCGCTCTCGTGAACGCGCCGTCGAGTTGGCCGGGCGCTTTGGCGCGGAAGTGGCGGACTGGAACGCGCTGGATGCGGAGCTCACCTGGCCGGACGTGGTCATCTGCTCGGTAGCCTCTCCCGAGCCGGTGCTTTCCCGCGAAGCCGTGGAGCGGGCCATGGCCGCGCGCGGCAATCGCTCGCTGCTGTTCATTGACCTGGGCGTGCCTCGCAACGTGGCGCCCGAGGCGGCCGAGCTATACAACATCTATCTCTACGGCGTCGATGACCTCAAAGACATCGTGGAGCAAAATAAGCGCGCTCGCGAAGCGGAGATTCCCAAGGTGGAAGCCCTCGTCGAGGAGCACCTGAGCAAATTTGAGTCCTGGCAGGCTGGCGTCGAGGCCAGCGCCGTGGTGCGCGAATTGCGCTTGCGCCTGGGCGCGGAGCGCGAGGCGTTCCTGCGCGAGCGGCTTGGCGACATGTCCCATCTCGCGCCCGAAGATCAGCAGCGTATCGCCCAGATGATGGATGAGCTGCTGAATCGCGTCTTGCTTGCGCCCGCCGAGCAGTTGAAAGCCGTTCCCGACCTGCGCCGCAAACTCCAAACCCTCGAAGCGCTCAGGGACCTCTTCCGTCTCGACCAGGGCAAGCCTTGAGGTCGTTGCGGATTGGGACGCGAGGCAGCGCGCTCGCTCGCTGGCAGGCGGAATACGTGCGCGCCGGATTGGCGCGGCACGGAGCGGCCGCCGAGCTCGTCATCATCCGCACCTCGGGAGATCGCGACCGGCAAAGCTCGCTGCGCGAAATCGGCGGCAAGGGAATTTTCACCAAGGAACTGGAAGACGCGCTGCTCGAGGAGCGCATCGATCTCGCCGTCCACAGCATGAAAGACGTGCCCACGACTCTTCCGCCGGGGCTCGAGATTGCGGCCATCTGCGAAAGGGAAGACCCGCGCGATGCGCTCATCTCTCGCGATGGTCTCAAGCTCGATGAATTGCCGCGCGGGGCGCGCGTGGGCACCAGCAGCCTGCGGCGCCAGGCGCAGTTGCGGCACCATCGCGGCGACCTGGAAATGGTGGAGATGCGCGGAAACGTGGACACACGCCTAGCTAAGCTGGCGCAAGGCGATTACCACGCGATTGTGCTGGCCAAGGCCGGGCTCGAAAGGTTGGGCCGCGCCGATCAGATCAGCGAACTTCTGCCGCCCTCGATCTGCCTGCCCGCCGCCGGGCAAGGCGCTATTGGCATCGAAATGCGCGCGGGAGACGAATTTTCCGGCGCTGTTCGGAAGTTGAATCATCGGGAGTCGCAGGCCGCCGTGGAAGCGGAGCGCGCCGTGCTCGCCGGCCTCGAGAGCGGCTGCCAGGTGCCCCTAGGAGTATGGGCTCGCGGCGAATCGAGTGGATTGAAGATCGATGCCTGCGTTCTCTCGGTCGATGGCGCGGAAGCCGTGCGCGAAACCCGCGCCGGCTTATGGGAAAATCCAAGGGAGTTGGGAGCTTCTGTGGCCGCGGCGCTCATCGAGCGCGGCGCCGGCCGCCTGCTTCGGCTCATGGGACGGAGCGTTGAACACGGTTAAAACTCGAACACTGGAAGGACGGCGCGTTATCGTTACGCGGGCTCCCGAACAATCCAAGGAGTTGGTGGGGCGATTGGAGGAACTCGGCGCCGAGGCGGTGTTGCTTCCGCTGGTGCGTTTTGTGGATCCGGAGAATACGGTGGACCTGGACCACGCCGTTCGTTCGCTCGATACGTTCGACTGGCTGATTTTCACCAGCGCGAATGCCGTAACGTTTTTTCTCGGCCGCTGCCGCGCGCTGGAATGCTGGCCCGCTGGCCCAAACAACGCGGCGAAGAACGTAACGCAGAACGTAACGAAGATCGCCGTCGTCGGCTCGGCCACCGAACTGGCCCTCAAAAGGGAGGGCTTGCAAGCTTCGCTCGTGCCGCGCGAATTCAGCGGCGCGGGACTCGCGGCCGAGATTCGCGCCGCCGTGGCAAAGAAAAACGTTCTGCTGCCGCGAAGCGACCGCGCCAGCGAGGAGTTGCCGGCGCTCTTGCGGAGGGCTGGGGCCAAAGTCACTGAGGTGATTGCCTACAGGACGGTGGGACCCGGATTGTTGGATCACAACCTGATCGCCGCCATTCGCGCGGGGCAGGCGGATGCGGTGACGTTTTTCAGCCCTTCGGCTTTCCGCGAATTTCAGAACTTGCTCGGAGCCGACGCGCTGGCCACTTGGGACCCGCGCGTGGTGTTTGCCGCTGTCGGGCGCGTAACCGCGGAGGCCATTCGCGCCGCGAACTTGCCCGTGGCCGTGCAGGCCGAGGAGTCCACCACGGCGTCCTTGATCGAGGGCCTTGAGAACTACTTCGCAGCGGCTAATAAGCTCGCGAACGAGCCGGCGTGAGCGGCGAGAGAGGAACGCAACTGTGACATTTCCAGCGCAACGTCCGCGACGTTTGCGCCGCACCGAGGCGCTGCGCGGCTTGACGCGCGAAACGCGCCTCACCACCAGCGGCTATATCTACCCCATGTTCGTCGGACCCGGCAAAGGCGTGCGTGTGGAGATCGGCTCCATGCCCGGCGTCTATCAGCAGTCGCCCGACCAATTGGTGGAAGAGTGCAGGGAAGTCGAAGGGCTCGGCATTCCCGGAGTGATCCTGTTTGGCATCCCGGAACGTAAGGACGAAACCGGCTCGGAAGCTTCTTCGGCCACCGGCGTTGTGCAACGCGCCATCGAAGCCATTCGCAAGGCCAAACTGAATCTGATCGTGATCACCGACGTTTGCCTCTGCGAGTACACCAGCCATGGGCATTGCGGCCTGATCGAAAATGGCGAAGTGGCCAACGATCCCACGCTGAAGTTGCTGGCGGACGAGGCGCTCTCTCACGCTCGCGCCGGGGCCGATATCGTGGCCCCTTCGGACATGATGGACGGCCGCGTGGCGGCCATCCGGCAGGCGCTCGACGCGCACGGATTCTCGCAGCTTCCCATATTTTCCTACGCCGCGAAGTATTGCTCCGGATTTTACGGGCCCTTTCGCGAGGCCGCGCAATCGGCGCCGCAGTTTGGCGACCGCCGCAGCTACCAGATGGATCCCGCCAACTCGCGCGAGGCCATGCGGGAAGTGGCGCTCGATCTGGAGGAAGGCGCGGACATCGTCATGGTCAAGCCGGCGCTTCCATATCTCGATATCATTCGCCAGGTGCGCGAACGCTTCGACGTGCCCGTGGGCGCATACAACGTAAGCGGCGAATACGCCATGGTGAAAGCCGCGGTGCGCAACGGCTGGCTGGAGGAAAAGCGCGTGGTGCTGGAAATTCTCACCGCCATCCAGCGGGCTGGCGCGGAGATCGTCTTGACCTATCACGCCAAGGACGTCGCGCGATGGACCAAAGCCTGCTGATCGCGTCGCCTTAACCCTAGTTTCAGGAGCACTCCCGCGTGGCAACGATTCCCGAAAAGCAACACAGCCGTTCGCAGCACGCCTTCGAGCGCGCCCAACGCGTGCTGGTGGGCGGCGTGAATAGTCCGGTGCGCGCCTTTGGCGCCGTGGGCGGCGCGCCTGTTGTTGTGGACCGCGCGCAGGGGGCGCGGCTGTGGGACGTGGACGGCAACGCCTACACCGATTTCGTCTGCTCCTGGGGCGCCCTGATTCTGGGCCACGCGCACCCGGAAATTACGGCTGCGCTCGCCGAGCAGGCGGCGCGCGGCACCAGCTACGGCATGACCACGGAGCTCGAGATCGAATTGGCTGAGATGCTGCAGAAGGCGCTGCCGTCGATGGAGCGTGTGCGCTTCGTCAACTCCGGAACGGAAGCGACCATGAGCGCGGCACGCCTGGCGCGCGCGGCCACGCGCAGGGATTTCATCGTCAAGTTCGAGGGCGGCTACCACGGGCACGGCGACAGTTTTCTGACCAAGGCTGGCTCCGGCCTGGCCACTTTGGGCATCGCCGCATCTCCCGGAGTTCCGCAGGCGCTGGCGCAACTCACGCTGGACGCGCCTTATAACGACCTTGCGGCGGTCGAGCGGCTGTTCGGGAAGCACGGCAAGGAAATCGCCGCCGTCATCGTCGAGCCTGTGGCCGCGAATATGGGAGTGATTCCCCCGGCGGAGGGCTTTCTTTCGGGATTGCGCGAACTGACGCGGCGCCATGGCGCGCTGCTCATCTTTGACGAAGTCATCACCGGCTTCCGCTTGTGTTTCGGAGGCGCGCAGACGCTCTTCGGTATCGAGCCGGACTTGACCACGCTGGGCAAGATCATCGGCGGCGGTTTGCCCGTGGCCGCCTATGGAGGGCGGCGGGACCTGATGGAGCAAGTCGCGCCGCTGGGTCCGGTCTATCAGGCCGGCACGCTTTCGGGGAACCCGCTGGCCATGCGCGCGGGAATCGAGACGCTGAAACGGCTGGCGGCGCCTGGCTTTTACGATTCGCTGGAACGAAAGTCCAAGATGCTTGGAGATATGACGCGGCAGGCGCTGTCTGAAACCAGTCTCGCCGGCCAAGTGACCCGCGTGGGATCGCTGCTTACTTTATTCTTCACGGCGAACGCGGTGGGGAACTACGCCGCGGCAAAAACCTCCGACACGCGCCGCTTCGCCTCCTTCTTCAGGGAGATGCTGCGTCGCGGCATCCTGCTGGCGCCCTCGCAATTCGAAGCGCTCTTCGTTTCCGCCGCCCACACGGAAGACGACATACGCCGGGCAGGCGAGGCTTGCCGCGAAAGCCTGGCCGCGCCTATTCCTTGATGGTTTCTTGATGGGTCCCACTGGTCCTGATTGCTGATTGCCCTAATTCCTCTCCTTCCAGGTAACCGAAACCATTCTTGTGAACAAAAATTAATCTTGAATTTTCCGAGTAGTGTTATTCTGAACGCGCTGTGGCGGAAACGGTTGTCCGCCCAGGAATTGTCCCGCGGCACCCTAGGGTTTTGGAGGCGTCGCTGAATCGGTTCAGGTTTACTGCTGCAATTCGGAACGGTACTCCTTCCTATAGGCATCCCTGTCCGGGTGTCCCATGCCAGTAACTCCGTCGCCACTGACGATCGCCGCGCTTGATGCCGGATCGAACGCCATCCGAGCGGTGGTTGCGCGTGCGAGTTCGGCCACCGAGATTCGCGAATTGGCCAGCGCGCGCTGGTCGGTGCGGCTGGGGCACAACGTCTTCACCCGAAAAAGGCTGGACCCGCGCACCATGGAGCGGGCCGTGGAAGCCTTCCGGCATTTCCGCAGCCTGCTCGACCGCTATGAGGTGGATGAATATTCGGCCGTGGCCACCAGCGCCATGCGCGAGGCGGCCAATCGCGATGCGCTGATCTCGCGGATCTTCCGCGAAGCGGGCATCGAGCTCGTGGCCATCAGCGCGGCCGAAGAGGCGCGGCTGGTGCGCGAAGCGGTGTTCGGCGTGTCCGTCGGCCGTTTTTCTCCGCGATTGATTCTGGATCTCGGCGGCGGCAGCCTGGAGCTGAATTTCCTGCGCGGGCGCAAAGTGGAGCGCGGGTTCGCGTTGCCCCTGGGCACGGTTCGCCTGATGGAACAGCTCGATCTCTCCGGGCCGTTCACGCCCGATTCCTTCAACGCGCTGCAAAGCCGCGTCCGCTCCGTCCTGCGGAGTGCTCTGCACAAACCGCCGCAAGTCGGCCGCAGTTCGGCGGTGGCTTGCGGTGGCAATGCCGAGGCTCTGTCTCGCATCGCTCCCGGTCCCCGCGTGGCCGGCTTCAATACCTTGAATCTTCGCCGCCTGCGCGAAATTCTCTGGGAGATCCTGCGCCTGGACGTGGAGGGCCGTATGGATACCTTTGGCGTGCGCCGGGATCGCGCCGAGGTCATCGGCGTGGCCGCGGTGGTCTTCACCACGCTCGCGGAGTTGTTGGACCTGCACCAATTGATCATTCCGGGCGTGGGTGTTCGCGAGGGCGTGTTGCACGAACTGGCGGCGGCCCACTTCGGCCCGGCCAGCGCCAACGACGAGCGCGCCGAAGCGCTGCGCCAGCAGGCCCGCCGCTTTGCCGCGCGCATGCACTCGGATGCCGGACATTGCGAGCAAGTTCGCCGCATGGCTGCCCAGCTATTCGATCAATTGGCGCCCGTGCACGAACTTCCCTCGTCCCAGCGCGTGACTTTGGAACTGGGGGCGCTGCTGCATGACGTGGGCATTGCCGTCAACGCCAAGGGCCACCACAAACACGGTGAGTATCTCGTGCGCCACGCCGATATTCCCGGCCTCAGCAACCATCAGCAATCGGTGGTGGCTTGCCTGGTGCGCTACCACGGCGAGTCCACGCCCGAGCCCCACCACCGTCTCTACAGAGCCCTGGTGGCCGCCGATCGCATCCGCGTGCGGCAATTGGCGGCTCTGCTGCGCATTGCGGTGGCGCTCGATGCCGGCAGAACTCAGGCCGTCCGGCGTGTGGAAGCGAAAATTCAGCGCAAGAGCATCCTGCTGCGCCTGGTTGCCAGCGAGGCTCAAGTCAATCTGCGCGAACTGCGCCGCAAAGCCAAACTTTTCGAGGCGGAGTTCGGCATACCCGTGAGATTTGCTTGCGTCAGGCGCGCTCAGAACGGTAATGGCGCGCGGCGTCCGTCCGTGCTTGCTGGCCGGTCCGCGGCATGACCAGGTCCGCCGGCTCACCCGGCCCGTCTTCAACATCAATTCGATAGCGGTATGCGACCAAGGCGTTCGCCAGTGTCGCGAGAGTGGGATAGACGATGGTTTCGTATCGCGAGAGAACGGAATCGGCGGGTGAACTCGAAGAGATGGGGAGGAGCATGCGTCTTTACCTGATGCGGCATGGCATCGCGGTCGATCGCGAGGATCCCGATTGCCCGCCCGAACCCGAGCGTTACCTGACTCCCAAGGGCATTCAGCGCACCCGCGCCGCCGCGCGCGGTTTGCGGGCGTTGCGCGTGAAGCCCACGGCGCTGCTCACCAGCCCTTATGTGCGCGCGGTGCAAACCGGCGAAATTATTTGCGAGGTTCTGGGGCTGGATTGCAAGCTGTTGAAGACCACCGACGCGCTGAAGCCCGAGGCCAAGCCCGGCAAGTTGGTGGAAGAGCTGGCACGGTTCACCGGGGAAGTGATCTGCTTCGGCCACGCGCCGCAGATGGACGAATTCATCGCCCACGCGCTCAAAGCCACGGCGCCCTTTACGTCGCTGAAGAAATCCGGCGCGGCCTGCCTGGATATCGATTCGCTGGCGCCTTTGCGCGCGACGCTCTTCTGGATGCTGACCTCGCGGATTCTTCGCCGCCTCGGCCACTGACCTTCGCCATCGGCAGCAGTTCGACCCGCCAGCGGTCCCATAGGGACTGGCTCTCACTTTTCCCAACGGCCCCCGCCTCTGCTTTGTTCGGAACGGCCTCGGCTTCGTCCTCCGCCGTTGAACGCCCGCGTCCATCCGCTGCCGCGGAGACCAGCGCGGCGTATTCGTCGCGCCGCTTTTGCGCCGCCGCGTCCACGCGTCGCAGCGCTTTCGCTACCGAGGCTTCGGCCTTGCGCAGCGATTTCTTGCCCGAAAGCTTTACGATCAGCGCGCGCAAGACGTCCAGATCGTGCCCCTCTCCCAGCAAGTCCTGAGCGTGTCCCAACTCCTCGCCCCAGGCTTCGCTCTTTTCCGGCAAAAAGCTCTCCACCATGTAGCGGAAGCGCTTCACCGTCACGCGCAGGTCGTGCCAAACCTCCGGATTCGGCTCCCCTTTTTCCTTCTCCTTCTCGCTGACCCACCGTTCGTGCAGTTCGATCACGTGCGTCAATTGCTCGAGCACCAGTTGCGCCACCCGCCCCTGGTTCGCGGGGATGAGTTCGGCGTGTGCGGGAAGGCGGCGCAGCCAGCGCTTCCAGCGGCCGCGAGGAAACGAGTCCAGCGAACGGCTTGCTTTCTTCTTGGCGCGCCGTTGCTCTTTTTTCAGGCGCGCGGCCAACGCCTCGCCCACGGGCCCCGCGGTCAGGCGTAAGGGCTTCAGCCAGCTCTCCAGTACCTGCAGGTCGCGCAAATCGGAAAGGGCGCCCTGCTGCCGCTTGGATGCTTTTCGCAGGCGCCGCCAGATGGGATCGGGATCGATGGCGGAAAGTCCTTCCGCCAGCGAGCGGCAGCGGCGCAGGGAGACGCGCAGGTCGTGCACCGGGGTGGCCTTCAGCTTCTTGCCGGCGCGCCGGTGATTACGCAGGGCGCGCTGGAGCGAGCGCTTCAGCGCCCGCGACGCCGTCGAAGTCTGAAGTTCATCTTGCTCTTGCGCCTTCATGGTCCACTAGGCTCGTCTACGCTGTTCTTCCGAGGCTTCCTCGATGGCCAGTTCCGCGACGGCCACGGGCTCTTCCTCTGGCGGGGTAACCAAAGGCCGGACCGCAGGAGGCGCGAGGATGCGATCGATGCCTGCCTTGAGTTGCTCGAAAATGATGCGAGCCTCGGGTCGTGCGTCGATCACGTTGAAATGAAACTCCTCCGCCAGATGGTCGAACTGGTCGAGCAGCGCGGTCTGATATTTTCGGAAGCTGTCGTACATGTCCTCGGTGGAGTAGAGATCCATGCCGGACTCCCAGTAATCGAAGCCGCGAGAAAACACGGCGCGGGGAATCAGCTCGTCGACGCCGATACGCAGATAGAAGACGGCGTCCGGCTTGGGCGCGAAGCGGTGAATGTTGCGCACCCACATGGGATCGAGCCCTCGCACCATCGACCGCGCCATCAGCGAATAGATATAGCGGTCCGTGAGCACCACGAATCCCGCGCGCAGCGCCGGCACGATCTCGTTTTCCAGCCGGTCGGCGAAATCGGTGGCATAAAAAAGCGTCAGGGTGATGCGGCCCAGGGTATGGCCTTCCTTGGCGCGCTTGATGCCTTTGCCCACCAGCCCCGAGCGCGTCAATCCCGTATCCAGCACGGCATGGCCCTGCTGCTCTAGCCATTCCTTCAGCAGCCGAATCTGCGTCGACCGCCCCACGCCGTCGGTTCCCTCCAGCACGATCAGTTTGCCGGCCAGGTCGTCGAGATTCAGGCCGGGCAGCGGCACTCCATAGCTTTCCTTCATGGAGCCACTCGGAGCTGCTTCGCTTGCGTGAGTTTCGCCAAGACCATTAGGCGCATCTCCTGTTGTTGCGTTTCGATGGGCAGGGTCGCGTCGATCACCGTAAGCCCGAACTCCGGGATCATCTTGTCGTACTCCTCCAGGATGCGGCCCTGAAAGAGGCGGAAGCTTTCGTCCGGATCGTCGCTCAGGCCCAGATCCATCCCCGCTTCGTAGTACTTGAATCCGGCGCGCGCGTCGTTGATGCGCTTCATGGCCGTTTCCAGCGGCACGCGAAAGTAAAAGCCCACCGTCGGCTTCACCGCAAAGCCGTACAATTCCCGGATCCACTCGGGGTCCATGCCTCGGCTGGCATCGCGCGCGAAAGCCGTATAGATGTAACGGTCGCAGAGCACCACGGCGCCGGCCTTGAGCAGGGGAATGATGTTGCGTTCGGTGCGATCGGCGAAGTCCGTGGCGTGGATCAGGCTGAACGTCGCGGGCGTGAGAAGCTGCTTCTTCTTCCCGCGCTTGGTGGTATCTTTCACCAACGGCGAGGAGTTCCATTCGCTGAACACCACGCCGTAGCCCTCGGCCTTGAGCCACTGATGCAGAAGCATCAACTGCGTGGACTTGCCGGAGCCGTCGATGCCTTCGACGACAAAAAGCCGTCCCGGAATGCGATGTTCGCCGTAACGTTTCATGCGGAGGAGACCACAGGACGGGAAAGACGAAGCTTAAACCCGTGCCGTAAAAGTCCTTACAGGCTTAATTCTAGCAGGAGATTTGTTGAGCGAAAGTGAAAACTCTGAGAATGGCTTAAGTAACTGAGTCCATAGGGGATACGCTATCCATGAGGGCCTGGTCGACGCGATTTCCTCAGCCCAGCTTGTCCAGGTAGAGCGCCATCCCCACGGCCGCATTCATCCCCAGTTTCTCGAGCTGACGCACCTCTCGCGCGCTGCGAATTCCGCCCGCCGCGGTAATCGGCAGGCGCGTGGCCTCGCGCAGTTTGCGGAACCAGCCCAGGTTCGTGCCGCGCATGGTGCCCTCGGCGTCCACATAGGTACACAGAAACTCGGAAGCGTAGCGTTCCAGTTCGGGAAACACCTCCTTCGGAGTCAGCCCCAGCTTTTCCTGCCATCCGCGAACCAGGATTCGCCCGCCGTCCGTATCCACCGCGACGATGATTCGTCTCTTTCCCACCGCCCGCGCCATCCGCGAGAGAAAGGCATCGTTCACCGCGCCGCCCCGAAACGCCGCGCTCCCTATGATCACCTTCTCCGCGCCGGCCTCGAGAATGCTCTTCGCGCGCGCGGCGGTGCGAATTCCGCCCCCCACACGCACGCGCATGGGTGCTTTGCGGCAGAGCTGTCCCACCAGGCGCGCGTTGCCGCCGCGTCCCATGGCGGCGTCCAGATCGATGATGTGAAGCAGCGGATATTTGCGGAAGCGCTCCAGCAGGCCGAAAACGTCATTAACCACGATGCGCAGCTTGCGCCCGTGGATCAGCTGCACGGCGCGGCCGTCCTGAATGTCGATACAGGGAATGATCATGTGTGAACCATTGTGATGCTATGAGTGGCACAGCCACTCCTGGCTGTGCGCGTGCCCCATCCTTCGCGACCTCCAGTTTTGTAGCCCAGGGCGCCCGCTGGAGTTTGGCGGGGCCCTGGGTCATTTGCGTGCTCCCCACCGTCGGGCCCCATCGCCGCTTACCCGCTCAGCCGCACCGGCACTCCTTGCGAATCCAGAAAGCATTTCAGTTCGCCCAGGCCTTGCACCGAATCGTGAAAAATCGAGGCGGCCAGGGCGGCGTCGGCTTTGCCTTGCTTAAACACGTCCAGGAACGTCGCCGGGGTGTCCGCCCCGCCCGACGCGATCACGGGAACCGTCACCCGTTCGGAGACCGTTGCCGTCAGTTCCAGGTCGAAGCCGCTGCGCGTGCCGTCGCGGTCCATGGAGGTCAGCAGAATCTCGCCGGCGCCGCGTTCCGTGCCCTCGATAGCCCACTCCAGCGCATCGCGGCCGGAAGACTCCCGCCCGCCGCGCACGAAGGCCTCCCACCTTTTGCCCACTCGCTTCGCATCGATGGCCAGAACCACGGCTTGCGCCCCGAATTCAGCCGAAAGTTCGGTGAGCAGCTCCGGGCGCCGCAGCGCCGCGGTATTCACCGTGAGCTTATCGGCGCCCGAACGCAGGATAGCGCGGCCGTCGTCCACGTTGGCTACGCCGCCGCCGGCCGTCAGCGGAATCGCCAGTTCGGCGGCCACTCGGCAAATCGTATTCAGAAAGGTCGGCCGATGATCGCGCGAGGCGGCGATATCCAGCACCACCAGCTCGTCGGCGCCTTCGCGGTTGTAGCGCGCGGCCAGCGCGGCGGGATCGCCCGCATCGCGCAGGTTGAAAAATTGCACGCCTTTCACCACGCGCTCGCCGTCGGTATCCAGGCAAGGAATGATGCGCCGCGCCAAAGTCATGCGCTTTTCCTCGCGGCGGCGTAGGCCACGAAATTCGCAAGCACGCGCGCCCCCACGTCGCCCGACTTCTCGGGATGAAACTGCACGGCGAATAGGTTCTCGCGTTCGAGCGCGGCCACAAACGGGACTCCGTGCTCGCATGTGGCCACGGTCGATTCGCCCGCGTCGAGCGCGGCATAGGAGTGCGCGAAATAGAAGTAGGCGCCCGCCGGAATGTCTTCGAGCAGCGCCGAAGGGCGCACCTGGCGGAGCTGGTTCCATCCCATGTGCGGCAGCTTGGCCGTCACCGGCAGAGCGGCCACGGTTCCGGGGATGACGTCGAGGCCGGTATCGTCGGGAGCTTCGGCGCTGGACGCGAAGAGCGCTTGCAGCCCGAGGCAGATGCCCAGCATCGGCACACCGCCGAAAATGGCCTGCCGGATCGGAGCGAGCAAGCCGCGCGAGCCCAGTGTGCGCATCAGTTGGCCAAAGTGGCCGACCCCGGGAAGCACCAGCACGCTGGCCGCGGCGACCGCATCCGGCGTGGCCGCGCGTTCGGTTTCGATGCCTTGCCGCGCCAGCGCGCGCTCCACCGACGGCAGATTGCCCGCGCCGTACTCCACCAGCGAAATCTTCATGGCGCTGCTCATAAAAGTCCCTTGGTGCTGGGAAGCACGCGCTTGAGCTGCGGATCGCGCGTCGCCGCGAACCGCAAGGCGCGCGCGAAAGCCTTGAAGATCGCCTCCACCTGATGGTGCGACGACCTTCCATACACCAGCCGCAGGTGCACATTGGCCGCCGCGGCCTGCGCGAATCCGCGAAAGAAATCTTCCACCAATTCGGTTTGCAGATCGCCCACCAGGCGCGCGGTAAAGCGCCATTGGCAGACGCAATGCGCCCGCCCGCTGAAGTCGATGGCCGCGGACGCCAGCGTTTCGTCCATGGGCATCAGGAAGTAGCCCGCGCGCAGGATACCGCGCTTCGAGCCCAGCGCTTTCGTCACCGCCTCGCCAAGCGTGATGCCCAAATCTTCGACGGTGTGGTGCTGATCGACGTCCAGGTCGCCCTTCGCTACGATCTGCAAATCCATGGCCCCGTGGCGCGCCACCAGGTCCATCATGTGGTCGAGGAAACGAATGCCCGTGCTTACGTCCGCCTGCCCGCGGCCGTCCAGATTCAGGCGCAAGCGGATGTCCGTCTCCTTAGTGACGCGATGGATGCTGGCGCTCCTCATTTCCAATATTTCTCCAGCTCGCTCGTGCTGTGCAGGATGATGCGTGCGCCGTGGCGGCGCAATTGTCCCGCGCGGACGCGATGGGCTTCGCTGCCGTGGCGAAGCACGCCGAGGAAGGGAACTCCCGCGCGTTTGGCCGCCAGAGCGTCGTCCAACATATCGCCCAGATAAAGAGCAGACTCCGGTTCGTTGCCGTCGACGAGGCGCAGAAGCCCTTCGGGATTCGGTTTGAGCTGCTTCACGTCGTCCATCGTGACCGTGCGCGAGAAGAGCTTGCCCACGCCAAAATGCTTGAGTGTGTGGCGCAATTCGCGGCGGGTGCGGCCGGTGAAGAGCGCCAGTTCGGCGCGCTTGGCCCAGCGCTCCAGCACGCGCGGCGAGACGAGCCAGCGCTCCCGCCACACGTTGCCCCGCGTGCCTTTCGTTCCCCAATACATCTTCTGGAACACGCGCTTCACTTCGGCGTACTCGGCTTTCGTCCCCAGCGAATTCACCCAATCCGTCGAGAGCCGCCAATCGTCGTTATACCCGGAGCGCGACTTCCATTGCTGAATGTCGTTATAAGTGAAGCGGCGGCCCGTGAAATGCTTCACCGTATCCAGAATGGAGCGATGAAACGACCCGTGGACGTCCACCAGAACCCCGTCCACGTCAAAGATAACCAGTTTTGGGGCCAGCTTCACGCCGCGTTTCACCGCTCCTCCTTGATTGTCTTCAGCAAGCGCTGCGTTTGCGCCACCGTTCCCGCGGTAATCCGCACAAACCCGTCGCGGCCGAACTCGGACGCGCGGTCGCGCACCAGAATTCCGCGGCGCGCCAGGCGCTTCACCAAACGCGAGCCGCCCGGCCCGAAGTCCGCCAGGACGAAATTGGCGCCGCTGGGAAAAACGCGCGCCCCCAATTGCTCGAGCCCCCGCGCCAGTTGATCGCGGCTCTTAAGGACATCGCCAATATAGGCGCGCAGAAACTTTCGGTCGCTCAGCGCCGCTTCGGCCGCGACCAGCGCCAGCGAGTTCACCGGATAGGGCGTAAACGCCCGGCGCATCCCTGCAATCACGTCGGAGCGTGCGAAGAGCGCTCCGAGGCGCAGCGCGGCCAAGCCCTCGGCTTTGGAGAACGTGCGCGAGACCACTAAATTGGGCCGCCGCCGAATCCAGGGAAGCGTCGTGATTCCCGCAAAGTCGAAATACGCTTCGTCCACTAGAACCAGCGTGCGCCGCGCGGCATCCAGTATTCGCTTGAGCGCCGATTCGTCCAGGAGCGTCCCCGTCGGATTGTTCGGATTGGCGATGAAAAGAATGTGCGGCGAGCGCCCCAGTTCGCGGAGCGTCTTCTCGAGCGGGAAGTTCATCGCTTCATCGTAGCGAACCGAAACGATGCGCGCTCCCGCCACCTGCGAAAAGAAGCGATACATCGAAAACGTAGGTTCGGGAACGACCACGGAATCGCCCGGCTCGATGAACACCTCCATCAGCAAGCGCAGCGCGTCGTCCACACCATTGGTCAGCAGCATCTCCGCCGGCCGCACGCCAAACGAAGCCGCCAGGCGCCGCACGGATTTGTCGTACTCGGGATACATGGCCAGTTGCTCGGGCGTCACTTTGCGCAGAGCGCGCAAAACCGCGGGTGAACAGCCCACTGTATTTTCGTTGAAGTCCAGCCGCAGCTTGCCCTCGCGGCCCTCTTCCGGCGCCTCGTAATCCCGAATGCGCGCCACCGAAGGACGAAAGCGCAGGCGCGCGGGTGCTTTGCGGTTTCGAGCACCGCTGACTCTCGCCGTTGCGTTCACCCGCGCACCTCCACGGCACGCCGATGCGCCACCAGTCCTTCGGCATCCGCCAGCGCCGCCACCACGGGGCTGAGGCTGCGCAGGCCCGCCGGCGTCACCTCCTGCACCGTTGTGCAACGCACGAAATCCCAGGTGGAAAGGCCGCCCCGCGTGCGCGCGCCGCCGCTGGTGGGCAGAACGTGATTAGTGCCGCTGGCATAATCGCCGATCGATTGCGCGCTCCACGGTCCGAGAAAGACGCTGCCCGCCGCGTCCAGCTTTTCGGCGAGCTTGGCTTCGGCGCTGGGAATGCTCAGATGCTCCGGCGCGAAGCGATTCGCGAAGCGGATCGCCGCTCCGGAATCCGGAGCTAATATGATGGCGCCTTTTTCGGCCAGTGACCGCTTCGCCGGATTCGTCTCCGGCAAATCCGTGAGTTGCTCGGCTACCGCCTTGCGAACCTCCTCAGCCAGCTTTCGTGACGTGGTAACCAGCACCGCGATGGCGTCGGGATCGTGTTCGGCCTGCGCCAGAAGGTCGGCGGCGATGTATTCGGGATTGCCGCCCGCAGCGCCCCCAGCAACAACGACGAGCAATTCCGTGGGCCCGGCCAGCATGTCGATGGCGCAATCGCCGCTCACCAGGCGCTTGGCCGCCGTCACGTAGCGATTTCCCGGGCCAAAGATCTTGTCCACGCGCGGGACCGTGCGCGTGCCGTAGGCGAACGCGGCAATGGCCTGTGCGCCCCCGATATGGGCGATCTCTTCGAGCCCAAGCATCTCCGCCACGGCCAGCAACGCGGCATTGGGATGCGGGCAGGCCACCACGATGCGCCGCACTCCGGCCACTTGCGCGGGAATCGCCGTCATCAGCAGCGTCGAAACCAGGGAAAAGCGCCCGCCGGGAATGTAGCAGCCGATCGTGTCGATTGCCGCCACGCGCTGGCTCACGCGTACGCCGCGCTCCACCTCGATGCTCCACGACCGCGGTAGTTGTTCTTCCGCCACGCGGCGGATATTGCGCGCCGCGTGCTCCAAGGCCGCCCGCAGTTCCCTCGGAACCGCGCGCGAGCTTTTGCGCCGCTCGCTCGCCCCAAGCCACAGGTTTTTCGGAGTGAGGCGAATGTCGTCCAGCCGGCGCGTCCAGGCAAACAATGCGGCATCGCCGTGCCGGAGCACGTCGCCCACGATCCGCGAAGCCACAGCCTCGCCGCGGGCGTCGCGGCGATGCCGTGTGGCCAGTATCTTCTCCTCTAGGCGCGATGTCAGCCGCAGGATGCGCATCACAGCACGATCTTGTTCAGCGGATATTCCACGATGCCCTGCGCCTGCGCCGCCTTCAGCTTGGGAATCAGGTGCCGCACCACGTCCTCGTCCACGATGGTGTTGATGGCCACCCAATCGGCGTCCGAAAGCGTGGAGATGGTCGGATTCTTGAGCGCAGGCAACGCTTGCAGCACGCCTCCCAGATGTTCCCGTCTCACATTCAGCATGATGCCCACTTTGTTGTACGCCGCAATCGCCCCTTGCAGCAGCAGAACGATGTTGGAAATCTTCTCGCGCTTCCAGTCGTCCTTCACCGCGGCGGTATTGGCGATGAACACCGTGCGCGATTCCAGCACCGTGTCGATGATCCGCAGCCGGTTGGCGCGCAGAGACGATCCCGTCTCCGTAATCTCCACGATGGCGTCGGCAAGCTGCGGAACTTTCACCTCCGTCGCGCCCCAGGAGAACTCCACCCGCGCTTCCACGCCGTGCCGCGCCAGATATTTCTTCGTCAGGTTCACCACTTCCGTGGCGATCACCTTGCCTTGCAGGTCATGCGCCGATTGCGCGGGCGCATTATCGGGCACCGCCAGCACCCAGCGAACTGGCGCCAGGCTCTGCTTGGCGTAAAGCAATTCCGCCATCTCTTGCACTTCCGCTCCCGTTTCCAGCACCCAATCGCGCCCCGTGATGCCGGCATCGAGCGCGCCCGTTTCCACGTAGCGTGCCATCTCTTGCGCGCGCACCAGCATGCAGGTAACTTCGGGATCGTCGATGTTGGGGAAGTAGCTGCGCGAGCTCACCGTCACGCGCCAGCCCGCGCGCGCCAGCAGTTGCAGCGTGGCGTCTTGCAGGCTGCCTTTGGGCAAGCCCAGCTTCAACGCCGGCGCCGGTTTCGTCGTGGTCATACGCGCGGCCCTCCGCCGTACACGGCGTCGGGATCGAACGCGCGCTCCTCGACAATGTTTGCGTCGCCGCTCTCATCCAACCGCCTGAAGAAGCAGCTTCGGTAGCCTTCGTGGCAGACGCCCGGGCCGACGGGATCGACGCGCACCAGGATCGTATCCGCGTCGCAATCCACGCGCATTTCGCGCACGCGCAGCACGTGGCCGCTCTGTTCGCCCTTGCGCCAGAGCTTCCCGCGCGAGCGGCTGAAAAAAGTCACCGCGCCCGTCGAGCGCGTCTCTGCGTACGCTTCCTCGTTCATGAAGCCCAGCATGAGCACCTCGCCCGTGCGCGCGTCCTGCACGATCGCGGGAATCAGCCCATCAAGCTTGTCAAAATCCAGGTCCATCGTTCCTCCTGAAGCGAAAGCACGCCCATCCCATCGCTTCCGCCCACCTGCGAATCCAAAAAAAAACCGCTGGGCGTTTGCCGCGCCAGCGGGTCAGTGAGAGCGCTTTACGAAACTTTCTCGGCTACTCAAGCCTCCGCGGGCACGGCTCAACGCCGTGATGATGGAGGTGATGATGATGCCCGCGTGCCTTCATGGCCCACAAACTTTAGCCAAAACTCCCGCCTCCGTCAAGAGCGTACACTCGTCGCCAGGCACTCATTTTGAGTTCAAAAGAAAATCGCACTCATTAACAATGGTTTAACAACGGCTTTAACAACGCTTTTTCAGCCATCTAGTACCATTACCAAAAGATTTAGGGTCATGCTAGATTTGGGATCGCGGGGGATTGCCAGCCCTCCTCGGCGCCTCAAAGGAGGTGCGGATGGATACGGCTTCCGAAAAACTTGAGCGCATCCATCAACTGTGGAAAGAGCTAGAGCGAATGAAGCCGGATACCAGCGAATCGGAAGCACTGATGGAAAAGATTCGCGTCCTGTCGGCTGAGTATCAGGCACTCACCGAAGGGCCAAAGAAGCCTGCAAAATCAAAATGAGTCACTAGCCGCTCGTCCGCCGCGCCTGCGCCATCGCTGGCCGCGCGCCTACTTGGTTTCCTGCTCCTTCAGCTTCAGCGCCGCGGAGTTGATGCAGAAGCGCAGCCCCGTCGGTTTCGGGCGATCGGGGAAGACGTGCCCCAGGTGCGCCTCGCATTTCCGGCACATCACTTCCGTGCGCACCATGCCGTAGGATTCGTCTGTTTCTATCTCCACCCTGGAATCATCCAGCGGCGCCGAGAAACTCGGCCAGCCGGTACCGGAATCGAATTTGGTCGCCGAATCGAAGAGCGGCTCGCCGCAGCACACGCACTCGAAAACGCCGTGCTTCTGGGTATTCCAGTATTTGCCCGTGAACGCCGGCTCGGTGCCTTTCTTGCGCGTCACCTGGTACTCCTCGTCGGAAAGCTGCTGGCGCCACTCGGCGTCCGTCTTGGTCACTTTGTCGAGTTTTTCTTTGCTTTGTTTCGTCGCCTGTTTTTCCATGTGGCAGACTCCAATAGCTGAGGACTTTCTCGCTTGAGCCTCTATTCTAGCTCGTTTTGGATCAAGGCAGAAACGGCCGCACTCTCTCCTGGGTTGCAAAAAATGCGGTTTGTGCTGTCCGCGAAGCCGCGCCCCAGCCGCCATTCGACTATAATTTGGCAGCGAGGGGACAAAAGAGGTCAAAAGGGGATTACGGGGACCGATCATGCCCAATAGCGCACTCGCGTCGGCAGGGGAACTGAAGCGCCATCTTTTCTACGAGACTTCGCATTCGCCCGCGCTTTCCGATCTGGTCGGCTACGAAAAGGCGCGCGACATCATCGACTTCTGCTTCATCGCCAATCCTTACTACCCCACGCCCGAGATGTTGCGCGATCTCGAACACAATCTCGCCAGTCTCATCAAGTCTTATCCTTCCAGCACTCCCATCATGAGCCAGCAGAATCTGGCCGCCGTGCTGCACGTCAGCCCGGAGAAGCTGATTATCGGCAATGGCGCCACCGAGCTGATCGTGCTCATCGATACATTCCTCATCGACCGCTTCGCCGTGCCCATCCCCACCTTTGGCGAATATATCGAGAAGCTCCGCGATCAGCGCGACGCCGAACTGTATCCCCTCGATCCCCAGCAGCGCTACGAATTGCGCCTGCCCGAGTATCTGCGCTGGATCCACCAGCGAAATCTGCGCTCCGCGCTCATCATCAATCCCGGCAATCCCACCGGCCAGTTCCTTCCGCTCGACGACATGATCGATTTCCTCAACTCCGCCTCCGATCTCGAGCTCGTCATCGTCGACGAATCCTTCATCGATTTCGCCGGCGACCCCGTGCCCAGCCTGATGCCGCTGGCGGAGCGCTTTTCCAATCTGCTCATCGTCAGGAGTATGAGCAAACATTGCGGCGTTCCCGGCTTGCGCCTGGGCTATTGCTACAGCAGCAATCTGTATCTGCTCAATCGCCTGCGCCGCTTCATTCCCACGTGGAATCTCAATACTCTGGCGGAATACTTTCTCTCGCTCCTGCCGCAAACCGATGCCGCCTACCACGAGGCGCGCAAGCGCCTGATGGCAGACGTGCGCTGGCTCCACGGCTCGCTGCAATCGATTCGCGGCATCGACGTCTATCCCACCGGCGCCAACTTCGTTTTGTTCAAGGTGAATACCGGCATGACCGCCGGCGAATTGCAGTTGCGCCTGCTCGAGGATCACCGCATGTACGTGCGCGACTGTTCCAATAAGATCGGCATGGACGACCGGCACATCCGCGTGGCCTCGCAGGGGCGCGAAAAAGACGCGCGTCTCGTCGACGCGTTGCGCACATTGGTCCAATGAGAGTTGCGCACATGCTCGCCGCAACTCGCATGAAAGCCCAATGAGACGGCCCGTCGTCCTCGTCGTCACGCGGCGCACCAGCCGCAAGCACAAGCTCATCGATTACGTCGGCGAATTCCATCTTCAGCTTCTCATTCGCGTCAAAACTCTTCCCATCATGGTTCCCGTGGTCGAAAACGCGCGAAGCTGCCTCTCGCAATACATGGAACATATGCGCGGGCTGCTGATCGTCGAGGGCGAAGACATCGAGCCTAAACGCTACGACCACGACGACGCCAACTTGCGCTATCTCGAAAAAACGCATCCGCTGAAAGACGCCATCGAAATCCGCCTGGCCCGTCATGCCTTGCGCAACGATATTCCGATCATGGGAATCTGCCGTGGTTCGCAACTGCTCAACGTGATCTACGGCGGCTCATTGTTTGGCGACGTGCAGAAGGAAAAGCAATCCGAGCTGAAGCACATCAACTACGAACACTATGACGAACACCGCCATCCGGTGACCATCGTTCCCGGCACGCCGCTCGAGCAATGGTATCGGCGCCGCGAGTTGCTCGTGAATAGCTATCACCATCAGGGCGTGCGCCGCCTGGGCCGGCGCTTGAGGCCCATGGCGCATGCGGAAGACGGCTTGGTGGAAGCTTTCTACGATCCCCGCCATCGCTTCGTCGTCGGCCTGCAGTTTCATCCCGAACGCATGCTCGAGGAGTACGCGGGGAACTGGCGCATATGGCGGGCCTTCGGCGCCGCTGTCCATCACAGGAACGCCGCCGGCGACGGCATCGTGGCTAATTTGCATCAAAAGAAAACCGACGGGAGCCACACCGCAAAACGCGAACACCCACGGGCGGGGCATCGCGAACAGCGCTCCCACGTCGCGCTCGCCGTAAACTTAGACCCTTAGCGAGCCACGGAACCCCCTGCCGGCATAGTAAGATTCCGCACCATTGTGATACACGAAAACGGTGTCGTACCGGCGATCACAAAAGAGGGCGCCGCCGAGTTTTCTGATATCAGAAGGTGTTTTCACCCAGCTCGACGTTTTCGTATCGAAATTTCCAAGTTTCTGCAGCTCTCGATATTGTTCTTCCGTTAAAAGCTCAATGCCCATGGCAGCTGCCATATCCATGGCGTTATTTTTGGGTTTGTGTTCTTTCCTTGAATCCAGCGCTTCACGGTCGTAGCAAATACTTCTGCGGCCTTTAGGGCTTTCCGCTGAACAATCGTAAAAAATATATTCGCCCGTCTTTTTATCATGACCAACAACATCCGGTTCGCCGCCAGTTCTTTCCATTTCTTGAGTGACCACAGTTTTTCAGCATTCGCTTCCAGCCTTGCTTGTACTTTTGTCCATTCAAGACCTTTATGGCGGTTCATGTTTTTCTCAAAACGGGTTTTCAACGCTCTGAGTAGCTCTTTACGTTTTTCTCCTGGCAACTCCTTCTTCTCGCCTTTAATGTTGTTCATCCTTTTACACTACCGGAGGAAACGTCTCTCGCCTAATCCTGCATGGCCGAAAGCGGCACGCACAACTCCTCCAGCGAAGTTCGCTCCGCCTTCAGCCCATAGAATACTTCCACCACCGCGGCCAGCAGCATCAGAATAGCCGCGATCAGATAGCCGTAGAAAATCTCCTCGCGCGACCCGGTGCCGATGAGGTAGCCGAAGAGCCACGGCGCGGCCACGCCGCCGACAGCCGTTCCCACCGAGAAGAAGAAGGCGATGGCCAGCGCGCGAATCTCGAGAGGGAAAATCTCGCTTACGGTGAGATAGGCCGAGCTCGCCGCTGCCGAAGCGAAAAAGAAGATCACGGTCCACAGCGCCGTCTGCGTATCCGCGGAGAGATATCCTTTGCTGAACATCCAACCCGTCGCCGTCAGCAGCAGCGCGGATATGGCATACGTTCCGGAGATCATCTGGCGCCGCCCGACGGTGTCAAAGAAGTGGCCCAGCAACAGCGGCCCGGCAAAATTTCCCAGCGCGAATGGCAAAAGGTAAATGCCCGTGCGCCCCGGCGGCACGTCGTAAAAGCGCGTAAGGATCAGCGCGTAGGTGAAAAACACGGCGTTATAGAGGAACGCCTGCGAAATCATCAGCAGCAACCCAAGTATCGACCGGCTGCGATACGTCGAAAGCATCGTTCGCGCCACGATCCCGAACCCGAACGACTTCCGCGGATGGATCCGCAACTCGTGTCCGCACACTGGCTCGAGGCTCCTGCCCGTTTGCCGCACGATTTCGGATTCGATCTGCTCGGTCGTCTCCTCGGCCTCTTTTTCGTAGCCGTGGGTCATCAGCCAGCGCGGGCTTTCAGGGACATACTTCCGCAGCCCGATGATCGCGAACCCCACCACCCCGCCCGTGCCGAAGCCGATTCGCCAGCCGATATTCGCCGGCAGAATATGCGGATCGAGCAGCGCCAGCGTCGCGAGAGAGCCGATCGCCGCGCCGATCCAGTAGCTGCCGTTCACGATGATGTCCACGCGCCCCCGATACGCCGCCGGGATCAATTCATCGATCGCCGAATTGATGGCCGAGTACTCTCCGCCGATGCCCGCGCCGGTCAAAAACCGAAACAGCGCGAAGCTCCACATGTTCCAGGAAAGCGCCGTCAGCAGCACTCCGCCCAGATAAATAATCAAAGTGATAAAGAAGAGTCGCTTGCGGCCCCAGCGGTCCGTGAGATATCCGAAGACGAGCGAGCCGAAAACCGCGCCCGCGATGTACATGGAGGCGATGAACCCGATGGTCGCCGGCGTGAAGTTCATCACCTTCGGCTCTTGCAAAACGCCGCTGATCGCGCCGACGAGAGTGACTTCCAGGCCGTCCAGGATCCAGGTGATCCCCAGCGCCCACACGATCAGCCAGTGAAAGCCGCTCCACGGCAGGCGGTCCAGGCGCGCGGGAATGTTGGTCGTGTAGTGAGCAATGGTATGGGGACCGGTCGTATGGGGACCGGTGGTATAGCGATCCGCTGCTGCCCCAGGCGTCCCCGCCGTCTCCGCCAGCTCACTCATCGCAATGGGCGTCGCGCACCTGGATTAGCCGCGCCACATGCTTCCGTGTCATCCCGAACCGAGTGCCGGGGCCCCCGGGCACGCGCCGATCTTGCGCGCGATGGGGTGGCAGCCGCGTTTTTCGCGGATGGCGGTGAGGTCCGGTTTAGGGACTCCGGTGGAGTCCACCGGACTCCAGATACCGGAGGATCTGCTTTTCTCCGGTCGTTCCCAGCGTTTTCTCTTAGCGAATCTCTCTTTCGGTTCTTTTTCTTCTTCAGAGCGGACCGGCCGTCGCCGCTCGTCGTCCACGCCGGAGCATCGCTCGCGGGAAACGATTCGTCGGATGATTCGGCCACCGGATCGATCTCTTCCGGCGTACTTTTCGGCCTGTTGGCCCTTTCTATTTTGTTCTTAGGCGTCATAAGCATCCGCCGCTTCAGTGAGCGCGTCCTTTGCAACCGGGATGCCCGCAACGGCAATCGATGTCCGGCATATTCTTCACAGCTTCGCATTCCACGCTGCAATAACTGCTGTCCTTCGCTGCCGTGCAGGAACACGCTGGGTGTGCGCATTTGTTCGATTTTCCTTGAGCGATAGCCATAGCCACCTCCTTGCCCTCGAAACTCTGCTATTCGATGCATTCGCCCCTCGCCCCGAGCCTCCCCGCGCCAAGGGCGCAATAGCCTGCCAGATGGGAGTAAACTCTCCACGAACTCGTTCTTGCGCCACGCGATTTTCTGGTCGCTCGTATTCCAAACGCGCACGAACATTGCTAGGCTCCGCCCCTGGAAGAGGTCGCGTTACACGTGAAAGTACTAAACGGAACAATCCGGCTGTCGGCGACCGACCTCAGCAATCACTTGGCTTGCCGGCATGTGACGACATTAGATTTGCAGGTAACACGTGGCGCAAAGGCTGCCCCGGAGTGGGCGGCGCCCCACCTCGTAGTGATTCGGGAACTCGGTAAGCGGCACGAAACAGCCTACCTTGACTATTTGTTACAACAGAAACGGATCGCCGTAGAGAACCTCGCAGACGTCACGGATGAGAAGAAACTTATTGCGGAAACGTTAAGCCTGATGCGCCAGGGCGCCGAAGTCATTGCGCAGGGCGCATTGACCGCCGGGAAATGGTTTGGAAGGCCTGATGTCTTAAGAAGGGTGAGTAAGCGCAGTTCAAAATGGGACTGGTCGTATGAAGTGGCTGATACGAAGCTCGCGCCTGAAACCAAGGCGGGTACGATTTTGCAATTGTCGCTGTATTCGGAACTGTTGGAACGCACCCAGGGATACGGTCCGGAATTCATGTGGGTCATCCCTCCTGGGCAAACCTTCGAGGGCGAACGCTATCGCGTGGCTGATTATGCTGCGTATTTCCGTTACGTTAAGCGTCGGTTTGAGCTGGAGATTGAGAGCGGCGATGCGAATGGGACCTATCCAGAGCCCGTGCCGCATTGTGAAGTGTGCCGATGGTTTCGCCAGTGCGACGCGCAGCGGCGAGCAGACGATCATTTGTCGCTGGTGGCCGGAATTCGCCGACAGCAACAGAACCAATTGCAAGAATGGCACACAGAGACCATGGCGAAACTGGGAGTTTTGCCGATACCGCTTAGCCAAAGGCCTGAGCATGGCTCGCGAGAGTCCATCGAGCATGTGCGGGAACAGGCGCGCGTTCAGGTGCAGGGACGTACGGAGAACAAACCGGTACATGAACTCGTTTTGCCGGTCGCCGAGGAAACGGGGCTTTGTAGATTGCTGGAACCTTCGATCGGCGACGTGTTTACAGATATAGAAGGAGATCCGTTCGTTGGCGAATCGGGACTGCAATACCTTTTCGGTTTTGCTTTCAGGAATGCGGCCGGCGAAATGAGTTACGAAAAACGATGGGCATTGAACCGCGCTGAAGAGAAGAAAGCGTTTGAGTGGCTGGTGGATGAGATCTCCTCTCGACGAGAAACTGATCCCAAAATGCATGTCTACCACTTCGGAGCATATGAGCCTGGAGCTCTAAAGCGGTTGATGGGTATGCATGCGACGCGAGAAGACGAAGTAGACCGGCTCCTGCGAGCAGGTGTGCTGGTTGACTTGCATCAGGCATACAGGCAAGGAATACGGGCGAGCGTGGAAGAATATTCTTTGAAGAAGGCGGAGCCCTTCTACGGATTCGAGCGGAGAACACCGTTGGAACAATCACGCGCGGCTATGCGGTACGTGGAACATGCGCTGGAGTTGGGTCGGGCTGATGACGAGTTGCCAGATTCTATTCGTGAAGTAATGGAGGGATACAACTGTGAGGATTGCCTTTCCGCGGCGGGCCTACGCGATTGGCTTGAGGAGGAACGACGTAAGCTGGTGGAAAGCGGAACTGCTGTGCCTAGACCTCCAGAAAAGAGTGGTGATCCCTCCCAGAAGCTGCAGGACAAATTGGACAGAACGGCCGCGCTGACGCAGCGGCTTTGCGAGACGATTCCAGCGGATCCGGGCGCCAGATCGCTAGAGCAGTCTGCTCAATGGCTACTGGCGCAGCTTTTGAGCTGGCATCGCCGTGAGGACAAGAGGGCTTGGCAAGAGGGCTACCGGCTCGCGGATATGGATGACGAGGATCTACTCGACGAGCGAGTGGGGCTCACCAAAATGCGCTTCGTGAAAAGAGTCGATGTTGGGAAACAAGTGCCAACCGACCGCTATTCGTTTGACCCGCATAAGACTAACGTGCGCGTGGGCAAGGACGTGTATTTCGGAGATGTAGATCACAAAATTGGTGAGGTAATCGCGATCGACTCCATAAACGGCACCGTAGAGATCAAAAAGACGAAGAAAACCGCTGAGGCCCATCCGCCTACCGTATTCATGTGGGACTCCCCGCTGCGGACAGATGCTCAGGCGGGTTCCCTGTACCGGATAGGCGAAGCGGTCGTGGCAAATGGAATTGATGCGCCGGGACGTTATCGCGCTGGCCGCGATTTGCTGCTACGAAAGCCGCCGAGGCTGCTGGATGGAGAGAAGCTGCAGCCGCTTGCTTCGGAAAAACCCGAAAACACAACGAGCCGGATTGTGCTCGCCCTTGCGGATTCGGTCTTTGCGATTCAAGGTCCTCCCGGTTCTGGAAAGACCTATACCGGCGCGCGGATGATTTGCGAATTGGTGAAACGAGGAAAGAAGATCGGTGTCACGGCTCTGAGCCACAAAGTGATTCGCAAATTGCTCGAGGATGTGGTTGAAGCGGCGCGCGAAAAAGATCTGGGAGTGCGGTGCATGCATCGGGACGACAATGGCGAGGAAAGCGACGGCGTTGCGGTGGCGAAAAAAGACAGTAAGGAGGCCTGGGCGGCGCTGCGCTCCGGCAAAGCCAATGTTGTCGGTGGTACGTCTTGGCTGTGGTCGCCCGAGCCAGCCTTTGAGGTGGTGGACGTTCTCTTCATCGACGAGGCAGGGCAGATGTCTTTGGCGGATGTACTCGCCGTGTCGCAATCGGCGAAGAAACTGGTCCTTCTTGGTGATCCGCAACAACTGGAGCGGCCCTTAAAGGGGAGCCACCCAGACGGTGCGGAGAAATCGGCTCTGGAGCATCTGCTGAATGGTCACAAAACGATTGCGGAAGACATGGGATTTTTCTTGCCAGAGAGCTGGAGATTGCATCCAGAGGTCTGCAAATTTACATCGTCCGTTTTTTATGAGGGCAAATTAAGCTCGCATGCGACCACGCAGAGCCGCGTTCTGGAAGGTCACGCATGGTTGAACGGGGCTGGGTTATGGTTTGTTCCCGTCGAGCATGAAGGTAACCGCAACTCTTGTGAGGAGGAAGTAGAAATCATTGCACGAATCGTAGGCGGATTACTGAAGCCGGAAGTGAAATGGTTCCGCGGCGCGGGTAATAGTCGTCGGCCGAAAGAAGAAGACGTCTTGATCGTCGCGCCGTATAACGCGCAGGTGGCCGATCTGTCGCGGCGGCTTCCGAAATGTCGAATCGGGACGGTCGATAAATTTCAGGGGCAGGAAGCACCGATAGTGATCTATTCATTGACTACATCATCTCCAGAGGATGCTCCGAGAGGAATGGAATTCTTGTACAGCTTGAATCGGCTAAATGTGGCGACCTCGCGGGCGATGTCTAACGTCATTGTGGTGGGAAGCCCCAGGTTGTTCGAGCCGGATTGTCGCACGCCGCGACAGATGCAACTCGCAAATGCATTCTGCAGGTTCAGTGAAATGGCCCGGTTGATCGGCGACGCGACCTAAAAGAGGATAATAGCGCTCTTAAACCAGAGTCCCTCCGTTCTCTCCTTCTCGGAACGCGAGGATGGGTTGCGGGCGTCCGTTCCCGGCTCTGCGGAGAAGGGGTTTTGCTCCGCTGCGCCGCTTTACTCGCGCGGTATAATTGATATATGCGTGCAGAAAATGACGTCATGAGGATGACGTCATGAAGAGCCTTACACCTGAGCAAGCGTAGGTATTTGCCTTTGTTCATGTCCGAGAGGCCAGCTTGAGAGCGGGTGAACCGGTAAATCATTTAGATGACAACGTTTACAAAAAAGGTGGGGGGAGGGGCCCGGCGGCGCACTTCCCGTGCCAAACTCCTCGCCGGCCGTTGAGGGTTAAACGTAGCGCTGCGGAGGTTAGCTCGGCAGCCTGAGGTTTTCGCAAGCGACCCTTGTCCGGTAAGCTGTTTAGAATGCGCAGTTACAAAACAAATGACTTAATCCCCTTTAGAATGCGCACTTACAGAAAGACAGTAGGGGGAGGGAGGGAGGTGACGCAATGATTCGCCGGGATTTTTTTATGAACTCGCTGGCCATGGCCGCGCTGGCGGCGGGGACGGGGACTGATCCTCTCTCCGCAGCGCCCGCAGCACCTCGCCCGCCGGAGACCGCGCCTTTCCCCAAAGCGCCGGGGCTCACCAAATACGTCTCCGAATTTATCGTCAACGCGAAATACAGCGACATCCCCCCGGACGTGCTGGACCTGGGCAGGAAATCGCTCCTGGACGGCTTCGGCCTGGCCCTCGCCGGATCGGCTTCCGTGATGGCGCCGCTCGTCCGTCAGTATCTGCAAAACCTCGGCGTGAACGGCAAGGCCGCCGTAATCGGCTCGAATCTAAAGGCGCCCGCGCGATTCGCCGCCTTTGCCAACGGCGTCTCCATTCATGCCGATGACTTCGACGATACCCAGCTTTCCGCGGCCAAGGATCGCGTCTATGGCTTGCTCACCCATCCCAGCGTCACCACGCTTCCTCCGGCGTTCGCCTTGTGCGAGATCGCGCAGCGCTCCGGCAAGGAATTCATGCTGGCCTATCACGTAGGCGTGGAAGTGGAGTCCAAAATCGCCGAAGCCATCGATCCCCGCCATTACAACGACGGATTTCACACCACGGGCACCTGCGGCTCCTTTGGCAGCGCCGCGGCCTGCGCGAAGCTTCGGGGACTCAACGCGATGCAGACGGCCTACGCTCTCGGCGTAGTGGCTGCCGAGGGAGGAGGCTTGCGCGATAATTTTGGCTCCATGACCAAGCCCTTTCACGCCGGCCATGCCGCGGAAAACGGCACCGTCGCGGTGGACCTCGCCGCCCTGGGCTGGACCGCCGCACCCGACATTCTCGAAGGCCCGCTGGGATTTTTTCAGGCCGAGGGAGGCGGGTTCGATCCCGGGTCGATCGTCAACCGCTTGGGCAAGCCCTGGACATTCGCTTCGCCCGGCGTTTCCATCAAGCCGTTTCCTTCGGGTTCGTTGACCCATCCGGCCATGGGCGAATGGCTGGCCATGATTCGCAAATATGACATCAAGCCGGCCGACGTGGAAAAGATCGACATTGGCACCAGCCACAATCTGACCACCACGCTGTATCACCATCGCCCCACCACCGGTCTCGAGGGTAAGTTCAGCATGGAGTTTGGGCTCAGCATCCTCGTCCTCGATCGCAAGGCGGGACTGAACGAATATCAGGATGCGGTGGTGCGGCGTCCCGACGTGCAAGCGATGATCCAGCGGGTGAACTTCCACGTCGATCCCGTGGCCGAGGCGGCCGGATTCGACAAGATGACCAGTATCCTCAAAGTGACTTTGAAAGACGGCAGGGTGCTTTCCGGCCGCGCCGATTTCGCCAAGGGCAGTCCCGCCAATCCCATGAGCTTCGACGAAGTGGCCGACAAATTTCGCGGCTGCGCCGAATTCGCCAAGTGGCCGAAGGAAAAGACCGAAGCCGCGATCAAATTCGTCAAGACTCTGGAAAGCGCGCCGGATATGAGCAAGCTTTCGGCCTTGCTCACTGCCTGACCTTCCGGCCGCCTATTTTTATAAAGGCCCATTTTCAAAACGGAATGTCCGCCTCTCAATCAAAAAGTTACAAAATCGCCGCCATTCCGGGCGACGGCATCGGCAGGGAAGTCCTTCCGGAAGGAATCCGCGTCTCGGAAGCCGCCGCGCGCCGCTTCGGATTTTCTCTCCAGTGGAAAGAGTTCGACTGGAGTTGCGAGGTCTATCTCCAGACCGGCCGCATGATGCCGGAAGACGGACTCGATCAGCTTCGGCCCTTCGACGCCATCTTTCTCGGCGCGGTGGGCCATCCGAAAGTTCCCGATCACGTCTCGCTCTGGGGTTTGCTGATTCCCATTCGCCGTGGATTCCAGCAGTACGCCAATATTCGCCCGGTGCGTTTGCTTCCCGGCATCGAACCGGCGGTCAGGAATTTCCCGCCGGGGCAGATCGACTTCTGCGTGGTGCGCGAGAATAACGAAGGCGAATACTCCAATATCGGCGGGCGTCTTTTCGAGGGGACGGAGGAGGAGTTCGCGCTGCAGCAATCGGTATTCACGCGGCGCGGATGCGACCGCATCATCCGCTACGCTTTCGAGCTGGCAAAAACGCGCCGCCGCCACGTTACCTCGGCAACCAAATCGAATGGCATCATCTACACCATGCCGTTCTGGGACGAGCGCTTCGCCGCCACGGCCAAGCAGTATCCGGAAATTCGCACCGACCAATTTCACATCGATATCCTGAGCGCGCACTTCGTGCGGCATCCGGACTGGTTCGACGTGGTGGTCGGCTCGAATCTCTTCGGCGACATCCTTTCGGACTTGGGTCCGGCGGTGGCGGGATCGATTGGAATCGCGCCCTCGGGAAATCTCAATCCCGAACGCGAATTTCCCTCCATGTTCGAGCCCGTGCATGGCTCTGCGCCGGACATCGCCGGAAAGGGCATCGCCAATCCGATTGGGCAAATCTGGTCCGGCGCGATGATGCTGCGGCATCTGGGCGAAGCTTCCGCGGCGGACGCCATCGAGCGCGCCATTGAGAAGGTTTTGGGAAGCGGTGGTCCGCGTACGGCCGATATCGGTGGGCGCGCGAACACAAGGGAAGTAGGCGAGGCGATCGCCTCGGAAGTGAGGAGCTAGAGCAGCGCGTTTAGCGCTTCTACTTAGCGCTTACGGGTTCGGCTGCGAATTCTGCTGCGGATTCTTGCTCAAGCGCCGGAAATAATCGGCCACCGAATCCTGATATCCAGACGGTATCGGTTGCGAATCGCCGCTGCGAATCTGGCCGGCATCGGCGTCGTTCGTATCGGCCTGCCGCCGCAGCCGCAACTCGAGTTTGTCCACGCTGGTGAGCACCTGGTCGTGCAGTTCCTCCAGCATGGCTGGATTTCCGGGGAAGCGGCTGGGATCGAGCCGCTGCATCTCTTTGATCAGCTCCTGAAGATCGGCCATCGGCTCGGGCTGGCCCTGGAAGCTTTGCCGCAGGGCGTTGAGCTGGCGCACGGCGTCCTCGTAAGCCCGCTGAATCTCCTGCGGGCTGGAAGGCACCTGTTGAGTCTCGCGTCCCGGCGCCCAAATCCCACCGGTATCGCCGCCATAGAATTGGCGATCGATGGGGCCGTAACCGCCCGCTAAGGCGCCGCCGCGCGGCCCGATCTGGCCGCCGTTAGGTCCACCATTAGGTCCGGCGGCATTCGCACCTTGGCCATTGGCCTGACCCTGCTGGTTTCCTTGGCCCGGCTGACCGTTTCGGTTAAGCTGGCCCATTTGCGGCTGCTGTCCCGGTTGCGCTTGTTGTTGTCCTTGTTGCCCCTGACCCTGCTGCCCGGGCTGCTGGCCGCGTTGTCCCGGCTGACCATTGCGGGCAGCTTGATCGCTCATGCCGCGGGCGAGCGCTTCCATTTGGTTGCGTAGGCGTTCCACTTGATTGAGCACTTGCTGCGGATCCTGCTGCTGGCGATTGAAGGCTTGCTGCGCCTGATGCAATTGATCGTCGAGTCGCTGCATGGCTTCGGGGATGCCGTTGCCGCTAAGCCCCTTCATCTTTTCGCCGGCGTCGTTGGTGCTGGGATCGATGCCGCGGCGAATCCAGTCCGCGCTCTTGTTGAGGCGATTGGTCAAATCGTCCTGCTCCATGCCGCTGAGGGCCTGGCGCAGTTTATCGGCGGACTTGGGCTGCCCCGCTCCGAAAGATCGCGCCGCTTCCTGCATCTGCTTTTCCAGCGCGCTCAACGCTTCGGCGGTCTGCTGGCGGTCGTCGCCGAGCTTGGACTGTTCGCCGGTCTGGCTTAGGCCATCGGCCGTATTGCCGTGGGCGAACATCTGCCGCTCGCGCGCTTCCTCGTCCGCCTCTTCCTTCTGAAGGCGATCGCCTTCGCGCGCCAGTGCGTCCATCTGCTGCGAGGATTCGCGCTGCTGCAGGCCGTTCATGAGGTTAGAAGCTTCCTGCAAACGCTCGGCCGCGCGGCGAGCCGCGGCGCCGTTTTGATCCTTGGAGGCCGCGCGTTCCATATCTTCCTTGGCCTGGCGCAGATCGTTCAGGGCCTGCTGCATGCGCTCATTGGCCTGCTGCGAGGCACTTTGCTGCTGCTGTGAGTTGCTATTGGGAGAGCCGCTCGCAGAACCGCTGGGTGAACCATTCGATCCTTGCTGGCCGTTAGAGCCGGAACTGGCACTCTGCTGCCCGCTCTGTTGTCCACTTTGTTGTCCACTCTGCTGGCCGCTCTGTTGCTGGCCGTTCTGCTGCTGTCCCTGCTGATTCTGCTGCTGGTTTTTCGCCAACTGCTCCATCTGCCGCTGCAGCTCCTCGGCTTCCCGGCGCAGCATCTCTTCCTGCCAGCGTTGGTCATACGTCTGGTTATTTCCGTTTTGCTGCTGGGCCAGCTCTTGCTGGCGCTGGGCCAACTGCTCCAGCTTCTGCAGAGCTTCATCGATCTCCTGAGAGCGCTGATTCTGCGAGGAGGCGGTCTGCCCGGTTTCGTACTGATTCTTCTCGGTATCCAGTTCGAGGTCGAACAGGCTGGAGAGATCGCGGCCGGCCATCCCGCCGCCACCTCCGCCCGCGCCTCGCGCACCGAAAGCTACCTGAATCTCGCGGAAGGTGGCTTCAGCGCGAAGCAGGTATTGCAGAGACTTCTGCTCGTCGGGTATGGCGTCCGACCACTTCTGCTTCTGCAACTTGTCCGCAGCCGGTCCCATGGCCGCGGCGGCGCTGGACATATCCTTCTCGAAATCGCTGAACTCCTGGTTGGCGTCGCTCAATTCGCGGGCTTCCAAGCGGCCGGCAAGAGAGACGGCCTGATCGCGGAGCTTAGACTGCACGCCGGAGAGGAACTTGGCATTTTCCATGCCTTCCTCTTTGGTGGGCTTATGATCGGTATCACCCTTCTGCTTCCAGGTCGCGGCGATGATCTCTTTTTCGCGCTGGGAGATTTCGGTCTGATCGCCCTGGCCGAAGCTTCCGCCGCCACCACCTCCGCCGCCAGCCTGTTGAGATTGGGAGAATTCGCGCTCGAACGGATCGGCTTGAATAAAGAACATATCCGTCCGCGATTCCGACCGCGCATCCTTGGCCGTGGCGTAGATGCTGACGATATCGCCGGGAATGAGCTTGAAGTCCTCGAGGGAGAGAACCGTGGCGCCATCGACTTGCTTGGAGCCCTTCTGCTTCAGCATGCTGATGGTTTTTTCGTCGCCGCCATTGACGGAGTAATGCAGGTCGACGGCATTCAACCCGAACTCGCCGTCGGCGTTGACGTTGACGGTAACTTCCTCGATGGGGCTGGCGCGATAGTCGCCGGCGGGCTTGTTGAGCCGCACTTCGGGAGGATTGGCCTTGCGAGCCTCGATAAAGAAATCGTCGGAGACCCGCAGCGTCTCGCCCTGCTCATTGGCGGCGACGTGATACTGCCCATCCTTATCGATGTGCACAGTGGCCTTGTAGACGTTGCCTTCGCCGCCGGAGAGCTGGAGCGGCTGATCGTCCACGACGAGGCTGCCGCCATTCATGGGGCGGTCGGTCAAGATTTCGAGGTCGGCGTTGGTGCCCTCCACGGCGCGCAAATCGCCGCCGTGTTCCTCAACCTGATTCTTCAATCCGGTCCAGGACGGGAAGCGGTAAGTGACGCGAATCTGCTTGACCTGGGCCGTATCGACCACGTGCAAATTGAAGTGCTGCGACGTGAGCGGGCCGGCCTGGACGTAGTATTCGACGCCTTCGGGCAAGCCAGCGAAGAGGAACTGAAATCCGGAGCCTCCCGGCTGCGGCTGCATGGGAACCTGTTCCCACTTGGAGGCGCTCTGGAAGCGAGCGAAGAGCTTGGCGTTATTGGCCTGCAGCCCAGTAAGCTGGGCGGTAATCAACTCATCGGCATTGCGCCGCACGGCGGCATCTCCCGGAGACACGCGCAATGTGTAGATCGGCGCGATGACGTGCGCGCCGCCGGCCCAAATGAGCTCGGCGCCATGGCCGAGATAGCCCGGCCCGGCGACGACGAGCCAAATCAAAACTCCCAGAGATGCCAAGCCGATAGCCAGCGCTCCCATCAGGTGCGTATTGGGAACGAGTTGATCGGGTTGAGCGTCGCGCGAGACTTCCAGCGTGTCGGCAGCTAACAGGTCGAGGAAGGGCTCCTTCTTCGACTTATCGCGTTCCGCGTAGGTAACCAGGCGCTGCTCGAACTGCGGGAAGGCGCTTTCCGCTTTCCCGGCCGCGCGCCGCGGATTAAGCCCGTACAACGGGAGAGCCAAACCGAAGCCAATCACCAGGGCCAACGCGACAAGCAGGACGACCCGCGAGGCCGTCAGGGTCCACGAGGCGAAGGCGTAGTGATTGGCGAACAGGACCAGAACGACCGTGAGGGCCAGCGCCACCGAGGTGAAGATGGCGGTTCCGCGCAGGACAGCGCCGATACGCAAGCGCTTCTGCACCTGCTTGATATAGGAGTCCAGGTGATACCGAGTGTTCATGGCTCCTCCCGGGACGTCGTCAAATATTGGCTCGAAAGCAAGGATTCCGCAAGCGTGGCAACCAGTAGAAGCAGGACGGCATACCACCACAGGCTATAGGGTTTTTTCTGGTCCTGGGTGATGCCGCCAGGGGTAGCTGCTTGCTGATCTGCATTTACGGCATTTCCGGTCCATAGCGCCAGGACGTCCCTGGGAATAACGTCCAGGTCCGATTCGCGCCGGTCCGCATTTACGCCCACAAGGTCTTGGCGGCCGCTGGCCAAGCGCAGCTGATAGAAGCCCGCACGAGTGAGCTGAAACGACTGGGCAGTGGCCGCTTCCTTGAGGGAAAGCGGACGCTTGCCATCAGGATCAACAACTTCCACTCCTACAGACTGCTCCTTCGCGGTGCGGAGTTCAAGGAAAGAATCCACCATTCGTGAACCGACGCGGGTTTCCATGCCGGAAAGGTAGCGCGCCGTCTGGTCGATAAAAGGGATGAAAACGGGGTGGAGGGGGAAGTCGTTGGTCAAATTGTCCAAGCCGGAGGTAAACAAGAGGACGCGGCCCTCGCCGATCTTCTTTTCCAGTAACAATGGCGTCTGGTCCGTGAGGCGGGCGGCCACGCGGGCATCCGGGCTGGCAACACGCACGGCGAAATAGAACTTCACGCCGGCGAGGCGGTTGGCCTTTTCGATGGAGGGATAAGAGGGGTCGCTGTCGCCGACAGTCTGGAACCGAGCGCCTTCGCGGGAGTAGTAGAGAGAGTCGGTGATGTTGTCGCCGAAGATGGGAATACGCGGATGACGGGCCGCGGAGGTCCCCGCGGCAATGAGGACGCTGCCGCCCAATTTGACATAGTTGGTGAGGGACGCCTCGAAAGAGGCGGGCAGGGAGGCGACGTCGGACAGCACGACGAAATCATGACCGGCCGGCTGGACATTGGCCACGCGGTCGACCGTGACGGTCTCCAAGTTAAACGCGGACTCGGCGGCGGAGGCGAGCGCGGCGCGGAAATAGAGAGGCGAACGCGTATCGTCCGGTTCGTAGACGAAGAGGACCTTGCGCGGATCGGAGCGCTTGACGGCAAACAGGCCGGCGTCATCGGCCGGCAAGGTGTCTCCGGAATCGATGCGGACTTCGCAGCGGGCCAGTCCGTAAGGAACGTCGAGCGAAGCGAACTCCACGCTGGCGCGGCCGTTGGCGGGAACGTTCACGGTCTGGGTGGCGACGGTTTTACCGTTGACGACCAGGGAGACCGTCTTTTTCGCGTCGGGAGTGTGGTAGCCGGAGATCACCGCCTGCACTCGCGATTTCTTGGGATCGAAGACTTCGCCGGGCGCGCTGACGCTTTCCACGGTCCAGTTGGCTTCCGGGGCTTTGGCTGCAGGGTGCAGGACAACGGTGACGTTTCCGGGCAAGGACATTTCCGTAAAGCTGGCGGGCATGGCGCTGCGTTGCATATCACTGAATAGATGCAGTTCGATGGGGGTGTGCACCGTCTCGCCCATGGAGCGCAAAGTGCTCGAGAGCGAGCCGAAGCTCCCGCGCGTGTCGCCGGGCTCGACGCTGTCCACGGCGGAGCGAAGCACGCCGGTATCCTGGGTGGGCTCGGTGAGGACGTGCACCTGGGAGCCCAAGGACATGACTTGCGCGCGGTCGCCTGGTTTGCGCGCATCGAGAAAAGCGAGGGCATCGCGCTTGGCATCGGCCAGGCGGGTACCGGCGCGCATGCTGAAAGAGTCGTCGATGACCAGCAGGTCGAGCTTTTCTCCCGCCATGGCAGCGGCGGAGCGTTCAATAAAAGGATTGGCGAAGGCCAGCGCGATGAGCAGGATCACGGCGAGGCGGAAAGCCAGCAAGAGCAGATAGCGCAGGCGGCGATGCTTGATGGAGCTTTGCGTGCGCCGCTCGAAGAACATGAGCGAGCTGAAGGGCAGCGGCGTGGTTCTATGGCGGCGCAGCAGGTGCAGATAGATGGGCAAACCCGCCGCGAGGCCGCCAGCCAGGAACCAGGGAGCCAGGAAGCCCATCAGTGCCTCCTCTGGCGAAGCGACAGGTATTCGCGCAGCGCGCCGTCGAGCGGATGATCGGTGACGAACAGATGGTAATCCATGCCGGCGCCGCGGGTGCGGTTCTGCAGATCGGCGAGGTGGGAGTTCACCCGATTGCGGTACTCCTCGCGGCCATATTCCGGGGTGACCTCCAGGCTCTCCTCGGTCTCCATATCGACAAGCAGGACGGCTTCATTGAGCTCGGGCTTCAGCTCGTGCGGATCCAGGATGTGGAAGAGCACGACTTCGTTGCCGTGATAGCGCAGCGGCTCGATGGTGTGGACGATCTTTTCCGGCGAGTCGAAGAAATCGGAGATGACCACGACCAAGCCGCGCTTGCGGAGAAAATTCTGGAAGTGCAGCATGGGCTTGGCGTAGTCGGTGCGGGCGCGAGGCTGGGCGTTCTCGATGCCGCTGAGCAAGCGATGAAGCTGGCCCTGGCGGGTGGAGGCGCGGACGTAGGAGCGGACCTCGTCGTCAAAGACGATGAGGCCGGCGGCATCGCGCTGGGTTTGTATAGTGAGATAGAAAATGGACGCGGCGAGATAACGCGCGTAATCCATTTTGCTGACGCCCTTGGAGGCGAATTTCATGGAACTGCTGGCATCGAGGAGGATGGTCAGCAGGGTATTGGTTTCGCCGCGGTAGCGCTTCAAATAGGCGCGTTCGGTGCGGGCAAAAACGTTCCAATCGACGTGGCGCAGATCGTCGCCGGGACTATAAGCGCGATACTCGGCGAACTCCTGGCTGAAGCCGAAATCGGGCGAGCGATGCAGGCCGGCGACGAAACCGTCGACGACGGTTTTGGCGACCAGATCGAGGCCCGAAATTCCCGCGAGGATCTTGGGGTCGAGATATCGCTGCACGTCAGGCTCCCGAGGGCGGCGGCATGGACTCGAGCAAGCGGTGCAAGATCTGGTCCGAATCGACGCGATCCGATTCGGCGTGGAAGTTCAACAAGATGCGATGTCGGAGGACGGGGATGGCCAGCGAAGTAATGTCGTCGTAGGTGACGTGATAACGGCGGCGCGACAGGGCGCGGGCCTTGGCGGCCAATACGATGAACTGCGCGGCGCGCACGCTGGCGCCGTAGTTGACGTACTTCTTCACGAAATCGGGGGCCAGGCCGCTGTTATGGCGCGTGGCGCGAACCAGATCGACGACGTAGCGAGCCAGGGTTTCGGCGATGGGGACCATGCGGACAAGCTGCTGGAAATCGAGAATCTCCTCGGCATTGGTTACGGCGTCGACATGGGCGACCCGCGTGGCAGTGGTGAGGTCCACGACTTTTAGTTCGTGTTCGGCGCTCAAGTAATCGAGAACCGTATTGAAGAGAAAGCGGTCGAGTTGCGCTTCGGGCAGGGGATAGGTGCCTTCGAGCTCGATGGGGTTCTGCGTGGCCAGGACGAAAAAGGGCGCGGGCAGAGTGTAGTGATTGCCGCGCACCGTGCAGGAAAGCTCCTGCATGGCTTCGAGGAGAGCGGACTGGGTTTTGGGCGGGGTGCGGTTGATTTCATCGGCCAGCACGATATTGCCGAATATGGGGCCGGGAACGAAGGTCCAGCGGCGATGGCCGGTGGTGGGGTCTTCCTCGATAATGTCCGTTCCGGTGATGTCCGAAGGCATCAAGTCCGGCGTGAATTGAATGCGGCGGAAGATCAGGCCCAGGGTATTCGCGATGGTGCGCACCATGAGGGTCTTGGCCGTGCCGGGGAGCCCGGTGATGAGGCAGTGGCCGCCGACGAATAGCGCCGTGAGAATCTGATCCAGCACTTCTTCCTGACCGACGATAACCTGGCGAACTTGACCGAGAATGGCGTCGCGCACGGATTGAAAGCGCTCGACGCGCCTTTTCAGTTCCACGGAGTCCAGATTCAGTTCAGCGAGTGTGGCCACTTGTCATTTTCCTTTCTGGGGGTCCTCAAGCTGTAAGAGCAATTTTTGCGCCGGGCGATAGTCGGGCGCGGCCTCGAGCGAAGCCAGCAGATGGTTTCTGGCCTGTTCCTGCTGGCCGGCGGCGAAGTAGGCGCGCGCGGCGTTGAACTGTGCGGAGGCCTGGTCGAGCGGGTGCATGTCCACGACGGCATTGCACTCGCGGACGTCGTTGGGCAGATCCTTCTGGTCGAAGAGCAGGTCGCAAAGCTGCCGGTGCAGATCCTCATCGACAGGCGCGATGTAGTTAAGGCGCTCGAGCGTGGCGGCGGCTTCCTGGGGATTGCCCATTTCCTTTTCGAGCGAAGCCAGTTCTTTCAAAGCTTGCGGACTCATGCCGCCGATTTTCTCGTACTTGGTGAGCACTTCCGCTTCGGACTTCTTGTCGCCGGTGGCCTTGTAGGCTTCGGCAAGGAATTGATAGACGTTGGCGCCCTCGATGTAATCGGGATACAACGCGAGCACGGCAGGGCCATTCTGAATGACGGCGTCCCAGTCCATATTTTTGACGGCTTCGGCGAGCGCTTTAATGCGATTGCGCCAATCGTCGAAGGAAGCGGCCATTTTACCCAAGTTGCGCTGCTCGTACAGCCAGGCGAAGAACTGCTTATCGAAATCCTCGGGCGACATCCCCAGATTTTCCTGAATGGCCTCGGGCGTGGTCTTGGACTGGGCGAAGGAGTGCACCATGTCCAGAATTTTGTCGAGGCCCCAGCGATCCTGGATGTAGTCCAGGATGCGGCCGGCCTGGAAGTAGGAGACGATCACCTGGCTCTCATATTGCGGGCGGACGAAACCGCCCTCGAGTTCCGCAATAGGCAGCAATTTCTTGTCGCGTACGGCGAGCAGGATTTCCGGCGTCACGCGGTCGCCCCATTCCGGAGAGACCTGCGTCTCCTCGTGGACGGAAAGGCCTTCGGTGAACCAGCGCGGCACGCGATGATTGGTGGCGGTGAGGATGAAGACGTGGCTCATCTCGTGCCAGAGCGTGCTGCCCCACTGATAGGTGCCGGGCGGACGGCCGGAGGGGCTGTCCATGGCTAACTGCTCGCCGAAGGTAACGCCCAGAACGGGGCCGATGCCGGGCATGCCGAGCGTGCGCACGGCAAAATCCTCGTGATCGGGGTAGAGTTCGACTTGCACGCGCTCCGGGATCTTCATCTTGTACTTCGTTGTATACGTGGCGATGGCCCGATCCACCTCCGGCTGAACGTAAGGCAGGAGGAGGTCGGCCTCTTTTTTGTGCAGCTTGATGATGGACGTGCTGTCCGTGAAGGTAAGAAAATTCTTGAAGCTATCGAGGAGGCGCAGGCTGTTCACCGTGGCCGCATCGCGGTAGCCATTGTCGTAGCACATCTGCAGTTGCTGGAGCGGCTCATCGGTTTGGCCCAGGCGCATCAGGCTGATGCCCAACTCGGAGCGCGCCGACCAGAGTCGCGGATCGGCTTCGACGGCCTTGCGGTAGTAGGCCACGCTCTCGTCATAGCGCCGGTTCAGCATCAGGTGGTGAGCGACGATGGCGTAGGCTTCGCCGTAGGTGGGATTCACCGCTTTCACCTTGGCGAGCCAGGCGTCCGGGGAACGGTCGGCCAGCACTTCGATGGCAGCGTGGATGGCCATGGCGTCCAGCGCTTCGGGCGAAATTTTCAGCGCTTCGTCGGCTTCCTCGGCGGCTGCCTTCGTATCGGAGTCCTCGAGATTCAGATTGGCTAAAAGCTCGTGCGCCTCGACGAGCTTGGGGTCAAACTCGAGGGCCTCCTTGGCTTCGGCGACCGCTTTATTGTCGAAGCCGTCCGCACTCACGAGAGCGAGGCCGAGAAAGGCCCGGGCGTTTTTGGGATCGCGCTGAAGCGCTTCCTGAAAGAGGTCGGCGGCGTCCTTGTTGTTGAAGCGTTCGTGGAACAGGAGGCCCCAGCGCACGCGGTAGTTGGCGTTCATGGGGGACTGCTCGACGGCCTGGCGGAATTCGTTATTGGCGTCCTGATACTGCTCGAGGCCCCAGTCGCCTTCGGCGCGAACGGCGGGTTCGCGCGACTGCGTGAGGGATTCAAAACACGCCTTGGCCTGATCGTTATGCCCGTGCTTGCGGAGGGCCTGGCAGTCGTCTGGCGTGGCGGCGCGCGCGAGGTTAGTTACGGACAGGGCGACGGCGGCCGCGGCTAGGATGAGGATCAAGCTTCGGCGCTTGCCATTCACTTATCCAGCTCCTGCTGCACTTCCGCCAATTGGAGGAGGGCCTGGGTCAACTGCCGCTTGTAGTCGTCCGAATCCATTGCGGCCTTCTCATATTTGAGCTTATCGATCTGCTGTTCGAGCTCTTCTTTTTTGGCCAGCAGATCGTGCTTGGCGGGATCGGCGGCCTGGCGCTGCGCCTCTCCGATGCGCACCAGGGTGAAGGTAGAGAGGAACAGGCCTTCGTTAGTTTCGCTGGAAGGCGCGCGCACGGCATCGGACTTGCCCGTGTCCTCAAATTGAGGATGCTCGGTGGCGAGGCGCTTCTGGGTCTGGTAGAAATCGGTGGTCTTGCGATCGGCGTATTGGAACGCTTCGAGGGCGGTGATGGATTCGTTCTTATCGACGTCGGCGGCGGGATCGCGCAGGGCTTCCACCCAATAGCGCGCGAAGACCGTGGCGTTTTTCTCCGTGCCGCTCTTGGTGGCGGTGATGACTCCTCGGCCGGGCCTTTTCAGTTCGGCCACGGAGCCGCCGCTGGCGCTGGTGGTGTTCACGATCAACTGGCGCTTGGCCGGGATCTTGTCGCAAAGGGCGGCCAGGTCGCTGCCGGAGATGTCCGGGCCGGGGATATTGAACTTGTACTCGCTGCCGTCGAAGGAGCCGTGGCCGATGAGGATGACGACCAGATCGTCCTCGGGCTTGGCCTCTTTCGCAATCGTGGCAAAGGTGTCATTGATGTGCGCGCGGGAGGCTTCTTTTCCAGACAAGGTGTAGACGCGCAGATCGCCGCCGGAATCCTTGAGCAACTTATCCAGATCGCTGGCCAGACCCTCGAAGCGCTGCTCGTAATCAGCCTCGCCGCCGAGGCCGGAGATGGTGACGTAGTATGTGGCGGCACGTGCGGCGACGGCCGAGAACGCGAACCAAAGCAGTCCGGCTATTAGCAGCCATCTTTTTTTCATGCTGCTCTTCACGCTTCTTTTCACACTGCTTCTCACAGTGGGCCCAACGTTCTCACACGACACGCCGGCGTTTTCAAACTACACCCCACCTGCGGCGCAGAATCCATTCCGCGGCCGGCAGCAGCAGAAGCAGAAGGAAGACCACCGGCATATTCCAAAGCTCCTTGGCCTGACGGATGGTGATGCCGGCCTCGGAGTAGGGAATTTGATCGGCAAGCTTGGCCAGATTCTGAGGCTGCCAATACTGTCCGCCGGTTTGCGAGGAGAGCTTCTCGAGCAGGTCGCGATCCTGCTCGGTGTGGAAGTTCTCGGCCACGCCATCGACGCGCTGGAACATCAGCGTATCGCGGCCAACGTCCTCGTCGCCGTGCTTGGCTGAAATCTCGGCGGTATAGGTGCCGGGCTTTTCGGCAGTCCATTCGGCACTGAAAACGCCGGGAGAGTTCGGATCGGGGGTCATCTCCACGAGCGCGGCGGTATTCTGCGGGCCGAGGAAATGGGCCTCGACGCGAGCATCGCCGAGCGGCATGTAATTTTTGTCGCGCACGTCGGCGGAGATGCGCACATGGCCGTCGTCAAAGAGCATGGGACTGGGAATCGAGGAGTAAACGCGTCCCGGTGTATCGGAAACGAGCCAGCGCAAGAGTTGTTGCCAGAAGGACTCCTGCGACGTGTCGTTGAGCGGCAAAGTCATGCGCCAGTGCCATGTGGATTCGGTGGCCATGATGGCGGTGCGTCCGCGGCCATAATTTTCCGTGACCAGCAGCGGGAAGTTGCGCGTGCCCACCTTGGCCTCGGCGAGCACAGCGGCGCCGGGTTTGGGCGTGCCGACCTCCTGGTAGTCCATCAAGGGAGGCAGCTTCTTCCAGCGATCGATATTCTTCGCGGGATCTTCCAGCAGCCGGGCAATAATGCTGTCCGCGCCGGCCGGGGTGAGCTCCACGGTGGCATCCTCGCGATGGAAGGTGTCCTTATGGTTCGGGAGGATCACCGGAAGCAGATCGGCCATATTGGAGACGCCCCATGCTCCGTCCGCCAGGGAGGAGCGGCCTCCCAGGAGCAAAAGTCCGCCGCCGCGGCGGTCGACGAAATCCTTGATCAACTGCTGCTGTTCCGGCGTGAAGTAGTTCGCTTCCACCGAGCCGATGACGATGCCCTGGTAGGGGAAGAGGTCCTCCACCTTGTTGGGGAATCCTTCGGAAAGCTCCTTGGGGTCGGCGATGCCCTGGCGATAGATCTTGTTTTCGCTGGTGCGCACCATGGAGGAGATTTGGACGATGCGGTCGTTATCTTCGGCGCGGCGGATGAACTTGTACTCCCAGCGTGGCTCCCCTTCTATATAAAGGATGCGCCGTTTATCGGAGCGCACATCGACCAGCCGGGTGATGGCGTTGTTGGCGCGGTTCTCCTCGCCGGGCAGGGGATCGATGGAAAAAGAGAGCGGCTTGGCCCCGGCAGCGCCGGCATTGAACAAGACGTTTTCGGTCTGGATATTCCCGTCCGGGCCGAAGGTAATGCCTTGCGTGGTGAGGACCTTTTGGCCATCGCGGACGGCGAGCACTCCTTTGCGTCCGGCGAATCCGCGTTGATGGAAAGTGACGCTGGCGGCGAGGCGCGAATCGGCCAGGGTGCGCGCGGGCACAGCCACGTCATTGATCTCGATGTCCTGGGATTGCTCGCGGCCGAAGCCCACCGTGTGCACGGGAATGCGGCGGCTGCGCAGCGCGGAGATGGTGTCGAGATCGATGCCGCCGGAATTATCGGAGCCATCGCTGAGCATGAGTACAGCGCCGATGGGCAGATCGGTGGTCTCATCGGCGAGCTGCTTCAGGCTATCGCCAATATGCGTTACCGGCTGGGAAGGGTGGAGATCGTCGACCGTGTTCACGCGGGTCAGCTTGCTATCCATGCGATAGAGGCGAGTCTGGAAGCGCTTTTGCAGGTCGGTGAGTACGCCACCCTGGAGGGCCTTGACGGCCTGCGCTTCGCGCGTGCTGCCGTTTTCGTTAATGCCCATGCTGGTGGAATCGTCCACGACCACGGCGATGATGTTCTGCTGAGGCTTCAGCTCGGAGACCATCAGCGTGGGCTGCCACAGCAGAAGGAGCAAGAGCGCGGCCAAAACGCTTTGCACCAACCAGAGGACGCCCATGCGCCAATTGCGGAGGGTGGGAACCGTTCTCGGAAACTTGCTGCGGAGGAGGAGCGCGAGGCCGCCGCTTACGGCCAAGATGAGCGCGGCCAGTATCCACTTCGGCCAGCCGGCGAGCAGAACAAGTTCGCCCCTGGAGAACGCCGAAGCGGGATACTTGAACAGAAATTCAAACATGATTATCCAGCGCCCCAACTCGAAATTTCCGTGGCGCGAGAAACATACGCCACCCCAGGTGGAATGTCGCCACCTAAGAATTGTTGGCCGGAAAAACTATCGAGATTCGTTACATTTGAAAACTAAATCTCATTGATGTTTCAAGCTGGACGGAGCGCGTTCGCAAAAGATGAGAGGTCCGCGCCGCCTTGCCTCCATGAGTGCTGTGTAAAGCTCTTTGCAAGCTCCCTCTAAGATGCACGGCTCAATTCTTGCGGATGCATCTCCGATTCCATTCCCCAAAGATAGAAGCTTCCTGGTGGAATGGTTTCGAGCTCGCGTCGGCGGGGACGCCGTAACCGCTATCCGAGAGTATCAAAATGCCGCCAGCATCTCCAGCGGCAAGCCTCGGAACCGGGGAGCCGCGTCCAAGCGCGCCGAAGTTTTACTTTTGTAGGCCGAAGGAAGGATGGTCGTAGGTGCCGGTGAGCTTTACACGGAGGATCTCTCCCGCGCCTGTGCTCTTGGCGAAGAGTTTCTCGCCGGCCCAAGTGATCACGTGAGAGGGGAGACTGTGCGCCGTTTTGGAAAACTTGTTATCGACCTTCAGCTCCCCCTGAAAATTGACTCGCTCGTCACTGAAGTTGTAAGCCCCCTGCATATTGGCAAGAGCGCCGGGAACGAAAAATGACACTTGCGAAAAGTGAGCTACGCCATCGAGGAGGTCGACCTGGCCTTGGAGAGAGGCGGAAGGGTCCGGGATATCCGCGGCGGACTTGGGGACCTTCTGGCCGACGGCGCGGAGGCTCAAAGTGTTGACTTTTGCCTGTGTGTCCGGCTTGGTGAACGTTGCTCCGTCAATCTTGAATTCCCCCTGCAAACGAACTCGCTGAATGAACCGCCGTTTTCCGCCGGGAATGACGACGTGCACGTGGACAGCGATCGGCCCCATCATGGCGGGCGCATTTTGCGCGGAGAGCAGCCAAAGAAAATCTTCGATGCGTCCCTCGCTGCCATCGACTTGCAGCGAAGCCACTCTGGGCGCGCCTTTGGGGCGTTTGATATCGCCTCGGACGATGGCGCCTGTGCCGCGGAATTGCGCCTGGACAGTCTGCAAGATCACGTCGCCATTGGAGCAGTTGACGACGGCCTGGAAGTCCGTTTTTAAGTTGACCGGATGCCCGGCGGATTTCGCGCGGAAGTCGGGCGTGTCCGTGCGGCCTTGAACGCGCAGCGCGTTGGCCGGTCCTGCAAACGAGCCTTGCGACGACAAGGTGCCGCCGATGCCGGGGAGGCTGTCCAGGTGGGCGTCGCTGAAGGTGTAGGCTCCGGATACGGGGGTATCCGCAATCTTGGCGACGTTCCAAGGATCAAACTGGCCGTCCCCTTGAACGTGCCCCGGAGGCAGGGCGTTATCCATATCGACGTGAAACGAAATGGGTACACCGCGGACGACGTTATTCAGCGTGAGGCGATGAATCGGAAATACGAGCGGAGGCTTGTCGCGTCGTGGATATTCGACAACGGCCCTCTCGATAATTAGTTCGGCTACGCTCGTGGAACTGCCTTTGGGGCCTTGTTTGCGACTGGTTCCCCCTCCCGAAGCCTTGGCCGTGGCGCGGTTGCGCGGGACGTCCACGCGGACGTCTTCCAGGCGCATCGTCTCCACCCGATGATGCCAAATCTCCCGATAGTTTGAGGCGATGGTCAAGCGCTGTATGGTGACGACGGGAGGGGAGGAGGAGGGTTCGCCCGCGGGCCGCACTTCCAGTTCGCGGATCACGCAGCCGGGCGGAAAAAAGGTGGCGCGAAATTCGCTGAATCGCACATCGATGGAAGCCTCTTGGCTGAGGCTCTGGGCAATCTTGCGCTGCGTAAACGGCCAAAAAACGGCCAGCACGAGGGCATAGGCCCCGATCAGGACGAGCGCGGCCCATCCTGCGATCCTGGCTACGCGGGCGATAGCGGCTGCGCGGCGGCCTTTCTGGTTCTTGCTGTTGAGGGGTTCGGTGGCGGGAGGGTTCGCTGCGAGATTGTCAGAGCTCATGTTGCAAGTGAATCCATAAAGGACAACTCTTGCAATCAGTTTACAAACTCAAAGAACCCGGCAATTCCCTGTATGGTTACAGCCGGATGAGCGCGGTAGGGTCCTTTACTAAGAGTGGTTCGCTTACGACGGCCTTCCCCTGATTTATGTTCGTCGAGGCCTAATCGAGCGTCAGGCTTCAACCGGAGGAGTTATGCTTCGCTGGGCTGCCGCCTTCTTTATCGTCGCCATCGTCGCGGCAATTTTCGGTTTTGGTGATATTGCCGCGGCCGCCACGGGAGTGGCGAAAATCCTGTTCTATGTGTTTCTGATTCTGTTCCTGATCTCCCTGGTCAGCGGACTAACATTCCGAAGCCGCGTCTGATCGATTTCGTCCGCGGTATATGTCGATTTCGCCCGCGGTACATCCTTATAATACTGCCTGTCTATACTCACATGATTAGCGGGAATCCGACCCCATTCCAAGGGCCACTGCGCGCGCTCTCGCGATACCTCTAACGACAGCTTCAAGGAGACATATGCGTACCCAGCCGACAGCTCACGGCGTTACAGATACCGCCGATACTCATGATCCAGCGGGGATTGTGCGGTCCTTCCCTCTCCTGTCTTTCTTTACTCGGTCCTTATTTGTATGTACGTTCCTAGGCGCCGTGCTGCTGATCACCAGCACAGCCCGGGCGGATACGATCATCATGGCGAACGGCGACGGCTTCACCGGCACGATCGTGGGGTCCGACGGGAAACAACTGACGCTAAAACTCGACTATGCGGGGCCGGCTATGGCTAACGGGATGGTCACGCTGCAATGGTCTGCCGTGCGCCAAGTGACTTCCAGTGAGCCTATCTACGTGGTTACGCCTCAGGGCATGACTATCCGTGGCATGGTCACCACGGACGCCGGCGATCTGGTGGTCATGCCGCCCACGGGCGTGCCCGTGCGCATCCCCTTGGCTAATGCGGCGGACCTCCGTTCGCAAGAAGTAGAAACGGCCTACGAGCGCAGCCAGCATCCCGGATTGCTGCAAAGCTGGCAGACCACGACGGCGCTGGGCTTCGCGCTGGCGCGTGGCAACAGTCGCACGACGAACCTAAACTTCGCGTTCAATGCGGGACGCATCACGCTGCACGACAAGTTTACGGCTTACGCGTCGTCGGTCTATGCATCCAGCGGCCTGACCGTGGCGCCGGGGGTGACCGCCGGGGTAACGGCCAATGCGATTACCGGCGGCGCACGCTACCAGCACGATATTCGCGATAGAGCGTTCGCCTACGCCGGCGCTGATTTCGACTACAACGAGCTCCAATTCCTGAACCTGCGCTCGATCCTTGGCGTGGGCGCCGGCTACCACGCGATCAAGAATCCGAAGACCATGCTGGACGTTTTTGCCGGCGGCAACTACACGCGGGAGTCGTATTCCACCGGCATCCTGCGGAGCGTGGCGGCGGCGACGGTGGGCGATACGTTCTTACATCAGTGGAACGCCACAAGTATCAACCAGAGCTTCGAGTTCTATCCGCAGCTGGGTCCTCTGGGGCCATATCGGTTTGCCTTTAACATGACCCTGGCCACGAAGATCCACGCGTGGCTGGGCTGGCAAAGCACGGTGGGCGATCTGTATGTCAGCGACCCCATTCCGGGGACAGTGGCGAACGACTTGATTTTCTCGACGGGGATCAATGTGGCGTTCAATCACTAGAGAGGGCACCGGAGGAGGGCATTTAAGAAGGACATCGAAACAAGGCACGATCCGGCACCGAGGGGGACGTCGTCGGGTATTCACTGTAGTGATCGGTGCGACGACTTGTGCCAGAATCGGAGGGGCCGCGATTGGCAATTTTTGCCGGGAGGATCATGAGCGAGTTTGAGCCCCTGGAATATGGAACACGAGAGGTCGCTGAAAGGCGCGAAACGAACGAGGGGCTACGGAATTGGCACGATAGCGATCAACAAGCGCACGTAGTCCAATTCTACGAGAGCGACGCCTTTCTCGCGGATGAAGTGGGCCGCTTTATTGGAATGGCCCTGGGCGCGGGAGATGCCGCCGTGGTGATCGCCACGAAGGCGCATCGCGAGCAGATCGACCGAAACCTCGAAACACGCGGGTTGAATATGGCGCGGGCCATCGGCCAAGGGCGGTACGTGCCGCTGGACGCGGCCGAAACGCTGGCCAAGTTCATGGTGGGCGACATGCCGGACGCGGAACGCTTCCGCGACGTAGTGGGAGCGGTGCTTTCGCGGGCCACGGAAGCCGCTTGCAATAAACCGGCACGGGTGGCGGCGTTTGGCGAGATGGTGGCGCTCCTATGGGCGGAAGGGAAAGAGAGCGCAACCATTCGCCTGGAGCAACTGTGGAACGACTTGGCGGAGACACATTTCTTTTCGCTGCGCTGCGCGTATCCGATGAACGGATTTGGTCACAAGGACGACAGCGAGCCCTTCCTGAGGATTTGCGCGGAGCATACCAGCGTGGTTCCGGCCGAAAGCTACATGGCGCTGGTTGCCGAAGAGGAGAAGCGCCGGGCCATCGCGCATCTGCAGCAGAGGGCGCGGGCGCTCGAAGCGGAAAACGCCTTGCAGCGCAGCGAAGAAAGCTTCCGGAGGTTGGTGGAAGGCGTGCAAGATTACGCCATCTATTCCATGGACCCCAACGGCATAATCACCAGCTGGAATGTAGGAGCGCGGCGGATCAAGGGCTACACCGCTGACGAGATTATCGGCCAGAGCTTTTCGCGCTTCTATACGCCTGAGGACCTGAGGCGGAACCTGCCGGCGAAGGTTTTACAGACGGCGCGAGAGGAAGGGCATTACGAGGGAGAAGGCTGGCGCGTCAGAAAAGACGGGTCGACATTCTGGTCGAACGTGGTGGTTACGCCTCTGCGGAACGACCGAGGCACGCTGATCGGGTTTTCCAAGATCACCCGCGACATGACGGAACGCAGGGCGCTGCTGGAGCGAATTCAGCACCATGCGGCCGAACTCGAGCAGACGCAGGAGACCCTGCGGCGCCTCTCGGGCCAATTGCTGCGCGTGCAAGACGAAGAGCGCCGGCGGCTAGCCCGCGAACTGCACGACGGCGCGGGGCAGATCCTGGCGGCGCTGAATATGAATCTGGAAACGCTGGCGGATGCGACCAAGGATCAGCTTTCCTCGAATCTGTCTCGGAGGCTTACGGATAGCATTGGCCTGGCGAATCAGGTGATCCGGGAGACGCGCACCCTCTCTTACCTGCTGCATCCTCCCTTGCTGGACGAAGCCGGGCTGACCGACGCTTTACACTGGTTCGTGGGCGGATTTATCGATCGCAGCGGCATCCAGACGGCACTCGAAATGGCGGCCGACTTTCCGCGATTGCCTCGGGACCTGGAGACGGCGATCTTCCGAATTATCCAGGAGGCCTTGACGAATATCCATCGGCACTCGGGGAGCCGCACCGCTGCGATTCAGTTGACGGTCGCCGGCGAAGAGATACTTCTTACCGTGTCCGATCAAGGCAAGGGCATCAACTCGGGGCCGGAGCCGGCCGAACAGAATGGGAATGGCCACAATGGCAACGGCCGCAAGCGGAGGCTGGGCGTGGGTATCGCGGGAATGCGCGAGCGCGTTTTGCAGATGGGTGGCCGGTTCGACATCGGCGCGGGCAATCCCGGGACTCTTCTGAAGGCAGTCTTTCCCTGCCAGCCGGAAATCGATTAGCCGGACAACTTAGACCTTTTTGGATATGCCGCAGCGCGAGCGGACTCTGCGGCGCTGCGTTTTTGCGGCAGTCTCGCCGCTACTTTTGGTTCTGGTCGTTCTTCTTCTGCTGCTCGGCGGCGGCAGCCTCCTCGGCGATCTCCTTCATGTAAGTCTCGGCCTCCGATTCGGAGCAGACCATTTCGCGGATGTCGAAACTATTGCTCTGCAAGCGCATGGGATATTTGTCGAGGGCGTTCCAGGGCTTGGTGTAGTACTGCGGGTCGGTGATGGTCACCGTCATTTCCATGATGTCATGGTTCACGCGGTGAAAGGTTTCCTGCACCTTCAAATCTTTCGTATGTGGACGGCCGACATTGTCGATCCAGCTCCTTTCGTCCAGGCCGACCGTTTCCACCACGAAGGTATAGTTGTCCACCCACTTGCCGGTGGAATAGCCGTACCAGCGCGGCTCGGTGATCTTGGGGAAGTCTCGCCCATCGGTCCAGATGGTGCGATAGACCTGATCGTTCTCGTAAATCACCAGCACCCTTCCGGGAGCTTGAACGAACTCCACCGCGCGCAGGTCGTGCAGATCGACGCGGGGAAAGCCGATGGGATCGCACTTCTCGAACGGATCGTTGACCTCGGTCAAAGGATACGAGCCGTCTCCGTCGCCGTACTTGTGGGTTTTCCAAACCTGCTCGCCTTCGGGCGTGTAAGGGACCTCAGGATGTTTGCCATCCTTGGTGTAGTTGGCCGGTCCCGACGCCTGCACTCCATTGCGCCAGCCCGCGGCGGGCTCCCAAGTTCCGAAAATATCGTGCACGGGAGCGGGCGCCGGGTTCTTGCTCAGCGGCGTTTCCGGAACGGTCCGGTTCCAGCCGTCGAGGTGCGGTTCGTCCTCGGCGTTCCCGGGGCCATTTTGGCCGCCCCGCCCCTGCGCGTGCGCGGCCACGAGAGGGAGAAAAGCCGCGACCGAGACGGAGATGGCGAGCAGACCAAAGCGCCTAAGCGTCGTTGAGTTCATTCGGGAGTTCCTTTCGGCGTTGAATTCATCCGGGCGGTGACCGTTCCGCTCAGCGTAAGTTTCTTCGGCTCATACGCGTTGTTACCGCGATGCGCTAGAGCGGCAGGGAACTGAACACGCAAACGACCCCGCAACCACGGTCGCCCTTACGCGGCGATTCACGGTAGTGCCTCCAGAACCCGTATCGCTGTGGGCGTATTCTAGATGCGGCATATCCGCGAGGCAAGCCCAAATTCCCTCGGGCATCGAGGCGGCGCGGTAGATGGCTCCGAGGATGGCCTTGATGCTTGCGGGAATTCGTGCCAAGAACAAAACGACGCGCTCCGCTAGTCGGTACTCCACTGCGGCTCCAGGCGGAAAAAATAGAGCGCTGGGCGCCGCGTTTCCGGCGCGGCTTCTCCCCGCCTGACATCGTCGTACTTGCTCAGGAAGGCTTTTCGCGCCGCCTCGATTTCCGCCGGATCCGTCAGCGGATAAACGCGCATGTCGAAGAGTTGATTCCCGATCTTCACACGGATTCGCGGATCACGAACCACCATGCGATTCCAAAACCTGGCTTGCGGAAAGTCTCCTCGAGTGTCCGGCTTTCCCCGTGCCGGCGCGAAATATTCGGAAAATAGATAGATCTGCCCGCCGACCCTGGCAATGTCCGTGGTCAAGACATGGGGAAGGAGGTACGGGGTATGCGTTTGGATCTGGATGTTGGGAATCGAGTCCGTGAACGACCAGTCTGTGACGGGCGTCCTGACGACGTCTCCCGTAAGCCAGAAGCCGAGTTCGCCGTGGTACATGCGCACCAGATTGGTGAGAAGATTATTGTAGCCGCCGGGAAGCGAGGGCGAAGACCGCATGATCGCGAAGTTCAGGGCGAATAGAACGACGGCCAGCACTAAAATGATCAGCCCGGCGATTCTCCATCTCTTCATTGGCGTCCCTCACCGCAATGCTCTCTTGCGCGTCACTCATGCCGAAATGAGCGCGGCCTACAATAATCGATAAAGGACGACGAAGGAAGCGCTGGTTCCACAAGTGATGCACGCACTCCCTATCCGAGGCAGCCCCCAATCGAGTAACATTAGAGGCTAACAGTCCACGTCCAAGTGTCACGCGCCCATTTTTGCACGTCAACGGACAGGAAATGAAATGATGATTCCGCCACAGACGCTGGATTTGGCCCAGCGCCTTCTTGCTTACGAAAGCGCTGCGGGCAAAACCTCCGAGCCGACGAAATTCGCGGCCTTGCGCGTCTGCGAGACTTTGCGCCAACCTCTCTGTGCACTTGCGGGAATAGCCGGCTTTCGCTCGCTCCTTTCTCGTGCTCTGACGCTGGCCAGGACGGAAGCTCCCAGCCTCAGCGCGGTGCAGGTCGCGGCGGATGGGTCCTTACAGGGTCTAGACGAGCTGGAGCTGCAGTTTGACAAGGACCAGGCTAGGGAGGCAGGGGTAATTCTCATTGCCCAGTTAATCGGGCTGCTTCTCTTCTTCGTGGGCGAAGGTCTCACATTGCGGCTGGTGATATCCGAAGTTCTTCCCCACCCTAGGTTCCTCCCCACGAGCGGTGTACCCATAGGTTTTGAAGCGATCCTCAACGAAGTTGACCAACTCCAAAGCGTCAGTGCGCGTCTCGATGGACTGGCGAGGCAAAATCCGCCCGTCACAGAGGCGCTGACGACTATCGCAGACAACGTTCGCACCACTGCCGCCGTATTGGCAGTGGTCGCGGCCGTGAAGAGCCCCAAGCCGAATTGAGTGCAGTAGCGCCTTGCAGGGTAAAGGAAATAGTGAGTCTTCCAGAGTCGCGATATTTGGCCCAGCGCCTTCTTACTTACGAAGCCGTTGCGGGCAAGAGCTCCGAGACAACGGACTCCGCGGCTTTGCGCGTCGTTGCGAAGCTGCGCCAAGCCCTAATTACAATCACGGGAGTTGCCGCCTTTCGCTTGCTCCTTTCTCGTGCTCTGACGCTGGCCAGGGCGGAAGCTCCCAGTCTCAGCGCGGTGCAGGTCGCGGCGGATGGGTCCTTACAGGGTCTAGACAAGATGGAACCGCAAATTGACAAGGACCAGGCTAGGGAAGGAGGAGCCATTCTCATTGCCCAGTTAATCGAGCTGCTTCTCACCTTCATCGGCGAAGGTTTAACGTTGCGTATGGTGCAGGATGTGTGGCCGGAGGCCGCCTTCGAAGGCCGCGTTTCCGAGAAGGAAAGTGGAGGAAGGCTTGAGCACAACGGATAAGGTGAGAATAAACAAACTGCCGACCGGGGTCCCGGGCCTCGATGAAATCCTGGGCGGCGGTCTCCCGGAATTCTCTTTTAATATCATCGCGGGCGCCCCGGGAAGTGGCAAGACCACGCTGGCTCACCAAATCTTGTTCGCCAACGCGACGCCAGAGCGCCCCGCGCTGTATTTCACTATCCTCGGCGAACCCGCCATCAAAATGCTGCGATACCAGCAACAGTACACGTTCTTCGACCAGGCCAAGTTAAACAACGCTGTGCGGTTTATCAACTTGAGCCAGGTTGTATTGGAGAAGGACCTGGACGCGGTATTACTGGAGATTACGAAAGAGGTTGAGAAGGCCAGCCCCGGTATCGTGGTAGTGGACTCCTTTCGGACCGTGGTGCGGAAGGCGCTCGGTGGCTCAACCGAAGTGGAACTGCAGTCCTTCATTCAGCGGTTGGCTCTGCTCCTGACCAGTTGGCAAGCGACGACTTTTCTGGTTGGGGAATATGTCGAGGGTGAGATCCGTGACAACCCCGTATTCACGGTTTCCGATGGCCTCTTGTGGCTCTACCAAGCTTCGGAACGAAATTCCATTGTGCGGAAGCTACAGATCGTGAAACTGCGCGGACAGGCGTCCGTGCCCGGGCTGCACACTTTCCGCATTACTCCTGCCGGACTGCAAGCTTTCTCGCGCACTCTTGGGCTGGCCGGACAAGTAAGGAAGATACCCAGTACACGGCGCCTTTCCATCGGAATTCCGGAATTGGACAAGATGCTCGGGGGAGGCATTCCCGAAGGCGATAGTATCCTGGTGGCAGGGGCTTCGGGGACGGGAAAATCGGTCTTGGCAACGCAATTCATTGCCGAGGGCATACGCCAGGGTGATCCGGGAATTGTGGTGGTGTTTGAAGAACGGCCGCAAGAGTATGTAGAGCGGGCCAGCAGTCTTGGTCTGGATTTGAAAAGACATGACAGGAAACTCGAAATTCTTTACCTCCGTCCCCTGGACCTCTCGGTTGATGAGACCATGCGCGAGATTCTCGACGCGGTCCAGAAGATTGGCGCCAAGCGCCTGGTGATTGATTCGCTGGCGGGTTTTGAGATGGCGCTGGCACCCGGCTTCCGCGCGGACTTTCGCGAATCGCTCTACCGGATGATTACCGCGTTGACGGGAGTCGGTGTGACGATTCTAAGCACGGTTGAGGTGAACGAGTCTTTCACGGAATTCCCGTTCAGTACCTACTCGATTTCCTTTCTCACCGACGACATTATCCGGCTTCGCTACGTATGCATCGACGGCCAGCTTCACAAGATCATGGTCGTTATCAAGATGCGCGGTGGCAACCATAGCAAGGATATCCGCGAATATGAAATCACCTCCAAGGGTGTGGCCATCATGAGTGACCGCCTCACGGAGTATCAAGGTCTGATCACTGGGATTCCTGAGCGTTTGAACCGATCTGGCAATCATGAAGAGCGCTCACGTAAGCCAAAAGCTAGACGTAATCGGGGATAAACCTAATCATTGTGGCCCCTGGCCACGGTGGCGAGAGCCAGGCACATCGTCGTCTGCAGGTTTAACCGCAACGGCAATTCAAGCGCAGAGTATTCGAAAAAACATCTATTTGGGGTTTTCTGAACGGCGCATCATTGGTCGCGCAGGACTACGCTGAGAAGGGAATTGTTGATCTTCAGGCCGACACCATCGTATTCGATGAACCCAAGCTTCCGGAACTTGTTCATGAAAAAGTTTACCCGCGTGCGTGTTGTACCGATCATCTCGGCTAGCACTGTCTGAGAGACCCTTGGAAGCGTCAACGCCTGGGTTGGTTTGCCGTAGCGGGCGAGCAGCAACAAAGTTCGTGCTAGACGTTTCTCGCTGGAGTTGAACAGCTGATCGATCAGATCCTCTTCGGTCTTGAGGTTTCTTGTGACGATGTAGGAGATGAATCGGTCGGAGAACTCGTGATCGGCGTGGAGAAGGCGAAGCATTTCGCTTTTCTCAATGACGAGCGCACGGCCCTGAGTCATCGTCGTCGCGGTCGCGATCCACAGCGGTTGGCCGGCCAGGCAGCCTTCACCCAGAAAATCGCCCGCCCCGAGAAGGGCAATGACTGCCTCTTTGCCTTCAGCCGAGGTTACGGCAAGCTTTACGCTGCCCTCTTGAATGTAGAAAACGTGGCTGGCGGGATCGCCTTGGGAAAACAGCCTTTGCTTCTTGCGGAATTCGATCTGTCTCTTTGACACGCCACTGGAATTGAGAAGGGCAAACACTTCAAAGGCGGGCCGAATCTGGAGTTTCAAGTCTCCCGTTTCTCTCTTCGCCGGGGGAGGCTTCGGGCGGAATCTCGCGGAACTAGCAGGCATCATTGCGTATGCTCCAATTGGTCAGAGGCAGGACCTCAGCTGGACTTTGAGCCTGGAGCGCACCGCCGTTTCAGTTTGCATTGGGCGGTTTTGTCACCACTATAGTAACATAAGTGTACGCTAACATACTAGGCCGTACAGGGATTTGCACAAGCAAATAGGGGGCTTGGGTGAAGAACGCTTGCAAAGGCCGCTCGTCCTTGGGCATCCCATAGCGTCCCAGCAGTCGAGACAGTGTGCTCGCCGGTCTGCGTAATCGGCAACAGCGCGAGCAATGCGTTACTGCTTGTCTTTCTTTTCCGTCGCATGGCTGGTTACCTTGACGTTTTCAAGATACCGGCCCTCTTCGGCACTCACGACGACGTCCGCGGCAATTTGATCGCCGGCGGAAACCTTGGTCAAATCCTCTTCCTTTTTTACGTTATAGGGCATGGTCATGGCCTTCATGAATCCCGGAATCTCTTTGTGATCCACCACAAGCTTGTGATTCTGGGCGTCCACGGACTTGACGGTGCCCTCGAGCTTGAAATGTTTGGGCGGCACGCTTTGGCCGCCCGTCTGGGCTAAGCCGATTCCCACTACCGCGCTGCCTATGCCAACGATAGTCACGAGCATCAAGAGTACGAGATGTGTTTTGAATCGACGCATGGTTTTCCCTCCGGTGTAAGTTGGAAGAGATACTAAAACAATGAACTCTCGGCATAATAGAGCGAGAACGGTTCAAGTGCTAATAGAAGGGGAGACGATGGAAATCAAACGATCCGGTTCACAGGCCTCCGGCAAGGGGAAGGCAGACTATTTTACGGGCGCGGTGCGCACCGATCCGCTGTTCACTGCGCCCGATCCGGCGCGCGTTCGCTGCGTGTGTGTCACGTTCGAGCCGGGCTCCCGCACGGCATGGCACACCCATCCCCTTGGGCAGACGCTGATCGTGACGGCGGGTTGCGGCCGAGCGCAGCATTGGGGCGGGCCGGTGGAGGAGATCCGGCCGGGCGATGTGGTCTGGTTTCCGCCCGGAGAGAAGCACTGGCACGGGGCGGCGGCAACCACGGCGATGACCCATATCGCCGTTCAGGAACAGTTCGAGGGTAAGGCGGTGGATTGGATGGAGCACGTCAGCGACGAACAGTACCGGAAGTGATGCGATGAGCAAGCCGCGGCGCGGTGTAAGCGTCGCGCGTCTTCTATTTAGGACGCAGCGCTTTTTCGATACGCGGGTCGGGGATCAGCCACATGATGGCGACACCGACGTAGCAGGCGCAGGCGATCCACGGGTGCACGAACGCCAGAGGAATTGCGACAACATAGGCCGCCAGAGACATCTTTCCCTTCCTGTCGTCTCCGATCGATGCCGCGAGTGTTGAGTCTTTTCCGTGGTGGGCGATCAATGATCTCGTCAGAATGAAGTAAGCGGTTCCGGCGAAGAGCATCACGATCCCATATAACGCTACCGGCCAAGGAGCAAAGTCGTTTTCGCCCATCCAGGCGGTGACGAATGGGGTGAGCGACAGCCAAAACAGCAAATGCAGATTCGCCCACAGGATGCCGCCCGAGACCTGCTCTGCCGCCTGCATGAGATGGTGATGATTGTTCCAGTAGATGCCGACGTATACGAAGCTCAGGATATAGGTGAGGAAATCGGGAAGGACGGGCTGCAAGGCCGATAGGCTGGTTCCGTTCGGAGCCTTCATCTCCAGCACCATGATGGTGATGATGACGGCGAATACCCCGTCGCTGAAAGCCTCCATGCGGCCCTTGGTCATCCTTCGCACGCCTTTCTTGGTGACGCCGGAATCAGGCTATGTTATCCAGGCTTTCGAGGATTTTGAAAGATGCGCCGCACGAATGCGTCAAAGTCGCGCTAAGACCGAAATCCCGGTAAATTGATTCTTTTGGGAGGAAACCACGTCGCCCCGCACACTGTTTCTTGGAAAGCTACTGGGGCTTTACTGCGTCGCCTTGGCGATATCCATGCTCGCGAACGCCCAAGCGACCGTGGAGATTCTGAAAGAGATCGTTCAAACCCCTCCGCTGCTTTTCATGGCCGGTCTGATGGGAATGACCGCCGGGCTGGCCATCGTTCTTGCCCACAATGTGTGGTCGGGCGGCCCGCTGCCGGTCATCGTCACACTTTTCGGTTGGGCAAGCCTGATCAAAGGCATGCTCTTATTGCTTCTATCGCCGGACACGGAATCGAGGCTCTTCATCGCGGGCCTTCGCTACGACCAGTATCCGCATCTCTACGCCCTCGGTTTGCTTCTTCTTGGCGCCTACCTGACCCATGCAGGGTTCAATTCTGAAACGCGCTCGTTAAAATAAGCAGCGCTGCCCCTGGGTCTCGACAACTCACGCCGCAAGCGCCGTGGGCCTTGCAGGATTTGGTGCGGGGTTAGTTCGCCCTCAAGCTACGTCGCGATGGAGTCTGCGAATTCGCCATAGGACCCGGATGGGCACTTTGTGCTTGGTCTCGACGAGCTCGCGAACGTCCATCCTCCCCCCTCGGCGGCAGATAACCTGAAAGACGTGACCGTAAGGGGAGCTCACTTCAAATACGCCATCCTCGTCTCGGAGAGCTTCTACGGGACTCTTGACCTCTACGTCGGCGGCATCGATCATTGCAGTCACTCCCGGGAAGAAAAAGATCAACAGAAGCTGGGAAGAAGCAGAGGGAAGCTAAATGGATGGGGCAGAACTGTCAACCGTCAGCGCTGTGGACCGCTGTGGATATTTGAGGAAATCGAGGAAATCCTCTGCAATTCGCTCGAAGCGCTTTTATTTTCTGCTGTTTCTGGTAGGCGGACGTCAGTGAGCCGGCAAGAACCCATCTTGCTTATAAGTGTTCTCGGCTTCTGGTGAAGAGAGGTAGGTGACCAGGGCCTTCGCGGCTTTGGGGTCCTTGGCGTGGGTGGAGATGAACGCCACGACCTTCAGCGGACTCAAAATCTGCTTGGGCAAGCGCCCCACAACGTCGACGCCGGGATTGGTCATTTCGTTGAGCCAATAGATGCAGATATCGGCATCGCCCTTGGCAATCGTGTTTCCCACGCCGCCGGAGTTAGGGAACAGCTTGGCCTTGGGAGTGATGGCATCGTAGACGCCCAGCTTCTCGAGGGCCGCCTTGGTGGTGGTTCCGTCGCTTCCCTGGGGCGGGTCCACGAAGGCCACCGATTTGGCCGCGAGCAGCGCTTGCTTCAGCGCCTTGGGCGAGGAGATGTCCGGCTTGGGCGCGCCTTTTTTCACTCCCACCGCCAGAGTCAGGCTGGCGAGCGTTGTGGCGCTCTTGGGATCGATGTTGCCGGAGGCCAGCGCTTCCGGATAGGGCGGCAGAACGATGAAGACGTCAAACGGGTCGCCCTTCGCGGCCTGATCCCTCGTCCCCAGGCCTCTGCCGTAGGTCACCTTCAGTTTGTAGCCGGACTTGGGCTCGAATCCGGGCGCCACCTTACCCATCGCGCTCCGGAAGGGGTTTGGCACCAGGATCGTGACTTCAGTTTGGGCCCGCGAGGCGGGCGAGATGCTCAGCAAAAGCGCGCCAACGGCCACCAGCGAAAATAGGTATTTCACGCGTTGCTCCTTGGATCGTTCGGCTCGCCATCGAACTGGGCGCTTATTTTGATCGCCGAGGAAGGTCGCTTATACACCCGAGGCACTTTTGCGTAAACTGAAATCCTCCTAATTTGTCGTCCAGCCATGTGGGTCCGCGCCGAATCGCACTTACTACAATCCGGTTTTCCGGAAGTTTGCTTGCCTTTGTGATTCGCGAATGGTCGGTCTACGGAGCGACAACGTCAGAGTTGCTTGATCTCTAGAGTTGGCCCTGAACCCTCGCCCCGGAACCCTCGAATGTTCGCCCGGGCACACTCAACTCTAGCTCTCTCACACGCGGCCGGCGGACGAATGCGCGCTTTCGCCACGGGTTCAGCACGCGATACCACCACATGATGCAGCCCGTGACGAAGAGAATCGGCGGGGCAATCCCGAGCAGCACCCACAGCGCCTTCACGGGCCAGCCGCCAAAATCGCCTACGTGCACCGCGTGAAGTATTCCCACGTTGGTCAAAAGAGGAGCGGAGGGAACCAAGCCAATCAGCTTGTCGAAAGGCTTGGGAAAAACCAGGTACGCGCCGGTGAGGGCCCACATGAAGACGATCGCAAAAGTCCAGAAGCCAATCGCGCTATGAAGGTCCCAATTGAGGCGTTTGAAGTTTGTGCCAGGACGAACCATTAGGGCGCGCCGCCATCTGCGGATTCCCGGCCACCAAATCGCCATGCCCGTGATGCTGAGGGCTGCCGCTAAAAATCCGCCGACGCCATTGACGAGACGGCCTGAATACCCCATGAGCAGGTTCATGTGCATCTGGGAAAAGAAGCTGACCGCGCGAAGCCCGAGGGGACGGGCGGTCCCAAGATCCTTCCCGGTGTAAGGATCGATAAATCTTTGATCGGCGTATGTGGCCGCGCCCAAAGAAACGATGGCAGCTTCGCGAGGGTCCTTCCAGACCTGAATTCGCGTGACGGTGCCGCGGGGGTGCGCCCGTTGCGCAGCCGCCAGCAGTTCGTCGTGGCTCAGGCGGGTTCCGGCAATCTCCACCATTTTGGGCTGCGGCAAAAACGCAGAGTAAAGTTCGCTATTGAAGACTGCCACACTGCCGCTGAGGCACACCACGAACACGTAGAGCCCGAGCGCGATTCCGGCCCACAGATGAACCTGGAACAGGGCCCTGCGCAGCCAAACGGTCTGCGGTCGCTTGATCCACTTTTGCCAGGTATTCACGACTTTTGCCTATATTAAATCACAAGGAGGCTCAGTTTGAGTGCCACAAAAAGGGCGGGGGCGCCTGTGCGCGGCGGATCAAAATACCAGTTGAAAGACGATGTGACGAGTGGCGGGGAAGTCCACCGCACGCCCTTGTTGCATCGCCGGCGTGAAGCGAATTTGTTGCGCGGCGTGGATGGACTCGTCGTCCAAACCGTGTCCCAAGCCCTTCAAGACGCCGCTGACCTTCACCTCTCCGGAGGCCTGGAAGATGACGTCGAGCAAAACCTGGCCCTCGATGCCCAAGCTGCGCGCCTCGTCCGTGTACGCTGGATTGGGCCCCGACAGGACAACCACTCCTTGTACCGGTAGCTGAGCGGTTTATGTGGCGGCATTGTCCGGCTTGGGAGGAGGCACCATTACGCTCTCGTTCGAGTCAAACTCCCCGCACATCTTGATGGTCTCAAAAGTGCCCGGAGGGACCACTCGCGTCTCTTTGGGACGATTCTCCGCGCGGCTCTTGGCTTCGAGATCAACCGCCGGAGTATCAGGCTAAGAACGATGCCCGTGTGTGTCAATTGAAGTCGGGGAGCTTTGTTCCCTGGATATAAGTATGTTTACCGGCACCGATTTAGGGCCACAGGGAGGCGCCGCGTTCTTACTGAAGCGGCTGCCAGAAATCGGGGCGCGGTGCCGGAAACGAGACCTCAACTTCGAACAACTGACCACTCACCGAGCGCGTATTGACGATCTCCACTTCCGTTGCATTCTGCCGCGCGTTCATGAGCAGCAGCTTCTGTCCACGGGCCACGGCAGCGCCGAGGATCAACAAACATCCGTTCGAGCTGGCCCGGAGCGCTTTCGCTTCCTTGTAGAACGGGGTCTTGGACTGGCCGTACCCGTACACGCAAACGGTCGCGCCCAATGAACTGCTGGCGCCCAGCGCTTCCTTCAATTCATTTTGTCCGCTCATGTTCATTGTCCTCACCCTAAGATAGAGCAAGGGCAATGCCAAAATGAATTCGCCTATCTGCTTTAGAATCAATACGTATATGTAGGCCAGAACGTGGCCACTGTTCAAAACTGGAACAGTGTTCAGACTGAATACAGTGCCAAAAGAGGGCGAACGACCCGGCCGTGTAAGCTAACGCCCGGCCGCTTGGCATTAGCTACCCTAGCTTTTGCGCTTTCGGGGACCCCCGCCAACATTCGGAACTTCTTCGCCGAGGGCGGTCGCCAAATCGATTTGATGGTCTTGCTCCTGCATGAGGATCTGGCGAATCTGTTCCGCCATCGCGTATTCTCCAAGCGCTTCACATTGCCGGACTCCGATCGCGGTAATTGCGAATCGTCTCGTTCTCATTATCGAGGTCGAACCGGAGCATCTCTTTCGCATCTTTCGATGTGCGCACCGGCTTCGGAGTGACCACTGGCATTTTGCCGAGATAGTCGATCTGCCGCGAAAGGGTCAGGGCGTGATCGAGTTCCTGCCTGGCGTGGATTTCGAGCTGGGCGGCGATGTCCATGTATTCGGCGCCGGTAAGCACCTGGGAATAAACCACATAGGCTATGATGGCTTGATATTCGCGAGAGAGGTCTTCGTTCAAAAGTTCTGCGAGGCGCTCCCGGGAAATTTCGATTTCGTTCGACTTGGGCTCCGCCATGGGATTTCTCCTTGAACGTGAAATAAGAGCAAGCTCTATTATGGGGCGCAACATTTGATTACTTCCAATAAAAAACAGGCGAACAAAAAAAACGGTCCGGCGCGAGGTGCGCCGGACCGGCGTTTGAGGGTGGGTTCTTCTAGGCAGTGAGGTACATGGTGCTGCCGTTGCGGTTCACCAAGAGAAGAGGCTTGTCATTCGAGCCGTGCATGGCACGCTCGAACTCCGCCGTGTTCCTCACCGGCTGGCGGTTCACCTCCTGAATCACATCGCCCCGGCGAAGCCCCGCTTCGGCTGCTTCGCTCGAAGGATCCACCTTAGTCACCACCACGCCTTTCGTGTTCGGCGAGAGTCCAAGCTCGTTCGTCGCCTGAGCGTCGAGGTTCTCCACAGACACGCCGGAGAGCGCGCTGCTGGCGGAGTCGTTGCCGTTCTCTCCCGAGTTGTCGCCCGAGTTGTTCTTCGCGCCCAGCTCAGCTGGCATCGTGCTCAGCTTCACGCTGATGTCCTTGTCGGAGCCGTTGCGGAGCACCTTCAGGTTGGCATCGCTATCGGGCGCCATCATGGAGATGGTCATGCGCAGATCGTTGCTGTCCGTGACGGGCTTGCCGTTGACGTCCAGAACGATGTCGCCTCTCTGCAGGCCGCCCTTCTCGGCTGGGCTGCCCGCGGTCACTTCGGCCACGAGCGCGCCGCGCGATTCTTTTTCGCCAAACTGCTTGGCGAGATCCGGGGTGACGTCTTGCGGCAGGATTCCCAGATACGCGCGGATCACCTTGCCGTGGTCGACGATCTGTTCCATGACGCTGCGCGCCATGTTTGCTGGGATGGCAAAGCCGATTCCCTGATTGCCCTCGGACCCATGAGCGATGATGGCCGTATTGATGCCGATCAGTTCGCCGCGGTCGTTCACCAGCGCTCCGCCGGAATTTCCGGGATTGATGGGAGCGTCGGTCTGGATGAAGTTCTCGTAATCCTCAATTCCAAGGTGGGAGCGGCCGGTGGCGCTCACGATTCCCATGGTGACCGTCTGGCCAACTCCGAAGGGGTCGCCGACAGCCAGAGCATAATCGCCCACTTGGACCTTCGAGGAGTCCGCCACGGTGATGCAGGGCAGGCTGTTCGCATCGATCTTCAGCACGGCGATATCGCTTTTCGCGTCCGTGCCAACGACCTTGGCCTTGAATTCGCGCTTATCGGAAAGCGTAACGGTAACGCTGCTGGCGCCGTCCACGACGTGATTGTTCGTCACGATGTAGCCGTCCTGCGTTAGGATCACGCCGGAACCGACTCCCGTTTCCCGCTGCTCGGGGACTTCACGTTGTCCGCGGAACTGGCGGTTACCGCGGTCACCGAATTGGCCATTGCCGTTGCCTTGGCCATTGTCCGGGCCTTCGCCGAATTGGTTATCGAAGTTGTTGCCGAAAAATTGACGGAACAGCTGATCGTCCGGCAATTGCGGCGTTTGCTGAAATTCCGTGGGAACTTTGGCGATTTTCGATGACGAGATGTTGACCACAGCTGGCAGGACCTTCTTCACCACAGGCGCGAAGCCCGTTTGACTGGGACCTTCTTCGGGATTCGCCAGCTTCAAGGCCAGTGCGTGAATGTGCTCAAGATGGGTGGCGCTGGCGTAGCCAACACCCCCTAACGCAGACGCCAGGGCCAGCGAACACAACACGGCCTGAGGACGTTTCCAAAAGCCCCTCGAAAAACCGCTCAAAAAACTTTCATTGCGCATGTCGACTCCTGTATGGGGATGTTGGCCACTCTTCCTGATCTCTCCGATGTGGTGGCTTCAGGTGTTTAGACGGAGCTGCCGCGAAGAGGTTAGGTTGGGTCCCGATTCAAAGCGACGAAGAAAGTGGCTCGATTGTGCCTCTCAGGAGAGGGAATCGCTGTAACGAGTTGTAGCCGAAGTGGAAACTAGAAACGGTCGAGGCCACACCGCTGCGAATATCGGGTGAGAATTTCAGTTACCTCGTTTTCGATTTGAGAAGCATCGGTCCCAGACCAAGCCGCGTCCTTAAGAGCATCGTAGAGGACGATCATCGTGGAGATGTCCGAATCGCACTCACGACAGTTTCTGTCTTCCCGTCCAGGCAATCGATGCAGTTCAGCAAAACGATTGCAGGAATCGCACACACCCATCAATACAGACTCCGCAGCCCGCATAGGACCACCCCTGATGACTCAGTTCGCGCTCACCTTTCCAGTGAGCCGTGTCGGGATTCCACCACCAATGGCTCGGTTAGACTATCGGGGCGATTTGGTAGTGTTACCTATGATGCACTTGGGGGAATTGCCTTGCCCACTCCGGCGAACCCGCTATATACCCTGATACTGTTTGGCGCTGCCCGAGTGGATAGAGTATTCCGCTGGCTCAGGCGCCCGCCGCGTCGCTTTGGCCGTCTCAGGCCTTGCCGCTCACAGCCCGGTCATTCGCTCCAGGCGCTCCGGGTACCTGGCGCCTTGCACGGTGATCTTCGATGTGGCGGCGTCGATCTCCCGTAGGTCTTCGGGCGCCAGCTGAATAGACGTCGCTCCGATATTCTCTTCCAGGCGGCTTAGCTTGGTCGTGCCCGGGATTGGAACGATCCACGGCTTTTGCGCCAGCAGCCAGGCGAGCGCGATCTGAGCGGGAGTCGCGTTCTTGCGTTTGGCAATTCTGCCGAGCAGGTCGATCAACGCCTGATTTGTTTTCAGAGCCTCCGGCGTAAAGCGGGGAAGAGTGCTGCGGAAATCGGAGCTCTCGAATTTCGCGTTCTCGTCGATCTTCCCCGTAAGGAAGCCTTTGCCCAGAGGACTATACGCCACCAGCCCAATCCCGAGTTCCTCGAGCGTGGGGATCACTTCCTGCTCCGGCTTCCTCCACCACAGCGAGTACTCGTTCTGCAACGCGGTGAGCGGCTGGACCGCGTGCGCGCGGCGAATCGTCTTTACGCCGGCCTCGGAAAGTCCGAAGTGCTTCACTTTGCCGGCTTGAATCAGTGCCTTCACTGTGCCGGCCACATCTTCGATGGGCACGTTGGGGTCAACCCGATGCTGATACAGCAGGTCGATGCTCTCCACCCTGAGCCGTTTGAGCGATCCTTCCACGGCCTGCTTGATGTGCTCGGGCTGGCTATTCACGCCTCTCGCTCCCGGCCGGGTATCGCTGCCGCTCAGATCAAATCCGAACTTGGTGGCAATCACGACTTTGCCGCGGTAGGGAGCCAGGGCTTCGCCCACAAGTTCTTCGTTAATAAATGGCCCGTAAACTTCGGCGGTGTCAAAGAACGTGATCCCGCGTTCGACGGCAGCGTGAAGAAGCGAGATCATCTCCTGTTTGTCTTTGGGCGGGCCGTAGGAAAAACTCATTCCCATGCAGCCGAGCCCGATGGCCGATACTTCCAGATTGCTTTTTCCCAGTTTGCGCTTTTGCATTATTCCTCCAGGGGGGCGCCGCATTGTCGGCACATGAGGCTGAAAAAACTGTGGCTAATTTTACGATGAGAAAGCATAGCCCGCCGACGCTTGGTCGCTTCAGGTCGCGACCTTCATCGTCGGCAAGCACTTTAGCAGTGGCTTCTCGGTCAGGTGAGCGAGTAATTCTGATCGAGACCCGTATGATCACGCCAAACGGTATTCAAGTTGTCGGCGATAATACCCAATAAAAAGGTAGGATTCGAAGCAGTCTTGTCTTGGACGCTTTTCCGTGCCAGCCACAATTTGGATCCGAGCAGGAGATCTGCTCATCTCCAAACATTTCCATCGCCTGGTCGTCTGAAAGCGATGCCGCGGAGCACTTCCTCTGAAAGTTGATGTCGTGGTGCCCCTTGGGGCATTCGAAGACGAGTCTGTACGCTTTGCTCATGATCCATAATACCAGTTCCAGCAATGGTGCGTGTTGAAGGAATCGCGTCCGTTTCCTCCCGGTGCTAACAGGCTTTTGTGTCAGTAGGTTACGGCTCGTCCGCCTCGCGCTGACCAAAATCCTCCAGCGTCCTCCGTTTTGGGAGGGAGCAGAGGTCGCTGAAGAAATGTTTGGCACATTCCGTATTGCGACGGGCAGCGCCCAGCGATGACGCTCAGCCCAGTTTCTTCGCCTAATCGTTCCAGCGCATCACTTTGAGTAGATTGCAATAATCGTCGGTCCAAGAGATCGGTTGGGTCTCCGCGGGAAACGGTTCCGAGCCGCTTAGGATCTCCTTGCCGGAAAGGGAAGCGGAATCGCGCGAGAGCAAGATCCAGTCGGACTGCGAGAAAGGGCCGGCGCCTAGCAAATCGATGCGGACGGCGTGTAAGCCGAAATCGCGGCCAATTCCGGCCAGCACGGGCCGCAGGTCCAGCGTCTGATTGCTGATGTGGACGGCGATCACCGAAGCCGGCCCCCGAAGATGCTTGGCGTAGACCTGAAATGCTTCGCGCGTGAGGAGATGCATGGGTATGGCATCGCTCGAAAATGCGTCGAGCACCAGAACGTCGAACTTCTGGAAGTCGCCGCGGCTGGCTTCGCGTTCGAGCGAGAGTCGCGCATCGCCAAGAACGACCTCGATTCGGCCGGGCGAATCGCGCAAGTAAGTGAAGTAGGGCTGCTGGCCCGCCGTTGCTGGCGCGGATAATTTGTAGACGTCCGGGTTGATTTCGTAGAAGCGGAAGACGTCCCCGGAGTGGGCCAGCGCCGCAAGCGTCCCCACTCCCATTCCGACGAGCCCCACGCGCATGGGATGCTGGGGCCAATTGCGAATAACGATGTTGGCTCCGCTGAATGGGCCGTAGTAGCCCGTCGCCAGGCGCGCGCGCCGCGCGTCGCGATATTGGAAGCCATGAATGGTGCCGCCGTACTGCAAGGCGAGATAGTTCTCTTGCTCAACGCTTACCACCGACAGCACCCCGTAGAAACTTCTGGACGAAGCGATCACGTGGTAGAGCGCCGCTTTCTGAGGAATCAGCAAGCCCGCCGTGAGTAATGCCAGCACGACTCTGGATGCGTTGCGGACCAGAATCGGCGCCGGGGCCGTCCACGGCGCTCGGCGCTCCATCGCATACCGCAAAGCGGCTGCCCCGATGAGAACCGCGGCCGCGTAAAGGCTCGCCGATCGCGGCAACCTCGCCGCCTCCCTCCATAGCGGAGAAAGCACGGGTGGAGCAAGCAATACGGCGCCGGCGAGAATCAAGAGGGCCAGCGAAGCTGGCCCCTTGTGCCACCAGGAGGAACGCTCCCGCATCGAGACGCCCAACACCACCGCAATACACCCCAGAACTCCCAGCGGATATTCCCAATAGTTTGGGAATATCCGCGGGGCCAGCAAGCTCACCGCAATGCCCCCCAGGGCCCCACCCGTGGCGATCGACAAATAGAATGCGGTCAGCAATTCCGCGCGGGGTCGCGTGCGTGCCGCCTCTCCATGGCACACCATGCATCCCGTGAAGAGCGCCGCGGAATAGGCGGCCAGCTGCATCATGAATGAAGGCATCACGCTTGGGAGCGATACGAGGATGACGAACGCAACCGTCACCGCGAATGCCGGGTAAAAAACCTCTCGCCGATACCAGCGGTCGCTCTCGAAGCACAGGATGAATGAAAGCAGATACAGGCTTAATTGCAGAACCCATAGAAAAGGGCTAACGGGGATGTCCTGGCAAACCAGGTTCGTGGTCGCGAGCAACAGCACCGACGCACACGCCGCCAAACCCATCCACAGCAGTCGAAGCGACCATCCAACAAGCCGCTCATTTGGGCTCGCTTTACCCCAACGAAGTTCGCGTGCAAATTCCGGTTTCAGTGGGCTGGGAGCGACGGAGCGCACCACGCTTCGAGCGCTGAAATAATAGCAACCCAAAAACAAGCCATACCCTGCGGCCCAGGCCCAACGTTGTGTGCCGAGTCCGACGTACGGTTCCACCAGGAAGGGATACGACAGTAACCCCAGGAGCGATCCAGTGTTTGAGAGCGCATAAAGCCGATAGGGCAACCGCTTTGGCCCAGCCTGCGCAAACCAATGCTGCATCAGTGGACTCGTGGCCGAGAGCAAGAAGAAAGGCAGGCCTATCGCGGCGATCAAAAATTTCATGATCGCCCATGTGGGGTCGTCCCCGGGCTCCGGCTGCCAATTCGCACCGGAGCCGATCGGAGCGGATCGGATATAAGCGGCAAGAGCGATGAAAATAGCGGAAATGCTTAGAAGAACGCTATGCGTGATGACCTGCTTGCGAATGGGAAGCCACGTGGCAAGTCCATGCGAATACCCATACCCGGCGAGAAACAACAATTGGAAGACAAAAACGCAGACGGTCCATACCGCTGGTGCGCCGCCAAAAAGGGGAAGAATTACTTTCCCGAGCAATAATTGAACCTGAAAGAGCAGAAATGCACTGACGAAGATGGCGAAGGCAAAGGGCAGTCGCCCAGCATCGCTACCGTTTGCCCAAGAGGCTCGAGCGGCAGCGTTTGCGCGCCCCTGCGCGGCCCCGGTGAGAGTTTCGACGGTGACACTCATGTACAGCCAGTGTAAGCGTGTTAGAGAGAGCGCCCGCTGTCACTGGTGTTTCTGTGCCTAAAGCACAATCCGTCTCAGAGTCCACCGGCACTCCGGTCGCGAGAAGTCGGGTCCGAATGTGCAGCCCTCCAGCGAAACGTTCGTTTTTTTACAGAGTTGGCGACTAGCTCAACAAGCCAAGAGGCATCTCTCCAACGTTAAATTTTGCGGGGTACACTTTCCTCAAGGCTGAAAAATGAAGGAGAGACGCCCATGAAGCTAATCATGGTATTGACGGCTGCGGCCGCTATGACTGCGGTTGCCTCAGGCATCCTGCTGGCGCAAAACAATCCTTTCGTCGGAACGTGGAAACTAAACCTCGCAAAATCCAAAGACCCCGGCGCGTTCCCCAAAGAGGAAACGCTTACCGTCCAAGTGGTAGGTGGCCAGCGCCAGGTGACCATAAAAGGTACTGCGACGAATGGCTCGCCGATTTCGTTCAAGTACGAAGTCCCGGACAAAGGCGGACTGGGGAAGGTTCTAGCCGGCGGACCCTACGATGCTGTCGCTGGGAAGCGGATAGACGCCAACACTCGCGAGGTCAGCTATATGATGCGCGGCAAGGGCGTGTTACAGCTCCGCAGTGCGGTGTCCAAAGACGGCAACACCATGAGCCTCACAGTCGAAGGAACAGACGATCAAGGCAGGACTTTTTCCGGGCTGGCGGTCTTCGACAAGCAATAGTTTCGCATCTCAGAATCCCGCGCTTCGCCGCTTTCCACAACTGAATTTGGTAGGCGAATTTGGTTCACTCCCAAGGGCCTACGGTGTATAACCCTCTCCTGGACGAGCCCCGAAAGCGAAGGTGTGTATATGCCGCGATTAATTCGTACTGTATACGTGCTGGGATTCCTGAGTCTGTTTGTGGCCGGATCATGTTGGCTGGCGCTCGGAACGGCGCGGGCCGCGGGACAACAGGCGCAAGCGCCGGCCGCGCGGCCTGCGGGACGTGGTGGCCCGGGAGGACCTCCGCCTGCGCGACAGGAACCGCAAAGGTCGACACGTCTCGAGTTTCCTCCCTTGTTTTTCCGGGAAGATTGGAAGATCGATCCCAATGCGCCCAATGTGAATAACGCCGAGGAACCCGAGCAGCCCATCACCCAGGGGAACGTGGCCAATCCCAATTTGGAAGTGCACGTATGGGGCGACCAGCCCGGCACTCGCATTTCCAACCAGACTTATAACAACATGACGTATGCCATGTCGCTGCTGTGCACGTCCAACTGGGCGATCACTCTCCGAGACAAAAATAACGATGTCGATTTGAGCGGGGGAGTGGCCACCATCCGCTGGCGCACTCGCATCAGCGGTTTTCGTTACTTGCATCCGGTCATCAAGCTCGCCGATGGCACCTGGCTCGTCGGCGATAAGACGTCCACCTATTCCACATCCTGGACCGTCTCGGAAATCAACTTGGTCGATGTGCGCTGGCGGCGTCTCGACGTCAAGAACGTAATCGAAACCGGCGACGGGTACTGGGTGGACTATCCGGACCTCAGCCGGGTCGAGGAGGTTGGTTTCACGGACCTGATGAGGGGCGCCGGCCACGGAAGCGCCGGAGGTTCGCGCCTGGACTGGATCGAAGTCTACGGCAAGCCGGTTCCGCGATCCGCCGGGGGCACCAAGACCAGCAGCCGATAGAATCAAGTCGCAGACCGGGTTCCCCCGATGCACGCTCCCTGAAATCGGGATTGCCGAAAATCATTTTCGAAGTCGCCATTCACCGGCAACCGGCGAGTGAATGCGGTGGCTTGTAATCTCGATTTGGAATCTGCACGGTGTGGCACCAGAAAATGTCTTCGGCAATCCATCCGGCGGATAGCTTTCCCTTCGGGAACAGTCGGACACGGCGGCTAGCTTGGTCTCTGATCGCCGTATTGGCCATCCAGGCTGTGCTGGCGCTGCGGCTTTTCCTGACGATTCACACGGAAGCGGTAAACATTTTCTTCTGGGATTAGTGGGACTTTAACAACCCCATCCTCTTTCATCCCCAACCCCTCTGGCGGGCATTCCTTTTATCAACATGGTCCCGAGCGGCAGGGGCTGGGCGCACTTGTCCGATTGCTTGTCGGATACGGCGTCCTGCAGCTGCTTCTCGTGGAGAACGCCGGCGCCGGATCCCTCCGCGTTTATTGACATAGGCTATTGGCCGGAATAGACTCCGCCGGTCCACTTAGAATCGCCCCCTTCAGAGGAGGAGTTTGATGAATATGCGCCACATTACGCGGAATCGGGTTTTGCTGAGATTGGCGGGTCTCGCGGTACTGGGAGTTTGTGCGGTTCTCTTCTTTACCGGCGTTTACAACGGCCGCCTGGGAGCGCAGACGGAAACGGCGCCGAAGTACAAAGTCGATGCGAGCTGGCCCAAGCCGCTACCCAATAAGTGGAAGATGGGCGGCGTCACCGGTTTGGCCGTCGATAAGGACGACAACGTTTGGGTCTACGACCGTCCGAACGATTTGACCAGCATTGAACTGGAAGCGGAGGTGAATCCTCCCATTGCCGATTGCTGCGTTCACCCTCCCGCCATGATCCACATCGCCGGGCATGATGGCCCCGGCTATAAGGACGGCGAGGTCATCGGCTACATTGAAGCCCAGCAAGGGCACGGCATGGCCGTGGACAAAAAAGGGTTCCTTTACCTCGGCCAAAACACCGTGCGCAAGTTCGACCCCAAGACCGGCCAGATGCTCATGGCCGTGCCTCACGTCCAGGAAAGCGCCAATGGCAAGCCGTTCGAGAATGATAATTACAAACCCACTTGGGTGAAAGGCCAGGGCGGCGCCGGGCCGGTAGCCGGCTTCGTCACCGTGCCGGGAGTCCCGCGCGGCGGGCGCGGCGGTGGTGTCGGCGAGGAAGCCGCCACCCAGGCCGCCTTGCAGAACAAGGCCTTCATCGAGAAGTATCCGCCGACCACCCCGATGATCATCGGAAATATCGAGGAGGTTCGCACCGACGATGACGCCAATGAGATCTACGTTTCCGACAGCGCCTTTGGCGGTCGCGTCATGGTCTTCTCGCTGGACAAGTTCGAGTTCAAGCGCGGCTGGGGCGCTTACGGCCACAAGCTCTCCGAGATCAGCACCGATCCCGCCGCCCATGCCTACCATCCCAATGGCCCTATGGCCAAGGAGTTCGTCGGCCACCTGACCCTTAACTTCTCCCACGACGGCCTGGTTTACGCCGCCGACCGCGGCGGCAACCGCATCGACGTCACCGATAAGCAGGGAAATTTCAAGCAGGAGATCAAGCTGGCCGAATACACCGGCGTGGGCGGCTCCACCGGCGGAGTGATGTTCTCCGCGGACAAGGATCAAAAATATTTGTATATCTCCGATCTCACCAACAACCACATCTGGTTCCTGGACCGTAAGACAGGCAAGCTCCTGGGCCAGATCGGCAGCATGGGCCAGAATGCCGGGGAGTTCTTCGGCGTGCACATGGAAGCCGTGGACTCGAAGAACAATATCTATACCGGCGAGGTTTTCTACGGCGAGCGCGTGCAGCGGTTCGTTCCGGCCAAGTAGCACCGGCAAGCAGCGGCGGCGTTGCCATGCAGCGCCGCCGCTGGCGCATGGCCTGCAGGGCCAATAGGCAACGTCGCCGTTACGAACACATGCCGAGTGTCATGTGTCCAGGCGGCTTTGCTGACTGGCTGGAGAATCCGAACTGCGTAAAGGCTTGCTCAGTGCATCTTGAGAAGTTGGTTGGTTGCCCCGACCGCTGTTCTTCAGGACGATCGGCGCTACCACGTCCTCCATCGCGATCATGCCCTCGAGCTTACCCTCGGCATTTACAACGGGGAGACGGCGTATCTTGGCCTGCACCATCTTGGCCAGGGCGGATCGGACGTCGTCGTCTGGACTGCAGCAGATCGCTCGGCGCCTGGCCACTTCACCTACGGTGATGTCGCCGGCCAAACGATTCCGCGTGCCTAAGGCTATGCAAATGTCGCGCTCGGTAATTACCGAGATCACTCTCTCATGCTCATCCACGACCGGGAGAATGCCACAGTTGCCATTCCAAAGAATCTCCACTGCCGCGCCCAGGTTGATCCCTGGGGTGCAGCGGGCAGGGGCTGTCATCATTGCGTCCTTTACGTTCATGTTTCGTCTCCTTTGGAGTGTGATAACGCCGCATCCGATCCTGCTGGAGCGTGTCGATAGTTCTCGGCGCCGTGCGCGATGGAAAACATCGGCTGGCGGATTTGCACGCGGATCGCCAGTTCCGCAAGACATCTCCATGAGTGAACTAACAACATAAAAACACGCAAGTTATCGGCGCCGCCAGTCTGGCTTACTTATCGGCTTCCGTCCCAAATTGGCCCACCTGCTCCTCACCTCGGGAACGAGTAACTAAAGGTGAGAGCCCTTGCTTTCGCCGCGTTTCTCGTCGCCTGAAAGTTTTCTGAATCTCCCGAAATGGGACCGTCAGGACCGCGAAAGGCAATACCCAGCCTTAATCGTCGGCACCTTTAACCTCCTTGAGGAATCTGCTTAGTCTGCCTTTCCCGTGCTGCGGCTCTTAAAATTTGAACCGTGCCAATTCAGCCCCGCCGGGCGAATGACTTTCCCGCATAACCTGATAAACTCTGGCAGGGAAGAAGCCTCGCTAAGAAGGAGCCCTATGCGATCCCGACTTTCGCTGCTGAGCCTGTCCGCAATTGCACTCGGGACTGCTATCCTCGCCGCGGGAACGTTCGTCCGGCCCATGAGCGGCCAGGCGCCCGCCGCCCAAAATGGCGCCGCTAAGTCCTCGGGCCAATCCGATGCCAAACCCTCCTCGAACGCCGCAGCCGCCCAGGACTCCACCGCCATCCCCAAGCGCATCGAGGACTATCTGCGCAAGTATTACGCCTGGGGACCGAACTATCAGCTCAAGATTGGGACGCCCAAGCAGTCGCCCATTGGCGATCTCTACGAAGTTCCCGTCGACGTGAGCACGGAGGGCGGCTCCGATTCAGCGATCGTTTACGTAAGTAAGGACGGCCACTACATGGTTCGCGGCGACATGCAGGACCTCGGAGCCGACCCGCTTGCCGAGAACATGAGCAAGCTGAATCTTCAGGGCTCCGCGTCCAAGGGCCCCGCCGACGCCAAGGTTGTCCTCGTCGAATTTGGGGATTTGGAATGCCCAGTTTGCCGCCAGCTCGACTACATTTTGCGCGCCGTGCTTCCCAAATACCCCCAGGTCCGCCTCGTCTTCAAGGATTTTCCCCTGGAATCGATTCATCCCTGGGCCATGACCGCCTCCACCACCGGCCGCTGTGTTTTGCAGCAGAGTTCAGACGCATTCTGGAAATATCATGACGCGGTTTACGATAATCAGGATGTCATCTCTCCCGAAAACGCCTACGACAAGCTCACCGAGCTTGCCGTTCAGGCGGGCGCGAACGCCGATAAGCTGAAAGCCTGCGCCGCCGATCCTAAGACTCAGGACGAAGTGCGTCAGACCATGGCCGAAGGCAAAGCCTTGGGCGTAGACGCCACGCCGACCACCTTCGTCGACGGCCGCCGTCTCGTCGGCCCGGATCAGGCCCTGCTCGAACAATACATCCAGTACGACTCCCATTAACCCTGCCGCACCCACAACCGAAGGGCCCTGCGGCTCTCTTGGTTCCTTTTTAAAACGCCGCCGCACCCCACCAAGCGGCTCCAGCACAAGGATTCGTCAAAAGGAGTGAAAAGATACCCGTAGGTATCGTATTGGCCTCCACTAATACGTTACATAATATATATTAGCCGCTAACAGGAACGATGTTGAACCGGGGCTGACATGGCGTCAAGCGATAAAAAAGCGAGGCTTGTGGAATAGCTGTGGGAAAAGCGGCGACAACAAAACCGTCCGCCTGGCGGTGTGGTAGATGCGTCGCCGCCATATGAAGGAGATGAACCTGGCTGAAAAACGCGATCACCTGCCTGCTGTTTGTTCCATGGCCCTACGACCGCGGGTTCGTTTCACAGGCCAACGGCTGCCGGTTATGCGAACTTCGTGGTCCGACCAGTGCAAAGCTTTTATGTTTGGTCACTCGGAATGTTTGTGGGCCGCCATGCCCTGAACGGCTGAAGACGAATATCGCCCGCCGGTAACGGCCACGGAGATTTTGGCGAAGGAGGCGAGGAGTTCGCAGGATCGTGCCGTTGTTCCTTGTTGTTGTGGTGAGGACGGGAATCGGTGTGTCATCGACGAGCGGCTGAGGCGGCGAGCGCTCCCACAACCCCGCCGATCGCAAACCATTTTGCTCCGGTACGAAGGTGGGACCAGAATCCTCCGCCGTGAGCCGCTTTTACCGCGGCTCCACGTTCGGCCATCAGCGCGGCTACCTTGGCGCGTTCGTCGCGAAGATCTTGCTGCGCGACCGCGAGTTGTTGCTGGCAGGCGCGGCAACCCTCCAGATGATCGAGCAGCGGCGCGAGATCGTCGCGCGGCATGGTGATCACACTTGGCGACGCGGGTTCGTCTGAGGTTGGCGGCGGCAGTATGATCGATAGCGGTTCCGGCAGAGTGGGAAAAGCAGAGGGCAGGATTCCCACGATGACTTTAGGATCCCTCGAAGCGCGCTTGGCCCGCGAGATTTTGCCGAGAGTCTGGGCGAGCATCCGATCGCGCTGCTGCTCGCGTTGATTGGCCTGAGCGATGAGCGGCTGTTCTTCGTCAAAAACGGCGCTCATCTGGCCGGCTGCCTGACGCGCGGCGCTGCGCGAGCGTACGACGATTAGCGCCAGGACAAATGCGATCAGAATGGCGATCGCGGCCAGGGCAGAGATCGTGCGCGGCAGGGGATTTGCGTTTGACATCCTAATTCCCTTCTGGCTTTTTGGCTCCTCGGTGCTGGCGCCTCCTGGAGGCTACAGCCGCGTCGTAATCAACGAGGTCGTGCATCACAGGAGCGCGATACGCTAATCGCGGCAGCGGCGACATTGATTCAGTCGAATCAAATCGCCCCGAGGCACGGGTCACTTCTCCCCTAAGTCTCCTCAAGCATGTCCAGCGCTTCTGCGGCGGCGCGTCCCGTTAGATAAAGGGCCTCGCGTGAAGCCGCACGCAGCGGATACTCTCTCCCGCGGAGGCGTCCGGCGCATCCGCGGCAGACGGAGCGCCCGGCCTTTTCTATGTCGGCGTGGCGCTCGCACAGATTCCAAAAGAAACATGGCGAGGCGCCGGCCGGCTCGCCGGCAATGTGCGTTTGCATTTGATTTTCTCCTGGAAGCTTGGCTCGATACTTGCGACGGATCGCTCGTGGCGGCGATATGCGTAAAGCCACAGCGGCCCTGGCCGTGTGACCTATAAATGTGAGGCGCTCTGTTTTTCCTTTATCTTTTCGTTTATCGGGCGGCTTGTTGCGTGTAATGGCCGGCGCGAACGAGCACTGCCGCCGGGTAGTCCTGGTTTCCTCCACCGTTCCAAAGCAGGAGCGCGCGAGCGACATTGCCTTCGGCCGCGGCGAGTTTCGCGGCGAAGACGCGGCAGCCGATTTCGATTCCGGCGGCAGGATCGCAGAGAGCGGCGAGTGAAGGGCCGTCGAAGCCGTGCTCGCGTGCGGCTTGCCCCATCACCTGCATCAGTCCCCAGGAGAAGGCGCGGGCATGCGATTCGGTGAGGTCGACAATGTTTCCGCGGGCGAACTGGGGCGCAATGTATTTCTCGTAGAACGCGGGCTCATAGCGCAGCGCCCAGGGATTCCACGACGATTCCTGCTCGACGATGGCGCAGACAACTTCCGGCCACAACGCATGCGCTTCGGCGGCGCGGCACGCGAGGGCGACGAGTTCTGCAGGCGGCGAAAGCGGATTCACGAATGTTGCTGATATTCAGGGATGGCGGGAATCGGGTTTATCGCGCCCGTTCAGCTCCAGGAAGCGAACGGGCGGTGGATCGTCGATCTCTATGCCGTGGTGCGCGGCAAGACAGTGCAGAGCGCGATAAATATGCGGCAGGTGATTGGTGGCCATGTCGCGCACGAAGGCGCGCTCGATGGCGGCGTCTCGCAGTCGCCGATGCAGCCATCGCAGGAACACGAAAAATTGCGTGAGCAACGTAAAGGCGAGGATCAGCCAATATGGGTTCATGTCCGAGACTTAATCCCTTTTTGCCGGGGCGCGCTGCGAGTGGATGCGCATTTGAGTGGACTCGTCTGTTAGGATTGGAAATCCAAGAACCGGATGCGGCTTAGTCCGAATGAGCACTCCACCAGATCAGAATCCGCCAGAATCCATACATCCAGAGGATGCCCCCGAGAACGAAACTCACAAAAGCGAAACAGTATTGCCTTCTATTGTTGGCTCCGCTGCCCCCAACAATGTATCCCCACATGACGAAGAAGATCCCTACAAGAGCCGCCAAGAACGCAGGGATCGGTGGAGACTTTGGATCGAAGGCTTCGCTGCGCTCGTTGTTTGTGCGTATACCGTAGTTTCCGTGCTCCTGTGGAGCCAGACCAGACAGCAAACTAACCTCATAGCCGGTCAGTTCAGGGTAGAACAGCGCCCCTATATGGTCCTCCAATCGGGTAATGGAATTAATCCCGCTTTCGCAGACCATCCGCCTACACCTGGAGAGGGGGCTAAGGCTAATTTGTATATCGCCAACATCGGCAAAACTCCTGCCATAAAGGTGCGAGAAGAAATGCGCTTTCTCCACTATCGGCCCAGCGCTGAGGAAGCCTATGCCAACTTCATTGCTGATGTCTTTGCTGGCTTGGACAATACGGTGGCGGTTAAAGCGAAAGACATATACCTTCAAGCGGTCAGGCACGATATAGCGCCAAACCAAGCAACTTGGGAAACTCAGCAAACCGAAGTACTTTCTGATGCTGACATTAGCGATCTTCCGACCGGCAAAGTCGTATTGATCTATGCCGGAATTATCACTTACCAAGATACTTTTGGCGCCAGCTACCGAACTGAGATTTGCGAACTTTGGTTCGGTACTAACCCGCAGGTGTGGCACCTCTGTGCTTCGCACAATGTTATTCAATGACACGACTAACCCTGTCACGGCGATGACGGAAATAACACAAAGTACTATGAGGTACATACGCCCGTTTGTTAGGTCATCCCCACTCAGCTGTGTTTCTCGCGCTTCTTTCATCGAGGGATCGTACGCCGCGCGCACCGCGGGATTGCGAAGCGCGTTATCGTCAAGCCCGTTTGGCGTATTCATTCGTTGCCTCGCGTAATTGCGCCGGAGCTAGATCAAGCTGCCGAGGCTGCGGCCGAGCGACTGCGCAAACGATGTGCCGAAGCCGGGCGCATTGGCAATGCCCGCCTGCGTATTCAGCAGCTGGCCGGGGATTCCCAATGTGCGTCCCAGCAGCGAGCTATTCACGCCATAAAGACCCGATAACCCTTGCAAGGCCGTGAGCTGATCCTGCTTGGATTGGTTGGCGAAGGCGAGCTGGTTTTGCTGCGCGAGCGAAGCGGTCTGCTGCCCTTGCTGGCGAGCCAAGTCGTCCATCAGATCGCCGTAGCCGGCGGAATTGTTGGTGCGCGCCACACGATTGGCCGCGCTCTGCGCCAGCGCGCCGAAAGCGCTGGACAGTGCGCCCATCGAATTGTTTGTGATTGCCGATTGCTGCGCCGGCGTATAGCCGGGATTCGCGAGCAAGTTTTGATAACCGCCGGCGGCCGTGTTGGAAAGCGATTGGCCTTGATTACTGAGCGACTGATTCATGGCGTTCTGACTGGCCAGTTGCTGGCCGGTCATCTGCATCGTCTGCGTTTGCGCACCGCGTCCCATGGAGCACCTCGCTGGTAGAAAAAGTTGAGAGTGTAAAGCTAGCGTTCAGAGGTCAGTGTTCAGAGGCCAACGTTCAGAGCGAAAGATGAATCGGAGCCGAAAAGCCCTAGCCTTGCAGCGGAAATGCGCGGCGTCTGGCCTCTATGTGCGGACTTGCGGACCGAGGCCACCAGCGAGAGCGGTGCAAAGTCCGAAATTCGACTCCGCCCCGAAACCGGCTTCCGCGCCGGGCGCTTCTGGTGTTAGAATCCGCGAACCCTTCCTGGTGAAGAATGATGAGCGCGCAACTAGCCATTACGTATCTCGTCCAAAGGGGCAAGGAAGCCGGCGTCTTCCTGGTGCCGCACCGCTATCGCGACGGCAACTTTATGGTCAGCGAGTGCAAACGCGGCCCGCATTATCGCGTGGGCACCACCGAGGAACTGCTCAGCCACATCGTCAACGGGCATTCCATCCGCATGAGCAATCCCGAAAGCCGGAGTCACCGCTCGCCGCGCCTGATCCGCCCCGAATCTCTCCGCGTCGACTGGGTCTCCTAAAGCCGAGCCCTCAGAGCTGCCGCGTGTAGCACGCCCAGGGATCGCGGCGCCAACCCAACGCCGCGAGCCGCCGCCCGAACGCTCGCGCCACCGGCGGCGGCAAGTACGCCTGCACGTCAGCCAGGCCGCGCGCCGCGGCCTCCTGCCGCACAGACTCGTGCAGCGCCACGAGCCAGCGCCAGCGCTGGCGCGGCGAGCCTTCGCGCGGATCGGCCAGCAGATACGCCTCCGCGGTAAGCCGCAGAAGCGCGGCCATGCGCGGCCGGCCCTCTTCCTCCACCACGCTGCGCACCAGAAACAGCGGATCGCCTAGATCGGGGAACGCGTAACCGAACCCTTGCGCGGCGTGCATCGCGCGCAAGCATTCGAGGTCAGCCTCCGTATACGCACGCACTTCCATCGTCTCAGTCGCGGTGGCCTAGGTTGTCGTGGAATTGGCCGTCAGCGTCTGCGCAGTGCCAAATCCGCTGCCGCCCTGCTGCCCTGTCGCCGTGCCGCTGCCGCTGGAAGCTTGCAGCGCCGGACCCGCCGATCCGCCGCCGGCTACGGCCGCGGGCGGCGAGCCAAACGTCACCGGCGCTGACGGCGTCGAGCCGATGTACTGGCTGTAGCCGCGCCAATAAAGCGTAAGGTTGCCGAGCGCGACCCGCAGGTTGCGCGATGAGCCCATGAAGTAGACGCGCGGCGCGGTGAAGTTCGGCGACGTATCCGCTTCCGCGAAGTAATAGATCCCGCGATGCACGGCCGAATTATCGGTGATGGCGATATCGAAAATGCCGTCCGCAGCGAGCACCGAGATCCCGCCGATCGGCGCGGGCTGCGCGATCGAGCCCGAGGGATCGACGCCGGTGGCGCGTCCCAGCGAATTAATGGCGCTCACTATTTGCTGCAGCGATTCGTATACGTACGGATCGCGCGCCTTCACCTGCGCCAGCTGCGGAATATTCAGCATGTTAATTCCCGCCCCTCACCGGGCTCCACGGATCGGCCGTGAGCGAAGCCACCAGGCGCGACAGCCGGAACCACGACCCCGCTTGATTCGTGCCCACCTGGAACGCGGCGCGTTCCGCGAGCACGTTGACGGGCATCTCGAGGTCCTTGCTTGCGGGAGAACTGAGCGCCAGCGGCGGCAGCGCCGTCGCAAACGCCTCGTTCGCGGCGAACGAAGTGAGGCTCAAGTTCCCTGCCCCTTCGGCATAGCAGGTGAGGTAGGAGAAAAGCTTGCGATGCGAGCGCACGCCAAGCTCGTCTTCCTGATCCTGACTGGGAAAGAAGTACGTCGTGTAGTAGCTGGGGATGGCCGCGCCGTCGTCGGAAAGCTGCGTGTCGCTGAGCTCATAGATTTTTCCGGTACCCGCGCCGTTGCCGATGAAAAACTGCGCCGTGCCGTCGCTGCGCTCGATAAGCGCGGCGGCATTGGAACTGATGTGCCAGGGCGCCCACTTGCGCGCCCGGCTGACGTAGATCATGCGCCCGGACATGGAGCTGCTCTGCACCGAAGCATACGTAGCGATGTCCGAAGCCGTGGAAAGCGAGCGGTAATCGAGCGCCAGCACCAGGTTCGGCTGCGTGGCCGGAGCGATGGGCACGCCCACGAGAATGCGCTTGGCGCGCGTATCCACGCGCACCCAGAGCGTGTAGCCGTACTGCCAGTTGATGGTGTCCCAGAGCGGCTGAATCTCTTGCGATATTTTTATAGGCTCGCCGCCGTTGAAAAGGTACAGTCCGGAACGATCGGCGATCACCGCCCAGTCTTCGCCGGTATCCACGCCGTCCACCGACGGCGTGCCCACGGTATTGGATACTTCGCTGATGGTCCAGTCGGCGGGCTCATTGACGCCATCGTCGGCCGTGGAATAGATCGAGTGCTCCTTCACGAAATAGAGCTGATTGCGCAGGATAAAGGCGGAGCGCACGGCTTGGCCGTTATTTTCCTCCACGGAGAGCAGCCCATCGATGCCGTCGTAGCTTTCCGGATCGGAGGCCACGCTGGCGCGCACAATGCTTGCGTTATAAGGCTGCGCGGTGGGGAAAATCTCGACGTTGTCCACGATCACGCCGCCGCCGAAGCTCAGCCCGTCCGCATAGACGCGCAGCAGCAGATCCGAAGGCGCCGGCGAAACCACACCCGTCGTGAGCACCCCGATGAATTCGAGAAACGACGTGGTCATTGCCGAAACGCTCACGTCGACTCCCGTATCGATGCCTTGCGACGCGCTGTAAAGATGCACGTGCGCCGTGCCCGTCGTGGTGGGCGCGTTCGGATCGATCATCGCGCGCAGTCTAACCGAATAGCCGATGCTGGGCAGGATGATGGGCACGCCGTCGGAATCGAGATAGGCGCTCTGGGTGATCATGCCTTTGTCGTTGGCCACGTTATCGCCGGTGACCTCCCAGGCCCCGCCCCAGATCGCGCTGAAGGCTCTCGCGCCCGAGCCGCCGTAGACGTTGTCGGAAGTCCATCCCAGCGGCGGCCGCACGCCCGCGCCGCTATTCACAAATCCGCCATCGAAGCTGAGATTCTCGAAATTATCGACCTTGTTACGCTCGCCCCACCAGAAAAGCCGCGAGGAGTAGCCAATCACCCCGGCGCATTCGCCCAGTTCGACCAAGCGAAAAAGTGGATCGGCCAGCGTCCCGGCCAGCAAAGCCGTATCGGAAAAATCGAGCGTCACCGTGGTCGTCGAGGTGTCCGCGATGATCATGTGCGGGCTGCTTTCCAGGCCGCTGGTGTAATAAAACGATGCGCCGCCCGCCGGCGTGAACGCCAGCACGCGGGCCACCACGTTCGCGTCGCTGAGCGGCAGCGGAATGCCGGTCAGTTGCACGCGGTGCCCGCCAGACGCGGTCCAGGTTACCGGCGGCGACGGCTGGGTGAGATAACCTTGCCGCGTCTGAAAGAGGACGCTCACCTGATGCACGCCCGCCGAAAGCTGCGGCGCCAGCGTCGCCGTCGCGCTTCCCGAACTGCCGCCGGAATTGCTCGCCGCTCCGAGCTGCTGATAGGTGAGCGTCGTCGTGGACGGCACCGACTGCACCAGGAAAGTCCCGTTGAACGTCGCGTCCACCACGCCCGCGATCAGCACGGTCGCGCCGGGATACAAATTGTGGGCCGCGGTAGAGGTAATTGTAACGACGTTGTTATTGCGCACGGCGCCCGTGGGCGCGTTGGCCACCGTATATACCGGTTCCGCCGGCGCGTCGAACGCGGTCAAGGGTCCCGCTCCGGGGCCCACCTGGCTCACGCGATCGAAATTCGTTCCGTCATATTGCCGGGGAATATCGATCCCGAATTTTCCGTCGTGAAAGGCGATGTACTCGCGGCCAAAAAGCGTCGCCGATTTCGCGCGGCAATTCGGCGCGATGAATTTTCCGCCCGACCCGGTATTGATCTGCGTCAGCGTGCCCGGCGTAAGCTCGCCCCAAAGCGATCCGGCGGAATCGAGCGCCAGCAAGGTTTGCGCGAGGGTCGGCTGAATGTACGTTTTCAGGTAATTGATGGTGGGGTTGCCCGAAATCGCCGTATACATGGAGACGAGGCCCGGCCGCGTCTTCACCGCGCCCGGCACAAAGGCCACGTCGGCGCAATCCGGCGAAGCGCCGGCCGGCAGATCCGCCGGAGCCACGTCCGTGACCAGCCCGCCAAACATATCCAGCGGCGCATCCACTGTGCCAAGCACGCTCATGCCATTCCCCTGGTCTTCATCTACGGTCGATCCGCTTTTCGCTTTGAGCGGGAACTCGCGCCTAAATCAATTTGCTGAACGCCGCTTCGATCTGAATGTTCGTGTCGCCGGTGATGCGGGCGGGATAGGCGCCCGCGGCCAATTCGGCATTGGACGCGGTGTTGACCTTTAGCTTGCCGTTCGCCAGCGTCGGCGAACCGGCGCGAACGAACGCGTAACTGTCTCCCGTCGTGCCGCCTACCCAAACCTGCAAAGGCGCCTGGCTCGCGCCGATCTGGCTGGCCACGGTCGTGAAATCCAGCGTGTCTCCGCCGGTGCTGTAACTGCCGGATGGAGTCAGCGTGCCGAAGACGTAGAGATTATCTCCGCCGAAGTCGATGCTTGTAATGCTGATGGCAAGAGCCATTTCACTTCCCTCCCCTTCCGAATTTGTTCTCGGCGCCGCGCCCGGGACGCGCTTACACGCCCCGATGCTCCTACCCGATGCTCCTACCCGATGCTCCTACTAAACGATCGGCCCGTAACCCTGGCGCCAGGTATACGGCCTCCGCCGCCGTCCGCTGTGCTGCTCGCGATGCGTCGCGCGCAGCAGCAAGTCCTCGAGCGCTTCGCTGCCGGCGCCATCCCAGCGAGCCGCCTGCGGCGCTCCGCGTGCCGCCGCAGCCATGGCCGCGGTGAAATAGGCGATCGGCTCGATCGCGTCGCGAATCAGCACCGGGCTGGTGCCGTCCACGAATGCCGCCAGCGCCTTCTCGTAACGCAGACGAAGCTGCGTGTCTTGCGTCGCCCCCAGAAAATAAAGCCCGTCGGCGCGCCACTCCCAGTATTGGAGATTCAATCCCTGCGGCTGCGACGGCAGTCCGCCGTGATTCGTGAGATCGGTCATCTCCACGAAATCGTCGCAAGAGCCGTTGGGGCGTTCCCACAATTTCAAGGGCACCAGCAAATCGATCGGCAATTGGTTGGGCGGCGCGGTGGCATCGGTGATGGAAACCTGCACCGAAGGATCCGTGTTGGCCACGGCGGTAACCACGAGCAGCGCGTCGTCAGCCAGGAATCCGCCCGAGCCGACGTTCGCCAGCGCGCGCTGCACTTTGCGATACGCCGAATTGGCGTAGGGGATGAGCACCGTATCGGTAAAAAGATTTCCCGCGGCGTCGTTCAGCAGCGAACGCACCAGCGATGTCGCCTGCCCCGCCGTGTTGTAAGCCGTCGATCCAATAATGGGCATCGTTTGCTCCTATGCGTGTCATGCGTGGTCACAGGCGCGTGCGTTCGTAGTCCGCTCGTACCGCCGCATCGCGTCCGTTTTCTCCGCGCTCACGCGGCTCATTTGTCTTGCGGAACAGGCGACTGCTTCAGATAGGCCGCCACCCCGATGATCCCGCTCATCATGGCGCTCGCGCCCGCGATCGCCAGCGTAGGCTTGAGTCCCGCCTGTAGATTGAAGTGCTGAGGATCGATGCCCACGGCGGCGAAGCCGGTAATCACGCCATTGGCGGCGCCGGCAATGCCCGCGGCCAAGAGGCCTTTGGCCCACAATTCGACGCTATGCATGGCGAGTTAGAAAAAGTTGAATGCCAGGGCAGTGGCTGAATATTCGTTTCGCTTAGAACTAAAATGCCCCGCAATTGACCAAGAGTTTGTCGGATGCGGTCCAGTTAATGAGCAAAGCAGTTGGTCCCGTCGCAGGTCACTTCGTAGCCGGTATTCGCGGATCGCGTCACGCTCGCCGCTCCGTTTATGGTGCCGCTGTCTGGTTGAATCGTGACCGTGTTCGAGCCGGAGTTAAAGACAACCCAACGCTGCCCTGTAAGGGCGTGCGGGACGGTGATCGTAGTTGTACCTGTGACGTTGATCCAAGAATCGGAAACAGTGAGAGTGTAGGGGGAAGATTTCAGCGCAAAAGCTGCGGCCCCATCAGCCATGAAGTAGGCATTTCCGCCCGATGGATATGGCGGAATGTTAAAGCCCGTGAATGCTCCAGTCCCGTTGAAATTCAAGCAGACAACGTGAGTCTCACCGTTGGCCTCTGTACAAAAGCCGTTCGTCCCTTCTTCAATTGAGGCGAAGCCCGGGAAGGTGCGCCATAAACTCAAAGCGGCTTCCATTCGTCACATCGGTGATATTCTGCCCCAGCCAATCCTCAATGAGATTCTGCATCTGGAAGGTACTTCCCGAGTCAACCGTAATACCATGCGCCGAAGTAGCTCCGATTTCCAACTCCCCACGCAGATACATTCTTCCGAAATCGAGAATGCTCGCATTCATGGTGTGGAAGCACGAGCTGGAATCGGCGAGAAAGCACATCTGATCGACGTCGGTGTGATCCAAGACGGCATCGTTCTCCATGCGTATTCCGTCGCCGCTGGCATTGGTCCAAATCTCGTTTTCCTCGATGGTCACGTACTCGAAAGAGGGGCATATATTGTGGCCGGTGCAGTTGTCCTGAAAATCGATTACGGCAGCCCCGTTATTCTGCAAATGATTGTGGAAGATGATCACTTGCTCCGTGTTGGTGCCCGCCACGGAGCCGGTATTTTCTAGGCGTATCGCCGGGCCGTTGGTAAAGCCTTCGACGATGTTGTCCTCGATGAGAGCGTTCGTGCATGACTGAAGATCGATCCCGCCCGCTCCTGCGCTCGTACCGACGATATGCAGCCCGCGAATTACGGTTTGCCCCGAGTACCCAGTGTCGTTACGGGTGCATTGAAGGGAAAAGCCAGTACCCGTGAAATTGATAAGGCTTCCGGGGAAAGATTCGATGCTGAGCCAAGGATTTACCGCGATGGTAGACGATTGATTTACGCTGGGAAGTGAATCGACAACATGGCCGCAGTGAGCGTAGCTCCCCGTCGAAGAGAGGCTAATAATTCCATTCGTACAGCTCGGAAGCGCATTCACTGCCGCGTCCAAGGTCGTGTACGTCACCCCATCCACGAAGATGATGTTGTTCAGCCCAGACGCCGATATCGCGGGATTGCTTACCACTCCGCACAAAACCCCCGTGGAGCATTTATCGGAATAGGGTTTGAGGTTGTTCGCCCAGTCCGCGACCTCGCTATCGTTCTCCGGTGTGATCACGCAGCCGGTCGGCGAGCCCAGGCCTGTCGCCGAGTTGTAGACGGTAAGTGTTGTCGAGGAGATCGTGTTGCCAAGAACGAACTCGCCGTTGTACCCGCTGATGCTGCATCCCGAGACCACGATCGGCTCGCCCCTGCTCAAGTTATGCGCGGCGCTGGTGGTAAACGTGACAATGTTCCCGGATTCGGACGCGCCGGAAAACGTGGGCGCGGAGACCACGGCCACGTTCGACGCGGGAATCCTTACGAACATCGGCGCGTAGACATTAACGGGATAGCCCGGCTGAAACGCGAAAGTGAATACTGTTCCGCTTGCCCCGGCAAAAGGAGCGGTTACCTTACTCAAGCCCCACACATATTGCCAGTTGCCGTCGTTTTGAAAGTATGGCGATGAAGACAGCTGTGTCGTGCCTCCGCTGAACGCCCCTCCCACTCCCGCGGGTCCACCGGTCATCTGCCGCATGGTTGGGCCGTTGCCAAACGGAAAGATCACGCCAATAGCGCTGCCGCTGCCGAATCCCGCGGTGCTCGCCGCCTGCATCCAGGCTCCGACGTATACATAATCGCCGGCATTAAAAGTAATGTTGGAATCGAACACGTAGTAGCTGCAGCCGAATCCACTTTGGCCCGTGCAGGCTAGAGTCGCGGCATTCGTGGACCCTATCGGGTCGCCGGGCCCTCGAATCGGTGTCAGCGTTTGGCCGCTGCCCTGATATGCCGTCCAGGTCGCGGGAAGCTGATTCGCGGTGTTAGCGAAACGCACCAAGCTCGGCGCAAACGAACGCCGGTAGGAGTCCGCGTATTGCGATGTTCCATAGGCGCCTCCGCTCTGCCCTTTGGCCGCCGGAATGACTCCGGCGCTGGGAACGCCCGCATCGGAGACCGATACGCCTCCCGAAGGATTCCCGCCCGGACAAGTCGCGTCGCCCACGGTGAGCGGACCCTCGAGCCCGGGAACCTGGCCGCCTTGGTTGATCCCGCGCACGCTGGTTTGGCACGGCTGATTTCCGGCTGCGACCTTGACGAAGGGCGGGCTGGCCCCGCAGTCGGAGAATCCCCCTTGCACGTCGAAGGTCGCCGCGAACGTTCCGCCGTTGATGATCTCGTACACCGGCTGGCAGGCGCCCGCGCCTTCCATGAGCGTGTGTGCCGCGTAGACGCTTGCCGAACTGTTCGTATTGGCGTCAAAGCGCAGCCCGCCGCCGCCCGTAAAGAAGTTCTGCGTGAAGTAGAGCAGCCCGATCGGGCCGGAGCCCCCGCCATTGCTGATGGAGATATTGGACGCTTGGCTCGAGTTCGCGCTTACAGACCAACTGGCAATCGCGGCATTCTCGAACGTGCTGTCGTGCACGTTCAGCCACAGCATATTGCCGCCGACGTCCATCGTCGGCCCGCAGCCGGAGCAATCGGAACGGAAATCGTCATGGTCGAATTCGATCTGCGCCGAAGGATTCGTGGCATTGTTTCTGCCGCCATTCGAGTCCATCGAGACGCGCACCGATTCGCTCACCATGCGCAACCGGCTGATCGTCACTCCCGATACGCCGGAGAGCCACACGCCGGGACTGGTGTTATTGCCGCAGTTCACCACCGTGGTCCAACTGGTCGTCGAAGCGGACGGGCTGGTGTTCGCGCTTAAACCGACGAAAGCGACCGGCCCTCCGGTTTTCATCTTCCTCCAGCCGGCGGGAGGACTGGCGTAGTTTGGGTCCAAGGAACCCATGATCCAAATCCCCTGCCCCGCCGTGGATGTGCACCAAGCGCCGCTGGTGCTCGAGCCGGTGATATAGATCGTTCCGCCGCCTTGCCCGAGCGCGTCATAGGCGGCCATGATCGTCAGCTTGGCCGTCCCCATGCTCAGCCCGTCGTTCGAGTCGTTTCCATTGGGCGATACATATTGAACGGCGTCGCTTGCACCCGGTTTGATCGCGGCGTTCGGGCTGCTCGTTCCTCCGCCGGCGCAACTGCTTCCCGGCACGCAGGGGAGCACTACGGTTTTCAGCGTAGTCGTAACCTGGGGCCCATAGAGTTGGACTTGATAGGTCCCAGGCGGCGCCCAGAAGCCGTAGTTCCCCAGCCCGTCCGCAGCGAAGGGATTCGTTGCCGGGGTGGCGAGCGTAGCGTCCGTGTAGATCGTCGCCAGCGGTGAACAGGGAGTCGTGCTCGTGCCGATGGTCGCGGTCGCGTTGCAAATCGCGATACTGGCGCCGCCCACCGGCTGTCCCGCCGAATTGATCACTAGGTCGTCTTTCCGCGCGCCCTGCGCGCGCGCCTGTGGCGCCCACGCGGCAAACAGTAGCGCCACAAAAGCGGCGGCCGCTGGCGCAGCGTAGAATCGATCGTTTCGCTCCCACAATTTCATCTGTGTCTCCGTGCTGGATCTCGCCGGCGTCAGGCGTTTGGAATGGCGGCCAGAATGGTGGCTGGCCTCATCGCCTCCGTCGGAGCTGCAGCCGGCGCGATGGCCGTCGATTCTGAACTCCGAGTCGTCAGGCCCAGGCTGGCCGCCTTGTCTCGATCCAGAATGGCCCCGCAGGTTCGGCAAACGGCGACCCCCGGCTTGATCTTCTCTCCGCAGCCGGGACAGTCCACCGTCTCGCGAGCCTGGTAGAACCACTCCTTCTCCAGTCCTAGATGATGCGCCGCGCGGCGCTCCACGTCATTGATGAAAAGATAGGAATGAGACCGCTCCCACTCTCGGTCCGCGCCCGCCACCAGCCGTCGATAAAACGCCGTCAGCCGCTCGCGCGCCAGCCGCAGCTCATCGCTCGTGGGCGTTTCGCCATCGGCCGCGAAAACGCCAAAGAAGCTCTCCTCGCCGCCGTCCGCGTTGATCTCGCGGCAAAGGTCGGCGGCAATCTCATCCGCGGTGATCGGGACCTCGTGCGTGCGCTTGTCGCCCAGATCCATGACGGCCTTGCGCCGGTCCACGCGCGTCAACGCGTACGCTTCGCCGCCCTCGCACCCGCGCACGCGGTACGTGCCGTAACTGCGATGCAAGATCCAGTGTTGCTCCGTCAGATTGACGATCACCGCGCTTGTCGTTTTTTCCATTCTTTCCTCTTTTCCTTCTACAAAACTCCCACAAACGGCATCCCGTGAAACGCCGGGCAGCCGCTATCCAAGACGTCCCAGGCCCAGTTGTCGTACTCCCGCTCGCTTCGCCGCTCGCGCTCCTCGATGGCCTTGCGCCGTTCCGCCGCGCTGGCGCTGCGGCCGGATTCGATCGCCTGCGCGATATATTCCGCCGCGGTTGGCGTGAGCTGCACGAATTGGCCTCGCGAGTCTTCCAGCGTGAAGCAATGCTCGTATTCGCCGCGCTCGGGATAAGGCCCCAGCGCCGGAATGCTCGCGGCGGCAAGGCCGTCTGTGCGTTCCACCGTCTGCGCGTACCACGCCCGGGGCGATCCGTAGGCTTCCGGCGGCAGCCAGCGTTCGATGTGCCAGCGGTCGTGCGGCGCGTACTTCGGCACGTGCCGCAGCTCCACGCATTCTCGCACCAGCTCGCCGGCCGCGTTGCGGTCTTCCCACTTCCCGCCTACCCACGCCAGGCGCGACCATCCCCAGACCGCGCGGTAGTTGGGTTCGCCGAAGCGATTCTGCCCGCCCGCAATCTCCAGCCGCCGCCTTACTGCCTCCGGCGCCACGTGCTGCTCTCGCGTAACGCGAATCATTTGGTGTCTTTGTGCATCGGCTCAGCTTGTGGGAGGTATTACGTTGTGCTAAGTTCCGCCCATGCGCTACGTACTTGCCGCCGCCGCGCTCCTGCTTTTGGCAACGTTGACACAAGCCCTTCCGCAATCTCCGCCCAAGCGTAGGATTCCCTGCAAAACTCCCGAAAATGTCTCTGAGTGTTACTGGACTCACGGGCGAATTACGATTGGCAACGGCACCCCGGCTTACCGCCTCTGGAAGATCGGGACTAAGCGCATCCTTGGTATATACAGCGGACCATCTGTCTACCATGGCCAACTATCGATCGACAACGAGAACCCAGAATTCCCTGCCAGCGTAGATAAGACCTGGGCGCCAGGGGTCGGCGCCCCGCTCTACGGAGACTTCGAGGTCTGCCCATTGGCACCGGAACATCCCGGTGCTATGCGCCCCGTCTGCGTCGAATCCGCAAAAAATCTGTTCCTTGACCGAGGAGAATAGTCACCTTCGCGTTTTTGCCTTCGGCAACGGATTCGGATTCTCGTTAATGTCCGTAAACACTGGCTGATCTTTCCATTGAAAAGGACCGAATACCTTGTTTACGCCGACTGTTGAGTGCTCAGGATCGCGCTGGTTGAGAACACGAGGAGCTGTTGAAGGAGTCGGTCGGTTATTGAACCACATCCGGCCGTCGGTCGGGTCTTTTCCTGAAAGCTGCTCCTGGAACGCCTGGCGCGCGGCCGCCAGCGCCTGTTCATACTGCGGCGAGTTCTCTAGCTCCGGCGTCACGTCATTTGACGCCGTCTTGACGAAACTAAACCGCTGATCGCCGTACGTTCGATCTGCGTTGATGATGGCATGCGCCTTCCAGAGTTTCGATTGATAGAAGTCCTCGGGCGAGGAAGTCCCCGGAGTAACGTCCCGATCCTCATTCGCGACGACGTTCGCCACCTGGCGCACGGTCAGTTGGTTGATCTTCATATCGTCGTAAGCTTCGGGTGGCATTTCCGGCGGCGCCGGAGACGGTGGCGGCTCGGTGGCCGAGCGCGGCGTTGTCAGATGATCGATCAGCCGATCCACCCAGGAATTGCGGGCGCCGCTCTGATCCGCGAGTCCCGGGAAAGCATCACCGATGCGGGCCTGCTCCAATCCCTGGCCGTATTCGCCATTCATGTAGTAGTTGCCATTGACGATGGGCATCGTGCAAGTCCCCTTGTTCGACTGGGCGGGCTGACGCGTGCTGCTGTTGCCGGACGCGAAGAGGCTCTGCGCGCGAAAGTCACCAACAGGATGAGCTTTCGCGCGTTGACAAAGCCATCACGGCCCTTTTCGCGCTCCGACAAGAGTTGCGTTTAATAGCCTGTCGGACGAGCCAGCCCATCGACGTACGCGCCGCTGCGTGGCGAATCCGAAAACACCTGGAAGCCCGTGTCGAAGTAGAAGATGAATGCCGCGGAAAGACCTCCCGAAGCTCCATAGATTGGGAACACCGTCTGCTCCCCCACCTCGAAGAAATCGATGTCCTTGATCACCGCGCGTCCCCAGTGCGAGAGGTCCAGAAAATCCACGCGGGTCTGGTCGGCGTTGATGGAGGACTTGATCGGCACTCCCGACATCGTCTTGCGCCCGGAGAAGAGCAGATCGAGATCGTTGGCGCTCCCGGCCGCGTTCTGTTTGATCACCTGGCTGATCGTGATGCCCAGATTTTCCCAGGCGTGTTCCTGCTCCACCGACGTGTAGGCGATCAGCTTCCCGAGCTGGCCGATGCCCAAGGCTTTGCGTACCTTGTTGATGGCCAGCCGCACATAGCCCGGCACGAGCGCGGAGTTCGCCGCATTCACGCGCGGCGTCTGCAACTGCTGGGGATAGGTGGCACGGTTCAGGTTCATCCACGTGCCGGTGGTGGCGTTGTTCTGATGGTACTTGATGCCGTAGAGCGAAGTGGGCTGCGCTCCCGAAAGTCCGTCGTGAACGATCACGTCGGTGGCCACGGTTCCGGACGGCAACGAGTCCACCACGATCGTCTGTGTCGGGCTGATGGGATCCGCGCTGACGACGTTGCAGGAGCCCCGGTTCGTGGTGAGCGTCGTGTCGTACACCTGAATCGTCTGCCCGACGTAAACGAGCGCCGCCCCGGGAGGCGTGTTCATCGTCAGGGTGGTGCTGCTCACCGAACCGATCGTCCCCAGCACTCCGTTCCCCGCCGTCTGCAACACTTTGTCCAGGAATGCCCGGAACTGCTTCATGCCGTTGGCCACTTCGCGCTTGGCCGCGTTTTCGATGGCCTTCTCGCGCGCGTTCGTGGCGTAGTCCACAAGCTTGCTGATCTCCACCGCGAACCGGAAGAAGATCGGCGACACCTGTGCCACGTCGTAGCTGGTCCCCGAGCCGCGGCCCAGGTCCCCGCCATCCGCGTTATACGACCCCGCCTTGCCGCCCGGTATGAGTTGCAGCGGAATGCGCATGTTGCGCGAGCTGACTTTCTCCACGTCTCCGCGCTGCTGGATCATGCTGAGCAGGACGTCGTCGCGTTCGTATAGCAGCGGCACTTTGTCCCGCACCTTCTCCAGTTGCAGCGCAATGGTCTGCTGGTTTTGCATTTGCGCCATCGTGTTTTCTCCTTATTTGGCACAGCCGGTTTGGCTGTGCGGGTTTGGCTTGTGCCGCTCACTGTGGCCGCGCAACCGGGGTCCCCGGCACGCGCCGGTCTTGCGCGTGGTGGGGTGGTCACTCCGGCCCATGTTTGCGGTGTACTGCGATGAATTTCGGCAATTCCGGCTTTGCTCAGAGGCGGCGGTCAAACGGCCGCACTCCGGCCGAAGCCGAAATATCCAGTTCTCGAGAATTCGGAAAGAGTATGCGAAGGATATACGAAAAGACCGATTCTACAGCTCCAGGATTTGCTCGTCGCTCATGCGTGAGTAATCGATATTCCGCGGACGCAGCGCCCTCGCCGGAACCGGCTCGGGCAGCCGCCCGCCGGTAATGTCGCGACGCGATGCCGCGCCGTCAACGCGTGCCGCGCGGGCTCGATCGGAAGCCAGCACCGAGGAAGTCCACTCCCCCACCACGCGCTTCGCCACTTCCGGCATGGCCGCGCGCGCCCGCCCCGAGATCAGCAGTACGATCTGCTGCTTCGTTGCGCCATCGAAGCGCCAGCCGCCGAGGATTTCGCCCACCTGCCGGCTGAGCTCGCGGTCGGCGGAAAGCGTGGCGTGTAGCTCGCGAAAGACGTCGTCGCCAATGCGTCGCCGCGCGCCGTCGCTGACGCCTTCGGGCAGCGTCGAGCTGAGCGTGCGGTCGATGGCCTCGCGCGTCTGCCGCGCCACGTCTTGATTGGTTGCGGATTCAAATGTGCGGTAAGCCTCTGCGGGAAATGCCGCCTCAGCGCTCGCCCCGGTGCTCGCCTCGTTGCCCGCTTTGCCCCGAAGGGCGCCGGTAGCGGGATTCTGCACAGCCGCCGCCGGCTCCTGCGCTCGGGCCGCTTGCGTCAGCGACTTTGCCGGCGCGTTCTGAGCTTGCGCTTCGTTCATCCCCAGCTGCCGCGCCAGATCCGCCAGCGCTTGCGGATCGCGCGCCGCCAGCATGCGCGCGCTTTCCGCCAGCATCTCGCGAAATGCCGCCGGGTCGCTCTCATAGAGCCGTGCGGCCAGCCCGCCGCGCGCGCCGGGATCGCCGCTGAAATAAGCGGCGTCCAGTGCCGCCACGTCGTTGGCCGCTTCTCGCCACTGCCGCGCTTCGGCCGCAGCCGCTGGCTGCGCCTCGAGCTGTTTCAGCCACGCCGGCTCGGCCTGCGCATTCGGCGTGCTCGATCCTGTACCGGGTGGAATGGGCTGAAGCGTCTGAGGGTTGTCGGGCGCCGAAAGTCGACGGTAAGTCGAGCTTTCGGCGCCTGAAGAAGTTGCCACGCCGTTTTGCGGGCTTAATGAACTCTCCGGCGCTGAAAGGCTCCGCTGAGGAGCGCTTTCACCGCTTAAAGAATGTCTCCCGCATCTCCCACAGATCGGGTTCGCCCGCGGCTTCCGGCGCTATTTCCGGCGCCGCGGCCGCAAACTGCGCGAGATCGAGATCCAGGATCTGTTCGTCGCTCATTCCCGCGGTGCGCTCGGCCAGGCCCGCGCCCGCATTGCTTCCCTGCTGCATCGTTTATCTCCTCACTCAACTCTGCCCTTGTGGCTTGGGCCGCGCTGCGCCCGCCAGCGGCGCAGTCTGCGCTTGAGCTGAACCTGCTGCCGCGCCAGTGCCGCGGCATGCTCCGCCGCGTGCGCGTGCACGTTGGCGAACCCCGCGGGATTCTGCGCGCGCGCAATCTGACCGGCATCGGAGCTAGCCCACCGCCGGCACTCCTCGAACTCCGTCGCGTGATCGTCCAGCAATTCGTCCACGGGCACGGTCGACCGAATTTGCGGAGAAGTTACGGCACCCAGGCCGAAGTCCCCGGCGAGGGGAGCTCCGGCCGCTAAGAGAAGCTTGTATCTCCCGCAACTGCTTGTTGCGCGCATCGTCTCCCGGCACGACCAGTTCGCTCAATCCCACCAGCGACTTGACGAACCCAAGGTTCGCCGGCTCGCGCAGCGCCGCTTGAATCGTCGGATCGGGATTGCTCATGAGCTGTTGCAGAACCGCCCGTTGCTGCGATTTCAGCCGCGGGAAAGTCTCGTCGGATTCCGGATGCGCCTGGATATTGCCTTTCAGATTGGCCAACCGGATGAATCGCGCCTCGAATTCTCCGCCCGCGCCCAGAAACGGAATCTCCACATCGCCGGGCCGATTCTTCCGGAAGCAATCGACGCTCAGCAGCATCAAATCGCAATAAAAGCTCTTCAGACGCCGCCATACCAAGCCCAATCGCCCGAGCGCCTGGTCGCGCGCCATGGCGTAGCCGCTCGCCGTCTTGACGTTCTCCATCTCCCCGCCGAACACAGCCGGAAAGAGCCCGGTAAGGAACTGCGCGATGGGGCCCATCAGGTCCTGCTGGTGCCGCAGCATGTCCGGCGGCACTTGCGCCGGCGCCGGCTGGAAAAATCCGTCCGCCAGCGACATCCCAGGACGCGCGCGCGCCGGATAGTGCGCCGCCGGCTCGGCGGTTTGGTTCGATAGCGCGTCGAAATCGAGCACCTGCGGATCGGCGTAGATGGGCGGAATGCCGTACTCGTACGTCTCCGCCTGAATGTTGGAGAGCGTGTTGTAACGCTCCTGCACCTCGATCAGCGAATCGCCCACGCTCGGGCGATTCTGCCCGTCGCCGGGCAGCGCGTGCATCACGCGCCAGCAATCGTCCATCGATTCGTTGCGCGATTCGCAGTACGTTTCGCCCGCGAAGGCCACATAGCAGCCCTCGGGAAACATCCGCAGAAGTTGATCGCGCACGCCGATGTCTTCGATGGAGTAAAAAGCCCACGGCCTGATCCAGGTGCGTGAGAACGTGATGAGGTTGAAGAGTGCGTCGCCCGGATGCGTCGTGGGCATGCCCTGCGCCACGGCCACGCGCGTGGCGCGCGCATAAATATCGTCGGCCGCCTGCGGCCCGCCCGTCTGGATCTTATCGGCTGCCTGCGGGAATGCCGCCTTCAGCTTGGCGCGATGTACCTCCATCTGCCATTGCAGATACGGGAACTCGTACTGTTCGTTCGCCCACACCGGCGTGTTCAGCTCTAGCCCGCCAATGATCGAGATCACTTCCTGCCCATTGGCCACGCGCCGCGTGCCCACGTTTTGCGGCACCGGCGCCAGCGGCGCCGGACGAAAATCCTTCGGCCCAAGCGCCGCGCCGCACCGCGCGCAGATCGTTCCCGCGAGAAACGTTGCCGCGGGCGATGTCTGCGGGCCCGAAGAATCTCTCTTCTCATCGGGCGGCGCGCTTGCAGCCCAGGACGCGCCCGCGTCATTTGCGAGCGGCCCTGGGCCATTTTGTCCTGGAACCTCTGTGCCTATGTCATCCCCAACTTCGGTTTCCGCGCCGCACTTGGGGCACACGTAAGCGTCTCGCCCCATCCGCACCCAGCGCTCCTCGAGCATCAATTCGTCGCGCCAGCCAAACCGCTGCCCGTCGGCGACGTACCGCACGTATCCGCCGATCTTTCCATCCGTCCACAGAAAAAATCCCAGGCTCGTCAGCAATTGCTGCACGCGATTGTTCTGCTCGATCAGGTCGGCCACCTGCGAAGCAGCCTTCGCCGTTTCGATATCGGCCTCGCTGAGCGTCGATTGCGGATAGAATCGCGTTGCCGGCACGTCCTGGCTGATCACGGACACGAACGACAGCCCGAAGGCCTGATAGAGGTTGGTGACGAACTGGTAGCGGGGCATCTCCGCCAGCGATGAATCGTCGTAGATTTTCGCTTCCCACGGCAGGTGCCAGTTCATGTCCTGCGGATTCCAAAAGGCGTATTGCAGCCCTTGCCAGAACAGGCGCGCTTGCCGGATGCGCCGGATTTCGTGCCGCCGCGCGACAATCCCTTCCTCCCGAAACTTCACCACCAGTTCGCGCAACGCGTTCACTAGGCGCGGCGCCGCTTGCTCCAGCAGTTCGTTGTTCGGCCCCAGGGCCGCCTGCGGATCGTTCCGCGAATCGAGCGCCAGCGAGACTCCGCCGCCGAGCTGCACCGATTCCGTCGGTGCATTGCCGTCGGCTTCCACCGTCGCGCCGCGCTGCGTGTCTTTCAAGATCGCGTTGTCATTCGGAGTCATCGTTACCCACGTTATGCATTATGGTGTCATCCTGAACGGAACCTGCCCCAGAGCGCGCTGACTTTGCGCGTGCACGGGTGGTGAAGTGAGGGATCTGCTTTAGGCTTCAGCCATGCGCACGGTAAGCTCCATGCGTAGTCGCCCTAACTTCCTGCTTGCCGTTGCGACGTTCGCTCGCGCGCAACTCCTTCGCGCGCCGCTTCGATCTCCCGTGTCGCCGCGATCTGCGACCACGACCGCCGCCGTATCGGCGCTATCTGCGCCGGATGCGCCGGCGGCGCTTCGATCGGCGGCACGCCCGCCGTGCCCAGCAGCGAATTCAGCAGCGCGCGGTTTTCTGTCCGTAACCGCTCGATCTCCGCGCGTCCGCGCTCGATCTCGGCTTCCAGCAGCCGCACGTACCGGCTGCGCATCCCCTCGCGCCATCTGGCAAACCATTCCGTTAGCTTCGTCTGCAGGCGTTCTTCCGCGAGATGAGCCATCGTTAGCGAATCCCTCCGAGCATCGTCATTCTGAGCGCAGTGGCGCGCCCCACCTTCAGCCTTACGAGATTGTCGAGCGCCGAAAGGCCCTGGCCATCACGGCGCTTTTGGCGCATCACAAAGTCCCGCCGCACAGTCGGATAATCTCTCTTTGTGCTTCTAATTCGGATTCAGAATTGCAAGCGGAGAACTTCAGTGGTTACTTCGCAGGATCGGATGGAGCCGCATTTTCGGTCTGCGGCTGGTCCTTCTTCATGATCTCGCAGGCGCCTTTCACGGCTCCCGCCACGCTGAGTTTCTCTGTCCCGCCCACCAGGTCCCCATCGGCGCGATAAACCGCGACCCTGGTTCGCGCGGGCATCCAATTGAACCGCGCGATGTAGTCCGCCTTCTTGCGGCTCGCGTTGACCGTCACTTCCTTGCAGGAGTCGGAAAAGTCCCGCGAAATCTCCACCGTGCGGTCTTCAACACTGGTCGCGGTGTCTCTGTAAACCGGGTCTTTATATCCCTGGCTGCGCCGCGTGGCATTCACCGCGATAAATACGCGCGGCTTTTCTTGCGCGCCCAGGGGCAATGCGGTCAGCAAAGCGGTCGGGAGAGCGGTGGCGCCAATCAGAAAAAGGAGAGCGATGCGCACGGACAAACCTCTCGGCCGCGCATCTTATGCCCCACTACACGCGCTGTCAATCACGGCCCATATCAAGGCAGTTGATAACCGTTCCGCTGTTTCTCGCGCCAGTCCCCACCGTACCTATCATCTACTCCAGCGCCGCGGCAGCAACTTCCCGCGCGCCGAGCGACGCTCCTCGGCCGCGAACTTCTGCGTCCAGATATGCCGCGACGTCGGATCGCTGGCACTGACGCGCTCGGCCACGCGCTGCTCGATGGGGGCTCGTCCCGGAGAAAGGCGCGACTTCAGGCCGTAGCGTGCGCTATCCGCGGGATCGTCCCCGGCCATCTTCTGCACGTCTTCCACGTTCGCCGTATCGCGCACCAGCGTCGGCAGGCACTCGATCAGTTGCCCGCAGCTATCTCCGATCAGCCACTGCTCGTTCTGGAGCATCTGGTAGATCAGCATCCAGCCGCCCACGCGATCGTCGTCGGCGCGCGCCGGCCGCGGCAGGCCGTTCGCCGCCAGTACGTCCCCGATCTGCTCCGCGATAGTCGATTCCGACGTGTGGTGCGCAAACGCATCCGGCGAAAGAAAAATCTCACAAATATTTTCGGCATCCGTGCGGTCCGGTTTTCGGACTCCGGCGGAGTCCACCGGACTCCCGAAACCGGAGCTAGCGCCTGAGCCCGTGCGGCCAGCACCCACGATGGCCTGCGCCAGATCTCGCGGCGAGAGATGGTTCTGCACCAGTTCGCGGTAGGTCACCACTCCCCCGCCAGGCCGCGCCGCGTGCCAATAAACCGCGCTGGGATGCTCGAACCCCCAGTCGATCGAAATCCAGCGTGGCCACCACGATTCGAGTCCCAGTTGTTCCGCGCGCGCCGTGTGCCGGCGCACGTCGAACAGATCGAAATACTGCCCCGCGAAAACATTCCAGTCGCCTTCCAAGAAAGCCTGCCGCAAGTGCCGGGGCAGCGCGTTCAGCGACTTCAAATACTCGGCATCGTCCCTATAAATCGGATTATCGGCAATCGTCGCGCGAATGAACGCATAGTCGTTCGGGTCGTATTGCCCGGGGCGGTCCATCCCCGGCGCCGGCCGCTTGTCCACCCAAAGCGCCTTCACCCAGGCGTGTCCGATATTTCCCGGATTGGTCGCCCCGGCCATGCACGGCCTGGCACTCGAGATCCGGCAGCGGTTGCGGCTGGTCAGGAATTGCCATTGCGCCAGAGTGAAATGCGTCAGCTCGTCGATGCCGATAAAAAGAAACTCCGCGCCCTGGTATTGGTAGATATCGTTCTCGCTCGCCGAATAACCAAACCTCGTGGTCGAGCCGTTCTTCCAGGTAACGATGTGCTTGGTTTCGTTGTAGTTCTCGTAGAGATTGCGCGGCACGTAGCGCCGAAAATACGTGATCAGCGAAGCTTCCAGTTCCGGAAACGTTCGCCGCAGCAGCAGCGTGTCCACGCCGTCGTGGCTGGTCGCCTGGCGAATCGCTTCCCAGAGCAGCGCGTACGTTTTGCCCGGACCCGCCGCCCCGCCAAACAGTCGATACTTCGCCCCGCATTCGTGGAACTCCTGCTGCCGCGGAAACGGTTCGTAGTGATCGGAAACCCAACCAGCAACCTTTTGATTCGCCGTGTGAGGAGCGTCCAGAGCCAGGCCCACGCGGCGCTAGGCCGCCCTCATCTTCTTGCCCACTGCGTAAGCCGCCGTGCCGCCCAGCAACAGCGCGCCAATGGCGTAGTGTTGCACGCTGATGATCACTCCGGCGGCAAATGCCAACACTCCCGCAAACTCTACAACTTCCCCGATCTTCTGCTTGCTCCAGGTCGTGCTCACCCTTCGCCTCCTTCCCCTCTCTCCGAATCCGCACTGCTCGCATCGCGGCGCTCGCCGCGGCGAGGCAAATCCCAGATCACCCGTGTGGGCGCGGGTTCCGCCTCCGCATCCTCTTTGCCATACGCCCACTCGGTAAACATCTCCAGGCCGCGCAGCCTCACCGATGCGCCGCGGTCGTCGCCGTTCTGCAAAATCGCGCGGCCCAGCGCCACCGGATCGCATTGCGCAAAAATCGCCATCGCCAATTCGCGCCGGTTCTGCGGAATCGGCTGCGCCGTTGCCGGCCGCCCGTCGCCGCCGCGTCCCTCGCTCACCGACGCATGGTCATCGCCGCGAACGCCGGGCTCGCCATCTTCGACTGGAGGAAACGGAACGCTAGGAAACGGCCCCGCAGGGAACGGAAGAACAAGCTGTTCCTTTGTGCTCACATCAGCCTCGCTTTTTTATTGCACTCCTACGGCCAAACCGGATGGCACGCCGCCGCCGTCTTTTGGGATTGTGGCCGTCACGATATTCGAGCATGCAGTCTCGAAAGGTCCGGTTTGTAATATGACAAGACCTGTCACGCACCAAGAGTATTGAGTATTGGCCGATACTCCCGTATCGGCATAAGTAGTTGCAGTGATCGGAGCGGAATTGAGAACCGTAAACGTCCCGCTAGTGAGCGAGCAGGTTCCAGGGCAGCGATAAGCGTTCGAGCTAGTCGTGTTTGTTCCGGCTGTCCACGTCAGTGTTGCTTGATGCGCGGGAAGATCGCCCTTCGGCGCTTGTGAGAAACCAGGCGTGCAACGCAGTATCGATAGCATCAACACGCCGCATAAGAATGCAGCGTTCCTGAGCCAATTCTGCTGTTTGTGCGAGAGTATCATCTGCTTCTACCCACCTCTCCGTTGTTTTAGTCCCCAACTCCCGTTCCCAATAGCGGCAACGCTGGAATGATCGTCGTCCCGCCGCCGCTGTTCGGATTAAACGACGCCCATGCCCAGGCGTAAGGTCCAAACGCCTCGCCGGATATGCTGATCGGTGCCGTGATCGTGAACGAAGATGAGCTGGCCGGAAACGAGGAATAGAACGCATTACACTCGTCGATCATGTTGGGCGGAGTCAGAAGCGTTGGGCACTGCATTTCCGCGGTCCCGCTTACGTTCGCGGTATAGCTTCCGTGAAGATAGTTCACCCCGCTGACCGGCGCCGACGTGGCCACACCGCCGTTATTTACCGCGAGCACGCTCAGTACAATCGGGTTCGTTTCCCCAAAAGAGCCAGCCGTGTAGGTGATCGCTGCTCCCGTAGTGTTTTGCGTACCGGTGCCCTGCGCGCCGGTATCGCAGGTGGCGCTGGCGGCATTGGCGACTTCCACGAATATGTAGGTGTCGTCGCTGATCGGTGTCGCTGATGGCGTCAAAGTGATAATTCGGCTTTGGCTGGCCCCCGCGTTCAAAATGTATGCAACCTGCGTCGAGCCAGAACCGCCGGAACCCGTTTGATGGAAAGCGCAAGCAGTCGATAAAGCCACCGTCTCTCCGCTTACGCTGCTCGTGGCGGAAGTCGCATAATCGGTGGTATTGCCGCCCGTGAATAGCAACACAATCAGTGAGCCAACGCTTGTGGGCATCTGCCACTTAATCGTTGAGCCTGTTTCGTTACACGGCCCAAGGCTGCCGATACAAGCCACGGCGCCATGCATGACGGCGCGGACATAGGGAGTCGCCGGGGGAGCGCTTCCGGATGACGTTGCTTTCAGAGCCACACAGGCCGAGAGATAATGCGCGGCGCTCGGCACGGTGATCGACGGGTTATACGATCCTGCCGCAAACACGCCCCACGATTGTGGTAGTAGGTCCCAAATCTGTCCGGAACCATCCACTAATTGTGACCCGCTAGATGCCGTAAACGACGATTCCGCGGTGAACGTAGTGGCAGTCTTTTCCACCATGAAAGTGTGGATTACGTCGTTGGCCGTGGAAGTAGACTTAGCGGCTGAACCGCAGGACCAAGTGGCAGATGTTCCGGCCGGGTTATTGCCCCAAGTCTGATCGGATGTGCAACTCAAGTTGTAATACTGCGTGACCGATCCCTTGCCCCACGAGGTCCCTAGATCGGTAGTCGCGGTGATCGTGAAAAGGCTTGCCGAATGGGTTTGCACGGCGCAGAACTGGAACAGATAGTTCCCGTCCGTCGTGTCCTGTTCGCTGTTGACCAGGGTGTAGGTGTTCGATCCGCCCGAGCCGTTGTCCGTAACGGTCAAACCCGTGGGGAGAGTGCTCGACCCCAACATCAGATTGACAATCACGGTATTGCCGGAAATCGTCGCTGGCTCGATCGAGAGCACGAAATTCTTCACATTGCTGCCGGTGGTTGTCTGCCCCCAAGTCAAAGACTCGTCGTTGTGGCTGTAAAGCCCGGGCGTCTGCGCACGCGCGGAAGCCACGCATAGCAACGCGATCCCAAATAAGAGGACTCGCCGCATCAGAACTGCGTCCAATGAAACATGACGTTAACCGCATTGGCCGAACTCAGATTCACGCACACGGCTTGTGAGGCTGGCGTGGACCACAAAGTATTTCCAGGCGGCGTCACGTTCTGGCCGGCTGGCGCAATGCTTGTCGGCGCTTGCATCGGAACCAGGATGCTCAGGTCGCTGGGGCTTGTAGCGCAGTTCGTTCCGGTCCCATAGACCAGCTTGACGTTCACCGCCGTTGTCGAAGCCGTGTTAACGAAGAAATCGCAGATGTAGATGGACTTCCCGCTCGAGAGAGCCACGGCCTGCGTGCTGCCGCTGCTGGCCAGCCCGTTGTTGACGTAGGTGTTGTCGCAGTTGATGTAGCCCTTCAGGTTGCCGGAGCCGTTGCCGCCCGGATAAATCGCGCCCGATGGCACCGCGGATCCCGTTGGGCCCTGGCCCCAGTTGGCAATCGCCGGATTATTTGTCGCTACCGCTTCGCGCACCGTGCTGGCCGAAGCGTTCCCTGTATTCGTATCGACCGTCGAGGGAAAGTTGGTCACGGAAACCGCGTTCGTCGTCCCGGGCGTGGTCTGATCGATGCCGACCTTGCCGATGATGTTCGATCCCGCCGGGAGCGCCACGCCAATGTCGGTAAAGAGGTAGCTGTGCGAATCGATGCGCGCCCGGCCAGCATTGCCATTGGAGATCGAAGGGTCGGCTCCGGTATCGTAGAGGCCGCCGATCGGATTGATGGCCGTAGTCCCGACCGCGAACGCCGAATTGTCGGAGAAGCCCGCCGATGCTGAACAGCCGGTGATGCAGTCCACCAGCAGATACGAGTTCGAGTCCATGCGCACCCGGCCGGCGTTGCCGCTAGAGATCGACGGCGTTGAAGTCGAGTACAGCGCACCAATCGGATTGATCGTTGAACTGCCAACCGTAAAGGTCGTGTTGTCGGTGAAGCCGGAAGAGGCCGAGCAGCCGGTGATGCAGTTCACCAGCAGGTTGTAGGAGCCGTCGAAGCGAAACGCAGGACCGCTTTGCGATCCCCCGCCTTGCGGCTCGAGCGGTTCACCCATGCGGAAGGGATTGGCATAGCCACGAAAGGCGTTGTGCACCGCGTTCAGGGCATCGGGTGATGGCGCCGCTTGCGCTGTCACGGCGCAAAGCAGCGCTAATAGCAGCACATGCGCGCCGGGAACTCGCGCGCTGCGGCTCTCGCCGTGCGCATGCGCTCCCGAAATCGCTCTGCTCGTGGCCAATTCCGCGGCAGGAGTTTCCTGCCGCAGCCGCGCGACGCCGGCTAGGAATATTCGTAGGTCGAGCAAGTCCACTTGCAGCTCGCAGCGACCGTAGACCGCCCTGATCTTTGGCCATAGCCAAAGCAGCACTTTTCTTATTCGTTCTCTCATGTTTTGGGTTTATCGATGAACTAAGACGTAATGGACCAGCCAGCACTTAGCTATGCGGCCTCACGTGGCTCGCGAACGCGCCTGGCGCGTTCGTGGTCACCACGTTGTCGGCCGTAGAGGTTGGCGCCGGCGCATGCGTCGGATACGGCGGCTGTCCGCCGTTCGGATTGGCCGAGGCAATCGCCGCTGCCGCCGGCTTCGACGTAAATGCTCCGTTCACAGACATAATCCGCAACCTCGCAATCTCGAATTCTTCACGCGCGAAAAAGGCTCGCCGCGTCCAGCCAGTCAGGCCGTTTTTCGCGTTTACAAAAAAGCCCTAACGCGGGTTTTTCGGTTTAAAAAGTCCCGCTACAGCCGCCGCACATCCGCTGTCACATTCACCGCATTCGTGCGGCTGCGCATCAGCAATCGCACGAACGTCGCCAGCACGCTCGAGCCATCGAAGTGAAAAGTTTGGTTCGTCGAATCCACCGACGTGATGTTGCCATTCGCCACCGTCTGGTACTGCGTGTCGGAATCCACGTCGCTCACCTGCACGTCGATCTCGAACGCTCCCGGCGCGCCGGAAAAGAACCCCGTCACGGCAAACCCGCCGGGAGATCCTCGCTGCATGCCCAGCGCCAGCCGCGAGCTTGCCGAAGCCCCGCCGTTGCCGGCCGCCGGCTGCTCTGCGTTCCACACTTGCGCCGAATCCCCCGGCCAGATCGCGCTCGGTGGCGTCGTATTCGTATATGCAGGCATCTCTTTCTCCCCAAAATAAAAATGGCCGCCTCCACGGCGGCCTCCATGCACCAATTCTGAGATTGTCGAGCGAGAAAAGCGCACCAACAGGACGCGGCTTTTCGCGTCAAAAAAGTCGCCCGAAAAGCGCGCGCCCGATCTCGCGTGCCTTTTCGCGCTAAAAAAGCTCCCTTAAAAACGAAAACGCCCGGAAGGACTCTCCCGGGCGCACTTTCTTACACGAAGAGTATACCACAGCCGTCAACCTTTTCCGCTCGCCTCGCGCCGCAGCCTGTGCAAAACTAACGGACGCCACACTTTGTCTGGATATCTATTGGGAATATCGTGATGCGAGCTATCGCCTCCGTCCGCGCCACTTTGCCCTTTCGCTATATCGATCATCCTTTCGATAAGCGTCATGGACTCGATACCAGCGGATACGTGAGCAAACGCGATTTGGTCACCGGCCATCCTCACGACGCTTACCTCACCGGCTATTCCGCCGTCGCGCCCTCCGTCTTTCGCCAGATGTGCCGCCGCTGGATCGATACGCTGGCCGCGCGCGGGCGCGTGCCCGCCTTCAGTTTTGTCGACGTGGGTGCCGGCAAGGGCCGCGCGCTCCTACTCGCCTCCGAATTGCCCTTTCGCAAAGTGATCGGCGTGGAGCTTAGCAATCAACTCGCGCAGATCGCCGCGCACAATATCGTCAAATGGAAACAAGAACGCGCCGCGCGCACAGCTATTCGCATCGTCCATCAGGATATTCTCGACTTCCGCTGGCCGCGCACGCCGCTGCTCGTTTACCTCTATAATCCCTTCGAGCGCGAGATGATCGAAGAGCTCATCGAACGCCTGCGCTGGGCCGCTAAGGCCGGATCGCGCTGCGTGGATATCCTTTATCTCAATCCCGTGTATGGATATCTGCTCACGCGCTCCGGAGCGTTCCGCGAACTTTGGAGCGAACGCATCGCCATGAGCAAGGAAGATCAGAACGCGGACCCTTATGCCACCAGCACCGATCTCGTCTCCGCCTACCGCTTCGGCCCACCCTAAGCTGCATGTCATCCTGAGCGAACGTAGCAAGCGAAGGATCTCTCTGGAGTTGGCCGACGCCGGACGCTTTCTCTTAAACCCTGAACTCTGCGATTTGAAATCTGAAATCGGAACTGTCAACCAAAGGAGTCTTCATGCCGGATGATCGCAAAGATGATCACAGAGACGACCGGAGAGGCGATCAGAGAGACGACCAGCGATACCATCGCGGACGCGACAAACTGAAACAGATGATGGGCGATGTCGGCGAACAGGCCCTCGACAATATCGCCCGCATTTCGCCGGACATGGCCCGCTACGTCGCCGAGTTCGTCTTCGGCGACGTTCACTCACGCCCGGCCCTCGATCTGAAGACGCGCGAAATCGCCGCCGTCGTTTCGCTCGTCACGCGCGGCGGCGCCGAGCCGCAGCTCCGCGCACATCTTCACGCCGCGCTGAACGTGGGCTGCTCCGAGCAGGAGATCATCGAGCTGATGATCGAGATGGCCGTTTACGCCGGCTTCCCCGCCGCACTCAACGGCCTCTACGCCGCCCGCGACGTCTTCGCCGAACACAAAGCCAAATCACCGCGCTCCTAGCAAGCTCGCGCGCTCGACTATCCCCTGTATCCCAGGCTGCGCTCGCGATTCTTGTAGCTCAGGTCGTCCGCCGCGTCGACCGACGGTTCGTCTTGTATCCCAGGCCGCGCTCACGATTCTTGTGAGCGGCCCTGGGGCTTCTCGCCTGAACTCGCCGATGCGGCCCTACCCCCCTTGGCGCTCACCAGCCGATGTCATCCCGAACCCGGGGCCCCCAAAACACGCCGGTTCTGCGCGTTTTGGGGTGGGAACCCGGCCGCAGTTCGGACGGGGGTGAGGGATCTGCTTTTTGCATTTTTTCACCCCTCCGGATACCCAACCAAAAACGTAATAGGCAGCCGCCAAAACGCGCGCTTCACGCATCCCGCCTTCCAGCGATAGCCTGATTCCGCCAACCCATTCGTCATCTCTCGCAATTCGCTCGGCGAATAGGCCCGCAGGCAGGAGACAATGCCGTCGAAAAGCAGCACCAGCGGAACAATCGGTATCAGCCACCGCCACACCAGCCGCGCGAACGGACGCGGCCTCAGAAACGGCACCACGAGAATATCCCCGGCGAACACCAGCGGCAGAAGCAGCAGCGTCAGCGGACGCCGTCCGGGAACCTCGAAAATGCCGATGCCTCGCCGCTTGGCAACGGCGTCGCGCAGAATCTCGCGCGCCTGCTGCGGCGGAAAATGGTGGAACGAAGTGAAGAGCGTCCGGAATCCGCTAAGCTCGCTGGGCACGTGCGCCGCGTCCACCGGCTCGGCATGATAGTGCAACTGCGCCGAATCGTTCCGCGCCCGTGCTCGTGCCGCCTCGTTCGGGAATTTGTCGCTGAGCTCCACGCGGAGCCGCACGCCGCTGCGCTTCAACTCCTCCGCCAGCCACGGCCACGGCCCTCCCCCGCCCGAGCACAGATCGACGCACGCGGTCCGTGCCGCTGCGCTCGATCCCCTCGCGCAGTTCCGGCAGGATATCGCCGTAAGGCTTGCCGATGCCCAGCAGGATTTGCAGGTCGTCGGTCACCGCATCGCGCAGACACGCCGGAAACCACGCCTGATCGTGTATCTCGATGAGCTGCACTCGACGCATGGATGTCAGGCGTTATCTCAAGCGCAGTGTTGCCTGGTAGGAAATCACCCCGGACTTGAGGATCTACGACGCCGCGAAATACGGCAGCCGCTTCGGCGCCGCCCAGCGCGCGTGCAACGGGCTCGCCAGCAAATTGGCCAAATCGCGTTGCTGGAATCGGCTGTTCAAGAACTTGCGCATGGTGCGCCGCAGCCACGGCCCTCCGTAGCACAAAGCGAAGCCTTCCTTCAGCAGCCCTTCCAGGCTTCCCGGCGGGCAATTCGGATGGTTCCACACTAGATGCTTGGTGTCGTACTTGGACCAATCGCGCTCGAAGATTCCGTACTGCGTCTCCAGTTCGTTCCACATCTGCGTAAGCGGGTGCGGCGTCACGATGGTAATTTGTGTTACGTCCAGCTCCAGCGAAGCCAGCGTGCGCAAATCTTCCCGAATCGATTCCGGCGTCTCGCTGGGGAACCCAATAATGTAGTAGCCGTGCGCGTAACGCCGCGCTTGGTTCAGCCGCCGCGCCAGTTCCAGCACCGCCTCCACTTTTTCGCCCTTGTGAATCTGCTTGAGCACGTCCTGGTGGAAGCTCTCGATGCCGAAGAGCGCGCCCTCCATTCCCTTGGCCAGCCATTCGTCGAAGTGGCGCAGAAAAAGGTCCACCCGCGACTGCACCATCCAGCGGATCCCGTATCGCGCCAGCAAATCGATCACCGCCTCCGCATGAGCCGGAATGTTCCCGAAATTTTCGTCCAGGATCAGCGCGTAACGAATCCCGCGCGCCACGTAGAATTGCACCGCGCGCTCGATCGCCTCCAGCGGAATCGCCTTGGGCCGCGGCGCAAACGCCGTCGTCTGGCAAAAGGTGCAGGTGAAGCTGCACCCGCGCGTCGTGAAGAGCACTCCCACCGGCAGCGGCCATCCTCCCGGCAGCCGGAACTCCGACACCAGCGGCGGATGTTGCACGGCACCCACTTCCGTGCCCAGCGCCTGCGCCATTGCGTCTTCGCTATATCCGCTGAACACTTCGTCGAAGTTGCCGCGTATCTCCGGCGTCAACGCGCCGTAATTCCCCGCCCAAATCCGCCCCGCTCCCGCCGCGCGCGCCTCTTCCGCCATGCGCGCGATCTCGTTGCTCTCCTCGAGATAAAATGAAAACCCCACCACGTCCCAGCCGCGCGCCAACGCCTGCCGATACTCCGCGCGCGTCGGATATTCCAGGATTTCTATGCCCGGCACGTTCTGCCGCAAAAATCGCAGCCCGAACGAGATTCGCCGCGGCATGCTGAATCGCCACGCAAACCCCTCCGGCGCGTTCTCGCGAAAATAGTCGTAGAGCCCGAAATCCCGATGAACTGTCGTCAGCAGAACTCGCGCCACGCATCACCCCTTCGGCACTCGCGCCATCGTCTCGCTATTCGCGAACGTTGCGCCGCGAGCTTCGATGGTATACCCAAATCGTTAGTTGCCCCGCATAAAGGCGTAAAAAGGCAAAGGCCATAAAAGGCGACACGCGGCACAATCTCCCAAATCGCCTCCCGCTCCGCCGTCGCCTCACCTGACCCTCCGTACAGGTGCCCGCCCCGCAACGCTGTACAACTTTCGCGTCGCCAGTCCTTATCCTCGCGCCTAGAGTAATTCTTATATTGACTCCGGACCCTTCGTCCTGCCCGATGCGGTCTAGGAGAAGCTCTCAAGGAGGAATTTCGCATCATGTGGACGAAACAGACGCCAACTCAACCCCAATCTCCATCGCAGCCGCAATCGCCCCAAAGCCTTGCGCCTTCGGTTGCGCCATTCCAGCGCACGCCAGAATCGGCCTCCGACCCCGGCTTTTCCAGCCGGCCCGGAATGCCCGCCGCCCGCAACCTCGCCTGCATCGGCGCGAGTCTGGAAATTAAGGGCCGCATCAGCGGTGAAGAAGATTTGCAGATCGACGGCAAAGTCGAAGGGCCTGTCGCCCTTCGCGGCCATCGCCTTACGGTCGGGCGCAGTGGCCAATTGAATTCGGAGATTTCCGCGCGCGAGGTGGTCGTCTATGGCAAGGTCACCGGTAACGTCAACGCCTCCGATCGCGTCGAGATCAAGAAGGATGGCGCGGTGATCGGCGATATTCAGACGGCGCGCATCAGCATCGAAGACGGCGCCATCTTCAAGGGCCGCATCGAGATCGATCGCCCCGGCTCCAAACCGGCTCCCGCTCCGGTTCCTGCTCTGCGGCCCGAACCGGCCGGCGTTCTGGTTGGCTCCAGCGCCGATTGAGCCAAACCCTCGCTGTCAACGTCCCCGCGCGCAGCCGAAGAGGGATCTGCGTTTAGTCGCCACAGCAGATTCCTCGTCGCCGCCGCTGCCCTGCGCCTGAAGCCCTCGCCGCCGTAACCGGAGGATCTGCATTGGGCTCTTCTTTGCCCCCGCGCTCCGCTACCTTGCCGGCGTGTTTTATGCCGACGCTTTCGGCTTCGGCGCCGCGTTCTGCTTCGCAATCACCAAACTGGAAATCTTGTCGTAGGTAGCTTGCGGAATAATGTTCTTGCGCAACAGGTCCGTCTTTGCGCGATACGGACGCCCCGCCACGATCTTCGCCGCGAAAGCGTCGCCAATTCCCGGCAGCGCCTTCAACTGCTCCACGGTCGCCGAATTGATGTCCACCAGTTTCGACTCCGGCGGTTTATCGGGCGATTGGCTCACCTGTGTCGCCGCCGATTGGCCCTGCCCCGCAGGATTGAGGTTGTCGAGCGCCACAAAGGCCGTGGGATTCACGGCGCTTTTGGCGCTTAACAAAGTCAGCGCCGCCAGCGAACCCCACAGCAACGCCCCCGCGCCCGCTAGACTCGTCGCCACCATATACTTCCGCAGCTTCGTTAGAATCGTTCTCATCGCCATCTCCCGCATGAATTTACCTGCGCCCGCCCGTATCACTGGATCTTGCTCGCCGCCGTCTCCTTCGCCGCTCTCCGCTCTCCGCCCTCAGCCCTTCTTCCCATTCCTTCCATTCGCCTTCCGCAAGCGATCCCGCAAACAGTCTTTGATCCGCCGCCTGGCTTCCCCCGGCCCTCTCACGTCGATCACCTTGTACTTCTTGCTGCTCAGTTCGTGATAGTTCACGAAAAAATCCTCCAACTCTTTCACGAACTGCTTCCCCAGGTCGTCGATATGCTTCACGTGCGCCCAACGGTGATTGCTCTCTTCGATTGCTACAATGCGGTCGTTTCGCTCCTTGTCGCCCTTCTTGCCTTCCTCCCCTTCGATCACCCCGATCGGCCGGCACTTCAATAACACGCCGGGAAACGCCGGCTCGTCCATCAGCACCAGCACATCGATTGGATCGCCATCCTCCGCCTGGGTCGACGGAACGAACCCAAAATCGTGTGGGAACGTCATGCCCGCCGGCAGAACCTTCTTCAACGCAAATACGCGGGCGTCCTGGTCGAACGCATACTTGTTCCGCGACCCCTTCGGCGTCTCGATGACCACCTGGATGGTCTCGTCGTCCTTCCGATCGGTCGGCGCCAGCCGCGATGGATCGGCCAGCCCCTTATCGGTGTTCTTTGATTTTGACATTAGACTCCCGGCTGGGCGCCATTCTTATGCCGCGCGGCCTGGTAGTGGCTCAGTTTGAATTTTCTTGCTCGTGACTCAACAGCTCAAACTTCAAACTGAGCCACGACCCGCGGCTCGATACAGCTTGACGCCACCCCAAAATTCGATGTAAGAGCATGGTCGTTGGAGCCAGGAGGAATGATGGGCCCAAGAGAAACGATGCGCCCAGGAGGAACGATGCACCGTTGGAGTTCGATTCGCTGGACAGTCCTAACTTTGTCTTTGGCCGTGCTGGTGTTGGGCGGAGGCATACTCTCCGGCAGGCTTCGCGCACAACAGCCCGCCGTGCAGGTGCCGGCCCATCCTTCGCCGTACTACGTCATCAATTTTGTGGATTCCGTTCCTAACTTCCGCGAAGCTGCCGTCGCCACCCTCAAGCAGTACGTTGCCGACATGCGCAAGGAGCCCGGCAACCAGAGCGCCGAGGCCCTCGTTCAACTCAACCGCCCCAATCATTTCTTTCTCTATGAAGTGTGGGAGAGCGACGAAGCCTTCCAGAAGCACGAAGCTTCCGCCACCACGCTTCAGTTCCGCAATAAGATTCAGCCCATGCTCGGCGCTCCCTTCGACGAGCGCGCCCACTTCAAACTCGAATAGCCCTTTAGCGTGGGAGTCCGCCTTGTAGCCCAGGGCGCGCTCACGATTCTTGTGAGCGGCCCTGGGGATTTTCCCCGTCGTGCGAACCTCCGCATCGCTCCGCGACCGCGGTCATCACGACGGGGCGCGCTTCCACCCGCCCCGCTGTCATCCCGAGGTCGCCGCGACCGAAGGATCTCTCCTGCTTTAGTGGTGCCCCACGCGTCGGTTTTACGCGTGGGGTTTTCGCCCTGCGTGTTGGGTGCGCTTTCGTGGGGGTCCTCAGTGCGCGCAGCTTTTGCGCGTGCGGGGTTGATTACGCCGCCGCCGCGCGCCGCGCGATCGCCAGCACCAGCTTCCCTTGCGTCTTGCGGCTCTCCATCAATTCGTGCGCTTCCCTGGCCTGTTCCAGCGGGAGCACCGCGGCAATGTTCAGCTTCAGCCATCCTTCCCGAATGCCCGCGATCACGTCATTCGCGCGCCGCAATAACTCTTCGCGCGTGCGCATGAAGTTCGCCAAACTCCCCCCGGAAAGCGACACCGCCCGCGGCATCAGCGCGTTCGGTGAAATCGGGTCGGCCTGCCCGCTGGCTGACCCGAAGATAACGATGTGCCCTCGCGCCGCCACCGCCTCCAGATCGCCCTTGAACGTGCTTTTGCCCACGCCGTCGATAATGAGATCGGCGCCATGGCCTCCCGTGATGCGCTTGGTCTCGGCCACAAAATCCTCGTCGGTGTAGACGATCACGTGTTCGGCGCCCTGTTCCCGCGCCGTCCGCGCCTTCTCCTCGGTTGACGTCGTGCCAATCACCGTCGCGCCCAGGTGCCGCGCCCACTGCACCAGCAGCCCGCCCATGCCTCCCGCCGCCGCATGCACCAGCACGAACTCCCCTGGCTTGGGCTTGTGAAATTCGTGAATCAGGTAATGCGCCGTCATCCCCTGCAGTGGAAATGCCGCGCCTTCCTCGAACGTAAATTCGTCCGGCAATGGAATCAACCGGCTGGCGTCCACCGCAATCGCCTCCGCATACGCGCCCTGCTGGCCCACGAACGCCACGCGATCCGATGGCTTCACCTCCGCGACGCCTTCCCCCACGGACTCCACCACGCCCGCCCCCTCCGCTCCCGGCGTGAACGGCACTTGCCGCCCATAGCTTCCGCGTCGCTGGTTTATGTCCATGAAGTTCACTCCCGCCGCCACCACGCGCACCACGGCTTGCCCCGGCCCAGGCTCTTCCACCGGCGCGATGTCCTCGAGCTGCAATACTTCGGGCCCGCCAATCTCTTCCACACGGATCGCTTTCATGACTATTCTCCTTTTGTCCGCGTTGCGTCGCCGGCTCCGCGTCGTCCGCAACGCGGGCCAATCTCGCACATGCCCCGGCCCCGCACACCACCTTGTCATCCCGAACCCGGCCACTCTCGCGCCCGGCCCAGCCCGGCCCCGCACACCACCTATACGCTGTCATCCCGAACCCGGCCGCTTTTTGGACGGGGGTGAGGGATCTGCTTTTTCCTGCTCTGAAATTTTACATTCCAGATCTTTAATCTCCTGCCCGCGGCGATTCCGTCGCCCGCACCGCGCGTAGGTATCGTCCGCGCTTCGCCCGCTCCTGTGTATCAGGTGTCTAACGTAGACGCGACGCACTTCCCCCTCGGTTGTCCAGGCGCGTAGCTGGCAGCGGCGTTTCCGCGAACTGTCGCCCCTCGCGCCGCACTCGATAGCCACCTGCGTTCGGCCGTGCAGTCACGATTCGCAGCAGCTTGCTGCCCACGAAATGCGCCGCCGCTCCGTCCTCCAGCGCCAGCGTCTCCGGCAAAACCCCTCTCGCCACCATCTCGCGCGTTGCCGGACGCCGCTCCGCCTCGCCATCGTAGTGCGGACAGCACGCGCCGCGAAGCCAGCCCAGGCAGCGCAACGCCGCCAGTCGTCCCGCCCAGGAGTCCGTCACTCCCATCTCAAACCAGCAAATCGCGCCCGCGCTGGTCCCCGCCAGCACGGTCCCGCGATTCCAAGCCGCCCGAAGCAGTTTCGGCAGCTGCCATTCGCGCCATACTCCGAGCATGCTTTTCGTGTTGCCGCCGCCTACGTAGATCACGTCCTGCTCGAGAATCAGCTCCTCTAAATTCGGGGTGCGCTCGAAAAGCGGCAGATGCGTCGGCCGGCATCGATGTTTGGCAAACGCCGCGTAGAATTTAGCGACATAGGTCGGCGCATCGCCGGTTGCCGTGCCCACAAAACACACCGACGGGTTCCTTCTCCGCGCCTGCGCCAATATGTAGAGCTCCAGCGCCGGATTCTCCGGCTGTGACGCAAACCCGCCCCCGCCCATCGCGATGATCTGCGCTTTCGTCTTCGCCATATTTGCAGGCCGCTAGCTACCTTGCTCGTCCGTGTGCTGCTCCTGGCAACGCAATTCTGTCGTAGTCGTCTCGGCAGAATGCGACGCCCACGGGAGAATGTCCATGAATTCTTTGCCAGTCGTAAAATCGAATCGGTGGAACCAAATCGAACTCCCCGCATCTTAGGTGGTCTAAGCAATCTTGCTTAAGCGGCTCGGGCGGCTAGAATTACCTGGACCGTCAACTCTAGGACCATCATGGCGAAACCAGTTTTGCTAAGTGTGGACGACGACTCCGATGTTCTGCGAGCCATCGAGCGCGACCTGCGATCGCAATATGGCGCTGAATACCGTGTAATTGGAAGCGACTCTCCCGAAGGAGCGCTCACCCTTTTGAAGCAGTTGAAGGTGCGGAACGACAGCGTGGCTCTGCTTCTGGCCGATCAGCGCATGCCTCAAATGGACGGTGTCACATTTCTGCAGGAAGGAATGCGGATCTTCCCCGATGCCAAGCGGGCATTGCTCACTGCCTACGCCGATACGAATGCCGCCATCAGCGCCATCAATGAAGCCAATATCAACTACTTTTTCTTGAAGCCGTGGGATCCTCCCACCGAGCACCTCTACCCGCAACTCGACGACTTGCTGGATGATTGGCGAGCTTCCTACCGGCCCACGTTCGAGGGAATCCGGGTATTGGGGACGCGCTGGTCGCCCCGGTCATACGAGTTGCGAGACTTCCTGGCGCGCAATAGAGTTCCCTATCAATGGATTGACGTCGAGCTTTCCTCCAACGACCCGGAAACCAAGCGCCTTTTGGAAGTTCTGGGGCCAGACGCGTCGAGTCTTCCCGTCGTACTTTTCCCGGACGGTACCAAGCTTCTGGAAAGTGTCCCGGCCGACGTAGCCCAAAGGGTTGGTTTGCGGACACGCGCCCAAACCAGCTTTTATGATCTGGCGATCGTGGGTGGAGGGCCGGCCGGCCTGGCTGCCGCTGTCTATGGCGCGTCGGAGGGTCTGCACACGGTGATGATCGAGCGGGAAGCTCCCGGTGGGCAGGCGGGAATGAGTTCCCGCATTGAGAACTATCTTGGATTTCCCATGGGGCTCAGTGGGGCCGATCTGGCCCGGCGCGCGGTGGTGCAGGCGCAGCGTTTTGGTGTGGAGATTCTATCGCCGCAAGAGGCCGTCAGCGTCCGACCCGAAGGGTCCTATCGCTTCATTAAATTGGCGGACGGAAACGAGATCTCCTGCCACGCCTTGATGATCGCCACGGGAGTGCAGTGGCGGCGCCTCGAAGCTCCCGGAATCGATCGTTTACAAGGAGCGGGTGTCTATTACGGTGGCGGCGCCAGCGAAGCTCTCTCTTGCAAAGGCGAAATGATTTACGTCATAGGGGGAGCGAACTCGGCCGGTCAGGCCGCCATGAACTTCGCCAAGTACGCGGAGCGCGTGGTCATCGTCGTGCGCGGCAGCTCCCTATCGAGCACCATGTCGCAGTACTTGATCGATCAGATCAAGGAGACTCCCAACATCCAGCTTTGGCCCAACGCCACGGTCTCGGAAGTTCACGGCGAAATTCATCTGGAAGAGATCTCCTTCCTTTGTTCGGATACCGGCAAGGTAGAACGCGTGCCGGCCAGCGGCATGTTTATCTTTATTGGAGCGCTGCCGCGGACGGATTGGCTCGCGGACCTCGTCGAGCGCGACGAACGCGGCTTCATCCTCACTGGCCCTGACCTTATACGAGAGGGGCAGCGCCCCAAGGGCTGGGCCCTCGATAGAGATCCCTTCTTGCTGGAGACCAACGTTCCCGGTCTTTTCGCGGTAGGCGACGTGAGGCATGGCTCGGTTAAACGGGTCGCCTCGGGAGTCGGCGAAGGATCGGTGGCCGTGCAGTTCATCCATCAATATTTGAGCAAAGTCTAGATGGTCGACAAATCGGAACTCCTTCGCGTCCCGGCATTCGCCGATCTGCCGGACGACCAGATCGCCTGGTTTCTCGGCCATGCGGAAGAACTGCGTGTCAAAGCCGGCGACACCTACTTTCGCGAGGGTGATCCCGCCGACGCCATGTTTGTCATGCTCGAAGGACAACTCCAAGGGCGGGGCGATATCGGTGGCGAAACGATTGTGTTCTTGGTTAAGCCGGGCGACGTCACCGGGGTGCTGCCCTTTTCTCGAATGAAGCAATTCACGGTGGGCGTACGCGCCATTACCGACGCCACGGTCCTGCGCTTCCCTTCCTCTCTTTTCCCCGAGCTTGTGCAGAAGATGCCGGAATTGACCAAGCGCCTCGTCGGCCTGATGTCCGACAGAATTCGCGAAACCACTCGGGTGGAGCAACAACGCGACCGTTTGGCCTCCTTGGGAAAACTCTCGGCAGGGCTCGCTCATGAGCTGAATAATCCCGCTTCGGCCGCCAAGCGCGCTGCCGGCCAGTTGCGAGAGATCCTGAAAAAGATCCGCGACGCAAGCCACGAATTGGGAAGGCGCGATCTCAGCCCAGCCCAAAAATCGGAAATCGAGAAGCTGGAAGCTTCCTTCATCCAACACAATGAAGTTCCGCTCGATCCCTTGGCGCTGAGCGACCTGGAAGCCCAAATCGATTCCCTGCTGCGAAGCCACGGGCAGACTGACTTATGGCAATTGGCGGCGGACCTGGCCCGGAAAAATGTCCAGCCCGCGGCGCTCGAATCGCTGTTCGCCACGCTCGATGCCGGCACCGCCAGAGCTGCCCTGGTGAGGATTGCCGCTTCGGTTGAGGTCGCCACCCTGCTGAATGAAATCGAGAGCGGCACATCGCGAATTTCCGATCTGGTCCGGGCCATCAAGGAGTACACCTACATGGACCAGACTCCACTGCAAAATGTCGACGTCGTGAAAAGCCTGGAAACCACCCTTACCATCATGAACCATAAGCTCAAACGCGGAGTGGCAGTCGAGCGCGACTACCAGCGCGTTCCTTTTCTCGTGAATTCTTTCGGCAGCGAGCTGAATCAGGTCTGGACCAACATCATCGACAATGCCATCGACGCCATGGGTGGCAAAGGCGAACTTCGAATTCGAACCTATCGTGAGGATAATTGCGTCGTGGTGGAGATCGCCGATAACGGCCCGGGGATTTCGCCCGACATACAGTCCCACATCTTCGAGCCTTTCTTCACCACCAAGGGAGTCGGGGAAGGCACCGGGCTCGGACTGGACACTACCCTGCGCATTGTGAAGAAGCACAGGGGCAGCATTCAAGTCAGCTCCAAGCCCGGCGACACCCGTTTCCAGGTGTGGCTCCCCTTGGCGCCAGGCATAACGTAGAACCGCTTTTCACCAGACTAGTAGACAATTGTCGCTCGGCCGGATCAACCCTGTGGCGTCGTTCTGTGGCGTCGTTGGAAAGCGACCCGTTGAAAATCGAAAAAGAGATCGAGCGGCATTACCTACAGGCCGAAGAATCCGAACGCCTCTCCGCCGGCCGCGGTGAATTGGAGCGGCTTCGCACGCAAGCAATTCTCGCCCGCAATCTTCCCCCGGCGCCGGCGTACAATTTTCGACGTCGGCGGCGCGGCCGGCGTCTACTGCTTCCCTCTCGCCGCGCAAGGATACGCCGTCCATCTGATCGATCCCGTGGAGCTTCATTTGGATCAAGCCAAGGCTTACGCCCGCTCTTCCGGCATCGCGTTGCAATCCATAACGCGTGGCGACGCTCGCCACCTGGACGTTCCCTCTTCAACTGCCGACGTCGTCCTTCTGCTCGGCCCGCTTTATCACCTTGTTGAACACTCGGATCGCCTTCAGGCGCTTCGTGAAGCTCATCGCATCCTAAAGCCTCGAGGAGTCCTTTTCGCGGCTGCGATCTCGCGCTTTGCATCTTTGTTTGATGGACTTTGGAGCGGCTTCTTCGGAGATCCCGAGTTCCGCAAAATCGTTGCCGCAGACCTGGCATCCGGCCAGCATCGGAACGTCACGAACAATCCCTTTTACTTCACGACAGCCTATTTTCACCGTCCCGAGGAGTTGGCTGACGAAGTTCGCAGCGCCGGTTTCGCCAACGTGGAGACGCTTGGCATCGAAGGGCCCTTGTGGAGTTCCGCCCGCTTCCTGGACAACTGGAACGATCCCGCACTGCGCGAAAATCTGCTGCAATTTCTATCCTTCATCGAGCGCGAACCTTCCGTCCTGGGCGCCAGCGCCCACCTCGTCGCCCTCGCCCATGCCGCCATTGCCCATGCCGCTATTTCCCCCGTCAAGCGCCGAGTCCTGCACGTACTTTGTAACCGGCAGGGAAAAACCAAAGGCTGCCACTCTATACGATGAAGCGGTATTGAGTTTCAGCCATGGGCCGGCAGCAAGGATTCCGCTTTTGAAAGATCGATTGCAGGCGCTTCGTGGAACGAAGCGTCTTGAAATCTTGTGCGGGCTTGCGATCCTTGCCGTTCTGATCGCCACCCTGTGGCCCTTCGACGTTTTCCTTCCGAATCGAGTGAGTTGGCTGCCGGAAGCCAATGGAATTCGGTTCGGCCGCGCCGGCGTTGTAGTAAGCGAGGCTCCCCTCAGCGCGAGCGGAACCGGCTCTGCAGACTCGTGCAGCCTGGAGGTCCTGCTGCGGCCCGCCGGCGTCGCTTCTGTTCACACCATATTGAGTTTCTATATCCCGAACACCCCGGGAGGCTTTCGGGTGCGGCAATACATGGATGGCCTGTTGGTTTCGTACGAATTTGTGGACGCGGAGAAGCGCATAAGAACCACGCATTTCGATGTGGATCATTTCTTCAAACCAGGCGAACTCGCGCTTCTGACCATCACATCCGGGCCACACGGGACAGTTGTCTACAAAGATGGCCGCCGCGCACAGACCTTTTCCTGGTTCACGATTTCGCCGGCCAGTTTGTCTGGCCGCATGGTGATGGGAACCTCGGGCGGCCGCTTCGAGCCGTGGCAAGGAGAAGTGCGCGGCCTGTCCATTTATTCGCGAGAGCTTGCGCCTGCGGAGGCGCTTCGAGACTACACCGATTGGACCAATGGCGGCGGCGCGGGTACTGCGGACCTGCATGGGACCATCGCGCGCTACGCCTTCACCGAGCGAGCCGGCCGTGAGATCCACAACTCGGTGACTTCCGGACCAAATTTGGAAATACCAACAATGTTCGAGGTTCCTTTCAAGCCGTTCCTGAGCTCTCCGGTGGAAGACTTTGAAGCAAACTGGGATTACCTGCTCCACTTCGTGGAGAATATCGCCGGATTTCTTCCCCTGGGCCTGCTCGGTTGCGTCTATCTTGCGGGCACCAGGAGCCGCGGAAGGGCAATTCTGTTTACCATCGTCGCAGCGGCATTTCTGAGTCTTACGATCGAGGTGCTGCAAGCCTACATTCCGCAAAGAGAATCCGACATTACCGACATCATCAGCAATACGTTGGGAGCCTCCTTAGGTGCCGTTCTTGCGCAAGCGAAAATGCTCCGCCCGCTTCTCGAAAGAACAAAGTTGATCTCCGCGCCTAGAAACTCCGCGCGTCAGCGCTGACACGAAAACTAGGTCTTCGCTCCCGGCCAGATTCCGAGAACGGATTTATCTGCAGTTGGCGCTGATTCAAGGGCCGGGGTGGTAATCCTACCGGCTGCTGCTCGTGGTGCGCGATGCAACTCGCCGAACTGGCTTACCGTAAACTTCAATCCAGTCGATCCGCGAACCTGGAGCTCCGTGACCGGCTCCCCTCATCAGGTCGGTGAAACCAATCTCCTCCACCCTGCTCAGGTTCGGATTGTCCACCCACTTGTCGCCCCGGCCTTCGACAACATTTTCGATGTTGAGAGGCTGCCATCGCACGTCGGCAAGCTGGATTTCTGACTCCACCCAGTCCGTGGAATAGGCGGTAGCGTGGTCGCCAACGAGCCACGTTCCGTCGGCGAGCTTCACAACGGGATGAAGCAAATGAAACCCGCTTATCTTGGTGCGCCAGCGGATGGTCGCCAGTCCGCTCAAATCCACATCGTTGTTCATGTCCCTGAGCGTGATCGCGCAGTTTGACGTGCAAAGCAGCGTCATCACGTAGGTGAGGTCGTTGTTGTTGAGCTGTTTGACGGCCACAGGGCCAACCTTGTCGCCGTAGAGGTGCACTTCCAGATTTGGGTTCGCGACGTCCCCTTGAACGACCGCATGCTCCGGTTCCTGCGGAGTATTGATATTGGGCAAGCCGCTAGCCAGCTTCCAGTCTTCCCGGAAAAACAAGGGAGGGCGTTGGGGCCCTTGTGCCGTCTGCGCCTGTTGTCCCGCAGCCCGCGCAGGCTCGCCCGCCAACCAATTCGATCCCGCCACACACAGACTCAACAGTCCCAACACGGATACCGCTGGAACAAATCTCGGCATACGCACCTTCTCTTTCCGCATTGCCAATCGGGAACCGCCGAGTTTGGGCGGCCCATTTCAACCCAGGGGTCGCAATCGGGTGTGTTAATCGCGCTAAAGCTGAATCGAGTATAAATCACGCGGCCGGGGTGAGAGAGCAAAAGTTCATGAGTACGAAAATCTCCCGGAGTAACCTGCCGCAGGGTCCATGGATCTCAGGGTTTTACGGCATCTCCCGTATTGTTACAACTGCACGTTGGTGTTCTCCTCCATGCTTGGAGGGTAATGATGCTCATCGCGATTGCCGCCCTTCTCATTCACCTTCCAGCGGTTCCGCAAAGCTCGATTGCAATAGCCACTGCGGTTGCATCCGATCCGGGTTCAAGCGCCGTGTTGACTCCCGGTCGTATCGTGCCTGGGCCAGCCAACCCAGCTGCCAGTGTGCCAACTTCCTTTTCACTTCCTTTGTCTGCGCCAAAGGCATTCCTGGCGCCAGTCTATCGAGCACCGGTAAAGCCCCGTTCCGAGCAGCCTGGCACACCTCTCTGGCTCACGCTGACCATAGCGCAGCATAGTGCCGCAACATTTGACGCATGGTCCACGCGCCGAGCGATTTCGTCGGGCCAAGGTCTCGAACTGAATCCGTTACTGCAACCGTTCGCCGGGAATGCATCGTTGTATGCAGCGATCGCGAACGCTGCTTGTCTTCGCGCAGAGTATGCCGGGTAACCAACGGCATACTCTTTGCCGTCGGCATTTTATTGAGAACCTGGCAGATCCCGTCCAGCAGTTCCGTTTGCCGAATGGGCTTTACCAGATAGGCGGCAATGCCCAGCTCTTGACAACGAGCGGCGTCGCCCAGGTGGCCCGCCGACGTGAGCATCATGATCGTCACGGCGAGCAGGCCCGGGTCCTTCTGAATCTGTTCGGCCAGGGCAAACCCATCCATATCTGGCATTTGGCCGTCCAACAAGATGAGCGGAAAGGGGTGGCCAGTGCTCTCGGCGATCTCGAGCGCCTGCAGCGCCGCCCGGCCTCCTTCCACCGAGGTGGGACGCATTCCCCAACGAGTGAGCATGCCATGAAGGACGCGGCGATTTGTGAAATTGTCATCCACGATGAGTGCGTGTAGATCGCGCAATTGCTCTGGCTGAAGCGGAATAGGCCGAGCTAAAGCCGTATCTTGTACTGCCAATTGGATTGTGAAGTGGAATGTGCTCCCTTGACCAGGCTCGCTCTCCAGCCAGACGCGCCCTCCCATCATCTCCACGAGTCTCACTGAGATCGTGAGTCCCAACCCTGTGCCTCCATACTTGCGAGTCATCGAGCCGTCTGCTTGGGAAAAGGCTTCGAAGATCTTCTCTTGCTTCTCAACGGGGATCCCGACCCCCGTATCTTTCACCGTGAAATGCAGTGTGCCTGTGGCTGACCCTGGCGATGGCTCATCCACGCGTACGAAAATCTCGCCGTGTTCAGTGAACTTGATGGCATTGCCGATGAGGTTGATCAGGATTTGACGAATCCGCCCAGGATCGCCCAGCAGCGCCTCGGGAACGTCAGGTTGTACTTCGTAAACAAGTTCCAATCCTTTCTGGTGCGCGCGAAAACTAAGAGCCATCATTGTTTCGCCCAAACTCTCGCGTAGCTCGAACGGAATCGACACAAGTTCCATTTTCCCCGCTTCAATCTTGGAGAAATCCAGGATGTCATTAATGATCAAAAGTAAGGACTCCGCGGAAAACCGCACCAGGCTCAGATGCTCGCGTTGCTCGGCCGTAAGAGCGGTGTCCAGGAGCAACTCCGTCATCCCCAGGATGCCGTTCATCGGCGTGCGGATTTCGTGGCTCATGTTAGCGAGGAACTCGCTTTTGGCCTGGTTCGACTGCTCGGCGGTCTCCTTGGCGGTAAGTAATTCTCGTTCGGACCTTTTGCGCTCCGTGATGTCGCGCGCGAATGCCGCGAAGCGATGCGTACCTCCTTCAGCTATCGCGGAGATAGTTAGTTCCGCAGGGAACTCGCGTCCGTCTCTGTGCAACGCAGTTATCTCAATCCGCTTATTCAGCATTGGGCCCTCTCCCGAGGCGAGAAAGTGCCGCAGTTCTTGTTCGTGTGCCTCACGATAGCTTTCAGAAATGATTGTCCTAGAAAACATTTGTCCCATCGCCTCGGAACGAAGCCATCCGAAGGTACCCGCCGCCTGCGCGTTCCAATCCGTAATGAGCCCCCCTGAGTCCATTCCAACGAATGCATCAAGGGCTGATTCCAGAATCTGATGGTAGCGCCTCTCACTGGCCTCGAGTTCCAAAGTCTGAGCCGAGAATCGGCGGTCTACCAGGGACGTCAGCAGGCTAAGCCCCAGAATCATGAAAGTGACGACGATAACGCTAGCGATGCCCAGCGAAGAGATGCTTAAAGCATGTGATAAATCCCCGTCGACCACGGTGGAAGGCGTAAAGCTGGCCGCGGCCATGCCGGTGTAATGCATGACCGGAATGGCCGCCCCCATCACCAAGGCACTGATGATCTTCCGCCAGGAGGCGGTTTCGCCGCGAAAATGAAACGTGAGCCATAGAGCGACCAGCGAAATCACGAACGCCAGAACCACCGAAAGTGCGACGATCGCGGGTGAATAGTGGCACATCGCCGGCAGCCTCATCGCCGCCATGCCAATGTAGTGCATGCCGGCTATACCGCCCCCCATAACGACGCATCCTACTAGGAGTTGAAGAGGACCCATCTTCTGCCTGCTCACTACAAATAGCGCTACGAGGGAAGCGAATATCGCGGCCAGGAGCGAAACCAATACCGTGGGCCAGTCGTAAAGCACGGGGACTGGCAAGCGGAACGCGAGCATGCCAATGTAATGCATGGACCATATGCCAGTCCCCATGGCCGTGGCGCCGCCGCTCAACCAAAGGCTCCGGACCCAGCCTCGGGCGGATGTCACCCTCGCCGCGAGGTCAAGAGCGGCATAGGAAGCCACGAGTGCGATGAAAACAGACAGGACGATGAGACGGGTGTCGTAATGGCCCAGCATAACAACGTTAGGAATGCTCATGGTTCCTCCTATGAAATTCCGATTCGTCGAAGACCTTTCGCATAGCATTCCACGCCAGAGCCGAATTCGCGTTGATTTGCAATAATGCTGAACAATGTCTCGGCGCAGCGGACGCAGTTCTTGGCCAAATCGAACTCAGAGACGCTTCGCTCCTCAATAGATGAGAGCGCAGAAACGGCTTTTGGCTATTGACTGAAGAGGCGGCCGGCTGCTCGGGAACATTCCGGAAGGGACTTTTATTGTGACGCGTCGGCCAGCGAAGTCAAGAACGGCGAACAAGCTGCGACAATCTAGTTAACCGAGTGTCCGATGCAAGGCAAATGGCTCCGCAGAAAGTCCGATTGTTGGAAGTTGGAAGCTTCATTGGGTTCATGCCGCCGATGGCGGGCGGATGACGGGCTATACGGAAGTGATCGGGTCGATATGCGAGGTTTACAACGACGACAAATGATCTGCGAACTAGGTCCAGCGTCTTTTTCCACAGGCTCGAGTTACCCACATCGTTATCATGTTGACTTCAGTTTACTTCCCCGATAACATTGTATTGCATATGACTGCCGCACAAAACTGTCCAACCGCACTCCCTCCAGTTGTCATCCCGGCCGTCTTTCGGACGGGGTGAGGATTTCCTTTTTGTGCTTTAGTTTCGTCTTCCTTTCTCTTTTCCTTCCACCTTCGGCATCGGCGACGTACTTCTGAAAAGCCTAACTCCAATAGAATGCGCGCTTGTGCAATTGCCACGGGTAAGCTCTTTAGAATACGCACTTACAAAATCATTGAACTTAAACTCCCCCAGAATACGCACTTACAAAAATCCCCCCGGGGGGAGGGGTCTCGTTCGCCGCTCGTCGGCCTAACCGAAATCCGATGACTCCCGCGCCCAAACTCGCCGACCCCTCCGCCTCCTCGGCCCCGCTCTTGCCGTCGCGCCACGCCCTCCCCGCGCAGCCTCGCTTCCCCAAAAACTCCGCTACAATCGATCCCATGGGCGTCGCCATCGAGTGCCGCGGCCTCCGCAAGACCTACGACGCCAAAGTCGAAGCCCTGCGCGGCCTCGATCTGCAAATCGACGAAGGCGAATGCTTCGGCCTTCTCGGTCCCAACGGCGCCGGCAAAACCACCGCCATCGAAATCCTCGAAGGCTTGCTCCAACCCACTTCCGGTGAAGTGCGCATCTTCGGCCGATCCTGGCGCACGGACGCGCAGCAGCTCCGCCAGTGGCTCGGCATCTCCTTGCAGGAAACGCGCCTCTCGGACAAGCTCACCGTCCGCGAAACCGTCGATCTCTTCGCCAGCTTCTATCGCCAGCCGCTCTCTTCCGCGGACGTCCTCGCCGCCCTCGCGCTCGCCGAGAAGGCCGACGCCTGGGTGGGCAAGCTCTCCGGCGGACAGCGCCAGCGTCTCGCCGTCGCCACCGCGCTCGTCGCCAATCCGCGCATCCTCTTTCTCGACGAGCCCACCACCGGCCTCGATCCCCAAAGCCGCCGCCAGCTTTGGGAGATCATCGGCGAATTCCGGCGCGGTGGCGGCACCGTGCTTCTCACCACGCATTACATGGACGAAGCCGAACGCCTCTGCGATCGCGTCGCCATCATCGACTACGGCCAGATCATTGCCGAAGGGACGCCTCCCGATTTGATCGAGCGCCTGGGCGGGCAAAACGTCGTCGAATTCTCCATCGCCGAGACCCGGGCGCGAAGCGCCACGTCGGAAGGAAGTTCGGTCGCTGGCGCCAACCACGACGCCGCCCTCGAATCCTGGCGCGCCCTGCCTGGCGTCGAAGCCGCCCGCGCCGATAATGGACTCGTCTCGCTCTCCGTGCGCCAGCCTCACGTCACCATTCCGGCGCTGCTCGAAGCCGTCTCGCATCAAGGGGCCAAGCTGCTACATCTCACCACCCGGCAAGCCAGCCTCGAAGATGTCTTCGTCCGCCTCACCGGCCGCCATCTAAGAGAAGAAGCATGAGCCCCCCGCTAAAAACCGCCACGTCAAAAAAAAGTCCCCAGCACGCCGCCCCGGACTCCGGCGCTCGCGAAGAGATCGCCTGGCTGCGCGGCGGTACCAAGACGAATGGCCGCTGGTCGGGTTACGCCCACCTTCTCACCGCGCGCCTGCGCGAAATGCAGCGCGAGCCCGAAGTCGTCTTCTGGGTCTTTCTCTTCCCTCTTTTGCTCGCATTCGGATTGGGCATCGCCTTCCGCTCGCGGCCCGCGAGCGTTCCCAACGTGGCCATCGCCGCCGGACCCGGCGCGGACGCCGTGCTGCAGCTTGCCCAGCGTGCCCCGCAATCCCTGCACGCGCGCATCGTTCCCGAAGCCGAAGCCCTCGATGGTTTCCGCCTGGGCCGCTACGATCTCGTCGTCGTTCCCCAAAATGGGCCAGCCGATAGCAGCGCTGCCGCCAATAGCAATCTCCCCCAAATCGAATACCGCTACGATCCCGCCCGCCCCGAGAGTGTCCTGGCCCGCGCCCAAACCGACGACGCCTTGCAGGCCGCCGCCGGCCGAGCCAATCCTCTGCCCGCCTCCGCGCAAGCTTCCAGCGAGCCCGGCGCGCGCTACATCGACTTCCTGATTCCGGGTTTGCTCGGCATGAACCTGATGAACTCCGGCATGTGGGGCGTGGGATTTGCTCTCGTCGACTATCGCCAGCGCAAGTTGCTCAAGCGCTACGTGGCCACGCCCATGCGTCGCGGCGATTTCCTGCTGGCGCTCATGACCAGCCGTCTCGTGCTGATGATCCCCGAGCTCGGGTTGCTCCTGGCCTTCGGCATCTTCGTCTTCCACATGCGCGTCGCCGGCTCCTGGCTGGCCATCCTGCTCCTCGGAGTGCTCGGCGCCGCCACCTTTGCCGGCCTCGGCCTGCTCACCGCCAGCCGCGCTCAAAAGATTGAAAGCGTCAGCGGCTTGATTAATCTCGTGATGATGCCCATGTGGATTTTTTCCGGCGTCTTTTTCTCCTACGAGCGCTTCCCCGCCGTGGTGCAGCCGCTGATCCGCGCGCTTCCCCTGACGGCGCTCAATGACGCTCTGCGCGCCACCATCCTCCAGGGCGCGCCCCTGCTGGCTCAGGCGCAAGCCGGACGCCTGCTTGTGCTGATCGCCTGGGCCGGTCTCTCTTTTGTCCTCGCTCTGAGTTGGTTCCGTTGGACCTAAATGGGAGGCCAGCCCCGAAACCGCGCTCGTCATCTAACAAGCATGGCCCACCGCGCAAATCGCGCCTCTCGATCTTCCCGGCGCTTCCTCGCGCCGCTTTTCCTTTTCGCCTTGGCACTCCTGCTGGCCGCCTGCAACCAGACCAAAATCGCCGCCATCAACAACGACCCCGCAAAGTACTCGGCGAAGGACGTCACCGTCGCCGGAGAGGTGCTCACCTCATTCGGCGTTAGCAATCAAGGCGTATTTGAATTGGACGACGGAACCGGACGGTTGTGGGTCTGGAGTAACGGGTTTGGCGTGCCCAGCCAGGGCGCGCGGGTCGCGGTGAGCGGGCGGGTCCAGTCTGGCATGGCCATCGGCGGCAGATTCTTCGCCAACGTGCTGCGCGAAACGGCCCCGCGCAAGACCGCCTGAACTGGGTTTCTGCGGCTACTCCGATTCGGGACAACGGCTCAATTTTTGCAGAATGGCTTGGCCTTTTTCGACGGAAATCAAGCTGCGGCCCATGAGTTCCTGGATGATTTCGCTCAACGCTTCGCAGTGCACGTCTTTCGTTCTCGCTGCTGCCAAATCCTTGGCAGAAATCTCCGCCTCGATCGGAGGCAAACCCACTTCCTGCCCCAGAACGCCGCTCGCGCCGCCCAGCCATTCGTGCAGCACCCAAAGCTGTTCCGGTCCCACCGGGTTGAAGGCCAGTCCCATGCCCATCGATTCGAGCGAATACACCACTCTGGCCGAAGCCTCAAACGATGCGCCTTTTTTCTCGATGCGCACCTTCACAGCAGTCCCCGTTGCGAAGGGATTCAGGGTATCGACGAAGCAGCCATCCGAACCGAGGTCCGCGGTGCGCGCCCGCAACAGCATCTCCGATTTCGGCTCGAACACCAGCGCGCTGGCCGTGAAATGCTGACGGCTATTGCTGCGCCGCAGCAGCTTCTCCTTCGGATTTGCGGTGACGGCTCCTGTAGCTACGGGTTTTGTCCTGAGGCTCATGTCGATAACCATGCCCATATAGCATCGCTCACGCGCCCGCCGCGTTCCATGGGACCTTAGGGCCATTTTTCGAGCGGCATTTTAGGTACAAAGGTACTAGTGGCCATGTGGCACAGCCACTCCTGGCTGTGCGCACGATCCTTTTTCGCCAGGCCTCCCCACAGGGATTGCTTTCGCCGCCGCTCGCGTGTATGTTTTCGATTCGCCCCGGAGTCGAAGCGCAAATCTTGCCCTGGCAAACCTCAGATCAAATCTCAGGCCAAACCGAAGCCCAAATTCATCCGACTTCGAGCCTCACAGATCGCCCCCGCGGAAATCCCGCACTCGAATGCACGGCGGCTTTTCTCCTCATTCTGGCTTTCATGGCCTGGATCCAGTTCGCCAGCCCGGCCATTGTGGGCAATGACGCCTACTATCACATTCGTTGGAGCCGCATGCTCCGGGAGTCTCTGCCGCATTTGCCCGCCTTCAAGTGGCTGCCGCTGACGGTGCTTCGCCCCCGGCTTTTCGTGGACCAGCACTTCCTGTTTCACGTTTCGCTCATGCCCTTCACGTACGGCGACCTCAGGCTGGGAGCGAAACTCGCGGCCCCGCTTTTCTCCGCCATCGCGATGACCTCCATCTTTGGCCTGCTGGTTGTCTATCGCATCCGCTACCGCTGGTTATGGCTGCTCGCGCTCGCCGGAAGTTCCGAGCCGTTCCTCTACCGCATGTCCATGACCCGCGCTCCGAGCCTTTCGCTTCTCCTCCTTGCCGTAGGCGTTTACCTGATCCTGGAACGCAGATGGGTCTCCCTGGCCGTCCTCACCTTTGTATTCGTTTGGCTGTACAACATGTTTCCGCTGATCCTGGCGTTCGCGTTCTTGTATGCCGTGACGGTTTGGCTCTCTAAAAACCGCATCGATCTCGCCGCCCTCTATGCCACATCGATTGGAGCGATCCTGGGATTGGTGATTAATCCGTATTTCCCCAAGGATCTCCTGCTGATTTTTCACCACGTGCACATGTTGCTGGCCGAGGCGGTCACTATGGACGTGGGCAGCGAGTGGTATCCCTATGACACCTGGGAGATGCTCACCAAGAACGCGGCGCTTTTTGCTTTGTGCTTTGCGGCTTTGCTGGCCTTCGATTTCCGCAACCTCGATTTTCGCAAGGGGGCGCGCGATCGCCGTCCGCTATTCTTCCTTCTCCTCTCCGCCATGTTCTTGCTGATGACCTTCCGCTGGCGGCGCTTCGTGGAATACTGGCCGCCGTTCGCCATCCTCTTCGCGGCGTTCACGTTTCATGCGAATGACGCGCATGATGTGGATGATGCGGAAGATGCGAAACCCATCGAATTACCCTGGCGTATCCCGGCGCAGCTCGCCATGGCGGTATTGGTGGCCGCGCTCGGCGTGGCAGGCGTCGTGAACGCCGCCGGGGCGCGCGCGGAGATCCGGGACCTGCGCGACCCGTTTGCGATGCGCGGCGCTTCCGCATGGCTCGCGGATCACACCCCGGACGGCTCCCTGGTCTTCAACACAGACTGGGTGGAGTTTCCCGAGCTTTTCTATTACGACCAGCGCAACGTCTACGCTACCGGCCTCGACCCCAGATACCTATTCGACGCCGAGCCGGAACTCTGGAAGGTCTACGATCGCATCACTCAGGGAGAGGAGAAGCATCCGGGCCCGCTCATTCGAGAACGTTTTGGTGCCGAATACGTGGTTGCCAGAAGCGATTCCACCGATTTCCTGAACGCCGCCAAAGCCAGCGGCGATTTTGACACGGTGTACAGCGACGAATACGCCTCGGTACTTCATATTCGCTAATGCACGTGTGCTAATGCCCGCGCACGCCCGCCGCGCTCAGCCGCAGTTCAGAATTCAAACTTGCCCTCTACCAATGCACTCGATTTCATCCGGGGATAGTTCGCGCACGCAAATATTCGCGCTGTTTGCGCTGCATTGGGAAATTTCGAACACGGGTGGGTCGAGTTCTTTCACGCGCGTTTCCACGCGCTCCTTCCCGGATTCAGCACCCGCTTCGCCCGTATCCGCGACGTAAACGATCGAATTGCCGGGCGCTGCGCGCACGCGAAACAGCGCGCTGGGCGGCTCGTAGTTGTCGTAGCTGAAGCACCGTCCGATGCAAGCGCGATCCACGATATGCTCGATCACCATTCGGGAATTTTCGATGGATTGGATGTCGCCCACCACCCTGTGCCCGGCCGGCAAAGCGGCCACCGATCGTTCCACCCGCTCCTCCAGGTTGTTTAGAGTTCCTGTATCGACATAGAGAAAGATGAAGAAGACGGCGGCCAGCAGCGCGCTGCCAGTCACGATCCACTTTCTGGGTTTCCATGTGCTCAGCATCCAACACGCTAGAATTCCCGAAACCGAAGTGAGCCGCGGCGTAAGAAACGATAAAGCCGCCGGGTACTGCGGGAAGGCCACCCGGGTAGGCAAAAGGATCGAAGCCATCCCCGTCGCCACATAAAGCTGCAAGGGAATTCCGGACGCTTTCCAGAAGCTGCCCTCGCGCCGCGGGCCGCTCGCGGCGGCGACCAAGGCAGCCACAAGGAGCGCGACGAATAGCAAATAAAGCAGGTCATACCGCGCGCTATAGAGCACGAGTTGGTCGGCCCCATTAAAAAAGAAGTAGCGGGCCAAAACATTCCATCTGACGTCGTAACGGCGGGCCAAAAACATCCGCAGGCCGAACAAACAGATTCCCGCCGCAAGTAAAAGATATCCGTGATAACGCGGCTGCACTGCTTTGGCCAGAATGACGTATGCGCCCAGGGCCAACAGGCACATGACGCCGAGCGGGTGCGCCATCCAGATTAGCGGAATCAGGGCCGCGGATAGCAACCCTCCGCGATTCCCGAAGCGCAAATAAGCCGCCAGCGCAAGGAAGCACAAGCCCAGCGAGATGTAGTAGTTCATGAATCCCATCTCGAACGTCCATCCGTAGGCGAATACCGCGATGAGTGGGGAAAGCTTCCAGGGCGCGCGTCGCGTCGCCGCGGCGATGAGGACAAAGGCGCCCCAGAAAAACGTCAGCACCGCGATCGACACGGCGATTTTTTCCGCAGCTCGCAGGCCGAAGGCCAATCCCAGCCAGCTTAAGAGAAGATCGTAAAGAACGTTGTTCCATTGGCGCGCGATCCATAGCCCGGGGGCCTGTCCCTGCCGGATCAGTTGCGCCAGCCACGCATTATAAAGATGGCTCCCTAGATCGCCCGCTTCGATTCGTTTGTGCCAGTAGACGGGAATGAGCAGCGCGGCGGAGACGGCTGCAGAACGAGTGGCGACTTTCCGTGGGAACCGCGCCCAAAGCCAGGAGTTGCCCGCGCCAGCGCGGGCCGTGATTTCGGTTTCCGTTTGGACCTCCGCTGCCGGCCCCACTTTGCGCCAGGGATTACTTCTCGAGGACCACAAACAGCCCGGTCACCGGCGAGCCGTACTCCGTGCGCAGGAATTGCTCTTCCAGGCGCACCACGTTCAGCTTGGCCTCGGACGCCACTTCGCGAACGTGGTCGATATGATGCGTATAGCGGCCCGTATCGCTGAGCCGATGCGGATAGCGGTCCCCGCGCTCGAGCGTAAAGGCAAAAAGGCTTTTCGGGCACAGCAGCGACGCCGCGGGCAGCAGCACCTGGCGCAGGTCTCCAAAATAGATCAGGCAGTCGCAGCAAAGCACCAGCTCGAATCGCCCCTCGAACCGCCCCTCGAACCGCCCCTCGAATCGCTTGGACGAGCGCTTCAGCCAATCCGTAATCTCCGCGACGTCCAAGCGATCGTAAAGATTGCGCGCGCGCGCCAGTTCGATCATCTCCGGCGAAATGTCCACGCCGACGAGGCGCGAAGCGCGCGGCTTGAACTGCACTCCCGCCAACCCGGTCCCGCAGCCAAGATCGAGCACGGCCAGATTTCCCCGGTCGCCCAGCAGCGGGTCCAGGAGTTCGCGTACTTGCTCCGGAGCTTTGTAGCCAAGCTCCTTGCAGAGGTTCGTCTCAAAGGTGCGCGAAAATTCCGCATACATTTGCTGCAGCGCCTCGTCTGGCACGCGCGGCGGAGGCGGTTCGTCTCGCAGAGCAACGAGCAGGTGCCTGATCTCCGCATCGTCGGGTTTCAACTCGATATATTTCTCGTAAGCCGCGCGGGCGTCGTCGCGCCGCCCCAGCATCTCGGCGACCTCTCCGAGGTCGTACCACATGTCGGCGTTGTCCGGCGCCAGCGCCGTCGCTTGCTGCTGGCAAAGATATGCCAGCTGCTCCTTATTCCGGTGGCGCAGCCGGCGCGAAATCTTGTGCAGTTCGTCGAACGAAAGCTCGCGGTGAGCGTTTCCCGAATCGCCGCCCAGCAGAAGCAGTCCCGCCGCGACCCCCTCCTCAATCCAGCGCTGCACTCCTTCCGCGGACGCATCCGGAAGCATCGGCTCGAGGAACGCGCAGATCTCTTCGACGCTCCGGCTTCCGTCGCACAACTCCACGATCACGCTAGCCGTGGGGTTCAGTTCGTGCAGTTTGTCGGTGGTGGAATCGTAAGCCGCGTAGCCGTTTTCGGTCTGGATAAGCTGAATGGCGGGATTCAGAGCGGGGTTTTGCATCAGGCGGTGCACAACATCGAAAGCCAAGGCCGTGTGGCCTGCAGGATCTCCCACACGGCCGGCCTTTCTTGAAGCCAGCGGCCCGAGGCTGATTGGGCCGCCGGCGTCAGCGCCCTTTACTGATTGTCGTCTCCGCCCTTTTTCTTCTTCTTTTTCTTGGGGGCGTTGTCGTTGTCGTCCTGAGCCAGCGCTTGTGACTTCATCAGCGGCATAGCTGCCACTGCTGCGCCACCAAGCAACAGGCCCTTCAGGAACGAGCGCCTGCCATTGTTGGACAAAGCTTCGTCCATTGCCTTTACTTTTTCCTTTGACATCCGTGGCTTCTCCTTAATATTTAGGCTTATGTACACCTAAGCGCCGCCGACCACGTGCACGGTGCCGAAAGCATGCTAGCAGAAATCCACACAAACAAAAGCGCTTTCTTTGATCCTGCGGCCAATCCCCGTACTAGCCGCAGGCATCGGGCCATGTCGGAAATACCACGTAGGTCGTTTTCGAGCGCAATGGCGATGTGGTCCCGAGGTGGTCCTGACGTTGGGGCCAAAGAGGCTAGGCAGGGCCGCCTCCCGCGCTTCCACATTGTCCACGTCCGCCCCGACCCCAACGTTCCGGGCGTCGTACAGCTTCCGCTCTCATCAAACATAGAAGCATGAACCTCACTCTCTTTTTCGGGCTGCTCGGGGGCCTTCTCGTCCTGGCCTTCGTTGCCAATAAGCTGGCCCGCAAGACCGCCATTCCCGACGTGCTGGTCCTCATGGCCACGGGCATTGTGCTGGGCCCTGTCTTGCACCTGGTGGACCCTGGACCATTCGAGTCCGTGGCCCACGGATTCGGGACTCTCGCGCTCATCCTCATCCTTTTCGAGGCTGGCCTCGACCTCAATCTCCGGAATACCCTCCGGCACTTCCCCGGCGGCATCATGATCGCGGTCCTGAGCTATGGCTTGAGCCTGGCGGGCTGCGCTTTTGTGCTCGTTCACAGCCTTCATATCTCCTTCGTCTCCGCGACCCTCGCGGGGGCGGCGCTCGCCTGCATCAGCAGTTCCATCATTTTGCCCGTGCTGCAGCAGATGGACCTCAGCCCCGCGCTGGCCTCCACTCTCCTGGTGGAAGCATCTCTGAGCGATGCGTTGGGCGTCTTGACCGTCGGAATCCTCCTCGACCTCACCGCCGGCGCCCAGGCGCAGACCACGCGTGCGCCCATGGAAGCGCTGATGCAGCGTGCGTTGTCGAATCACAGCGGAGGAGCCGTGGCCACCGCGGTGGTGGGCGGATTCCTGCTGAAGGTCTTGATCTCGCTCATTGTCGCCCTCCTGGCGGGAATGCTGTGGTCGCGGTTTCTGAGCGCGCTCTCGGAGGAGCGATTTTGGCGCGTGCTCACGTTCGCCGCTGTGCTGCTGGTCTATGCGGCGGCGGATGCGGCGGGTGGCAGCGATCTGTTTGCGGTCATTGCCTTCGGAGCGGTGCTCTCCAACCTTCCCGGCAAGAACCAAAATATCTTTGAGCTCACCTGGCACAAAAGCCGCGAGAGCAAGCAATTGCTGGCGTTCCATTCCGAGCTGGCATTCCTGGTGCGCTCGTTTTTCTTTGTCCTGCTGGGCTTGATTGTCCGGTTTTCGAGAATTTGGGAGGTCGCGCTGCCGTCGCTGGAACTTCTCGCTGTATTGGCGATCGCGCGCTGGCTGGCTGTGCAGATGAGCCGCGTGGCGCTTCGCGATATCGACGCTCGCGGAAGAGAGATCGCTGTGCTTCTGATTCCTCGCGGCCTGATTACCGCTGTCTTGGTGTTCGAGATCGTGGACGCGAAAGGGCCCGCGCTCGGCTTCTTGGTGGCGCTGGCATTTTCTCTGATTCTGCTCAGCAATCTCGTCTTGCTGGTGGGCACGTTTCGCGCGCGCTCTCTGCCCGCCGATCCGGCCTCGTCTCCAGACGAGGTGGTCGCAAACGTAAACCCGTTATTACCGGCAGTCGATCCGCCAGTGCCTGAGGCGCAGGACGACGTCGCCTGAAGAGTTCCCAGCTATCCGCACTGGCCTGGCCTTAAAAGTTCCAGGGCCATGAGGCTGGGGCCGCGCCATACTCATAGGCGCCCATGTCAAAGCGCGATGCTTGGGGCCGCGCGCCGCCGTCAAGATCGGTGCTCGGCGCATCGGTCGAAGTGCCCGCGCCAATCGCCGGACTGCTCGCGTTGAGCTGATAATTCCCGCTGGCGTCTCCGGTGTAGTTCACAAACTGCGGATTGGCCGAGACGGTGTTGGTCAGCTGGCCGGTGATCATATAAGTTCCGCCGGGATTGTCGAAAATTAAGTTATTCAGATACTGGTTGTGCGTGCCCAGCGATTCGGATTCATACATTCCGTAACGCACGTTGTTGTAGGTGATGTTGTTGGCGATGATGCTGTTGTCCAGCGTACTGCCGCCTGCGCCGTCGTTGCCCAGCACCATGCCGTCCTGATTGTGGAAGCTGGTGTTGTTGATCACGATGCAGTTGGTGGGCACGCCCCACAGTTGAATGCCTTTGGCCGAGTTGTTGAAGGTAAGGTTGTTCTCGATGATGGCCCCTGCCGTGGACACGTAGATGCCGTGAATCAGATTGCAGCCCGGAACAGCCGGAGGCAGCGGGCCAATGTCGTAGATGACGTTGGCGATGGCGCTTTGATTGTTGGCGCCGCCACCGATCATCACGCCGGCGCCGGCATTGCACCCGGTCGAGCCGAAATCGTGAATGCGATTGCCGATGCTGCGGTCGTAATTCCCTTGGCTGTGAATCCCGGTGTAGCTCGTGCCGCCGCCGGAGATATCGAAGCCCATGATATCCACGTAATCGCCTGAATTGCTCCAGATGGGATCTGCTGACGAGACGATCTTCGCGCCCCATTGCTGGTCGGAAATATAACGGATGCGGCTGCTCGTCGTGCCGCCGGCGCCGCTGTTGATCGTGCTGCTCACGGTGTACGTTCCCGGCGCCACATGAATGGTCATTCCCGGCTGCGCGTTATTGGCGGCATTCTGAATCGTCGCCCAGGGGCTGCACGCGCTGCCATCATTGGAATCGCTGCCGTTCGGGGAAATGTAGCGAGCGAGCGAGGAAGGAGCGGGTGCTGTCAGCGTCACATTCGCCGTCGCTTGAGTCGCGGGCGCGTAGTCGCTCTGCGCGGTAACGACTACGGCGGAAGGAGTGGGGCAAATCGGCGCCGTATAGTCGCCGCTCGATGAGATCGTGCCCACGCTGGCGTTGCCGCCCTGCATCCCGGACACATACCAGTTCACGCCGAGATTAGTGGTGCCGCTGACCACGGCGACGAATGATCGCGATTGACCGCCGGGCACCGTTGCCGCCGTCGGCGAAATCACTACGCCAATCGAAATTGGATCGGGGTTGGAGACGGCGCTCCCAGCCGATCCCCCACTCGATCCACTATTTGATCCACCACTTGAACTACCACTTGGTCCACCGCCGCCGCTTGAACCACCACTTGATACACCACCACTTGATACGGAAGAGCCGCCGTTCGACGTCGAGGTAGTGCTTGTGCTCGTGCCCGTACTCGTACTGCCGCTATTCGTCGCCCCAGGGGTCGTGGTGCCGCTAGTCGGGGTGCCGCTATCGGTTGCGGAGCTGCCAGTTGCAGAGCTGCCCGTCGCAGAGCTGCCGGCGGGAGTTACGCTGCTTGCCGCTGCCGCCGTCAACGATTCGGAGCCCGGTGTGGAAAAGCTGCGGCTGGCTGGAGCGCTGCACGCTGTGAGGGAGCCAATACAAACCAATAAAGTAAGGCCTAGTAAGTTTTTCAGTGAGTCCTGCCCCCGGGCGCCAGGACTCGTGTCTCACGCGACGACCGGATTTATCGAAAGGTTTTGAGTGCGCGTAGAGTTTTGCCAGAGTTTCACGCGGGGGCCTACTGACCGGCGGTGCAAAAAAAGGGCAGTGCTCGGTGTCCCTCACGAACACCTGCGTATCCCTTTGGGGAAATCTTCCGAGACGGGCCTGGCGATACGGCGAGGGTGCCTCAGGCGTCGGTTTTACGCCTGGGGCTTTTTCAGAAATGGGTGGCTGAAATGCACCGCTGGTGCCTTAAATCCACCGCTCCACCGCGGAACTTTTCGATCTCGGGGGAATCCTTGCTCAAGGTAACCGCGCCCTTATCAAGCGATTACGGACGTTGAGCCGTGCCCGGCGGTTTGGCATGGGCTCTGCACTACTTCCCTGGCATGAGGCACCGTAGCTATCGGACATCCGAGAAAACCAACGCTGGCGATATGCCCGAATCCGACGCCATCCGCTTGGCTCAGGGCGGCAACTCGCACGCGTTCGAGCAGCTTTATGGCTTGCACTCCCGGCGCGTATATAGCCTGTGCCTGCGCATGGCCGGCGATCCGACCGAAGCCGAAGACCTCACCCAGGAAGCTTTCCTGCAGATGTTCCGCAAGGTCCACACCTTCCGCGGAGAGTCGAGCTTCTCCACCTGGCTCCATCGGCTGACGGTGAATGTGGTGCTCATGCGAATTCGCAAGAAGCGGCATGTGGAGAAATCGCTCGATGCCATGTTCGAGCCCGACGAAGAGTCCAAGGTTCCGGTGGAGTTCGGTGGACCGGACCTGCGGCTCAGCGGCATGCTGGACCACCTGAATCTCGACCGAGCCATCGATCGACTTCCGGAAGGCTACAAGGAGATGTTCCTCCTGCACGACGTGCAGGGATACGAGCACAAGGAGATCGCCGCAATCCTGGGATGCTCCATCGGAAATTCCAAGTCGCAGCTATTCAAAGCGCGGCTTCGTCTTCGCGACCTGTTGCAGGAAGCGTTTCGCAGCCAAGCACGGGAGGAGCGCGAAGCCATGCGCGCTTCCCTTCCGCCCGCTTGCAAAGCGCCCGCAAGCAAAACGTCCGCGAGTAAAACGATGGATTACGCCGCTCCAAAATCGGCGCTCTATCTGAAACCTCAAGTGGTGAAAGCGGCGGCGATGGCCGCCCGCTGATTTCGTCTCGTTGATTTCGTCCCAGAAGATCCGCGCATCGGCGTTCCACGCGCAATAAACGGCCGCCGGCAAGCCGCCAGTCTAGGATCTCAGGCGGATCTCACGCTTTGCGGGATGTGGCGAAAGCCATGGCCTCGACGCGCTCGAGAACGCGAACGTCGGTGCAGACCTCGTAGTAGGCGCGCTGCCCCTCCGGGCCGATCCGGCCATCGGACAGCAGTTGCCGCACATAACCGCGGCGCAGGAGTATGGGTTCCACGGCTTCCCCGATGGGAGCCTGTCCAAAAAAGAACGTGGTGAGCTCGTTGCCCCAGGGCATTTCGCACTCAACCTCCACCTGCGTCAGGGCGATCTCCTCGGAAAGCTTGGCGAAGCCGTCCTCGTTTAGTTCCACGCCGTTCAGATTGAAGCGGATCAAAAACTCGTCGATCTCGTCCTCTTGAGCGCCGTCCATGCCGGGCTGGAAGACAAACAGCCGAAAAAGCGAGGAGCGGTCGCCCAGCATTCGGCGAGCCACCTTGGAACAGCTCGAAAGCCGGTCGGAAAGGTTCAGCGCCTTGGAGATCATGATGCGCGAATCGCTATCTACCCAGTAGGTCGGCGCGGAACCTTGAAACGCAATGCCCACGCCCAGCTCCAGCCGCGGCAAGTCGCCGGCCTCGGGCCGCTCGTTGTAAGCGGCGGAGATGGCCAGAATTTGCTTGGCCAGTGCGCACGCTTTGGAAACGGCGCGCTGGTGCGAGCGGTTGGACTCCGTCTCGAAAATGGCCAGCACCATGGCGTCGCCTTCGATAAAGACTTTGGCCGCCCCATAGCGGTCCAGAATGCGCTTCACCGGCTCGTAAAAATTGAGGCTGAAGAGCGTGGCGGGATTAAGCCCGCGGTCCAGCAACTCCCGCGTGATCCGCGTGGACCCGCGAACGTCCGCCTTCACCACGGCGTGATTGACCACGTGATCGTGAGCGGGAGGCGTTTCCGAAGGCAGCAGAAATTCATAGAGGCTGTTATTCATGCGCGAGATTTCGCGCGTGCGCTCGCTGCGAACCAGCTGGATGCGCTCCATGGCCGCGGCCAGGCGCTCGTAATTGCGCAAGTCGCGCCGCAAGCGCATGAAATCCTCGGCGAAATGCAGGGCCACCGTGCGCGCTTCCTCGCGCGAATACTTGCGCAGCTTCTTCGCCAAGGTCTCGATGCGTTCCATGGAAAAGCCCCGCGCCGGGAATTGCTTCAGGATTTGCGCCACGCGCTCGAACTCCTCGCGCGAAACCAGCGCCTTCTTCAGCTGCTGCAAGTGGATGGGCGGGCAATAATCGTGGTAGATGTTGCGCAGCTCATAGCTGGCCAGCACGTGGATCATCAAATCCCGCTTTTCCAGGCGCGCGAACCATTCGTCCAGCAGTCGCACGCGTGCCGAGGCGGCCTCGGTGCCGCCGGGCCACTCCGGATCGAACAGGCGATGAGCGTTCTCCGGCTCATTCAAATAGTCTCCCAGGACGCGGTCGCATTCCTGGGACACGAAATCGGCCTTATTCTTGGCGGTCTCGATGATGGGCGCAAGCTGATCGAGCTTGGCTTGCAAGTGCTTCATGCGAGCTTCCACCCGGCTTAACTCCGCGCGCACCTCGGCCAGGTCCGCGCCGATCCCCACGCGCGCGAGCATCCCGCCGCCCTTCTCCAACTTTCGAGCCAGAGCGTTGCGCTGCTCTTCCACCCCCGCCAGCTCTTCCCGGGCGGTCAGTGCCGAACGAAGCAACTCCTGATGCGCCAGCGAGGTCTTGTGAATCTCCTCGGCCCGGCCGGGCGCCAGAATGGTTTCGCGCAGAAAATCGAGCATCAAGGCATCGAAGGTCTCAAACCGGTCCTCGTCCTTTAGGTAGTTGCCCAGCAGAACGTACTGTTCCAGGAAGAGCAGGTCGTCCCGGCCTCCTTCCACAAAGGCGATGCGGTCGGCGAGCATTTCGTAAGCGCCCTTTTGCTCCTCTCCGAAAAGCGCCTTGCGCCAGCGGCCCAGGTTGTTTTCCTCGAACTCATCCAGGATTTGATAGACGTGCTGGGCCACCTGGCGAAAAATATTGCGCCGGTTGGCCTGCAAATCGGAGAGTCGCGCCTTCATGACGTGGGCCTGCTCGGAGCGCTCGAAATACTCTCCCCGGCTGCGGATCCACTCCTTAGCTTCCAGCAGCAGGCTGGCGAACTGCGCCCCGATCTCCTGGGTCAGGAATTTCATCAGGGAGACGCGGAACAGCAGGTCCAGCTCGACCTTCTTCTCGTATTTGGCGCGGGTGATGGAGGCCTGCATCAATTCGAGCGTCTGGCGCTTCCAGGCTCCGGTTTCCGGACCCTTGGGGGGCTTGGCTCCCGGCCGGACCGCGAACGTCAGCTTCGCGGTTTGCCGAATGAATTCCATTAGGTAGACGCGGGTCTGTTCGCTCCAGGCCGGGCTCAGATACACGTCATGATGGATGTTATCGACACCGACGGTGAGCGAGCCAAGCGGGAGCTCCGCCGCGTAGGATTTGAGGTCGACACGGGCGAAACTGCCCGAGAGCGCCGTTTTAAGGGACCCTTGGGAAGACATATCTCGTAATCTTGTACGAGGTTAGCAGGGAGCCCGTAACGCCAGGGTAAACAATCCAGTGGGCGCGGCCAAGCGGTTAACACCCGTTAGGAACGCCCCTTAGGAGTGCCCTCTAGGAATATCCGGCCCCAAATGGGCTATGCCGCTCCGCTCTCTCCGGGAAAGGCGATGCTGATGCGCCGCTTCTCCCTTTCGACGTGCTCGAAGCTGACCGCCACCTGCGGCCAATCGGTGCGGAGCGTAAACCGTTCCGCCCACTCGATAATGACCACGCCTGGTTCGGCAAAGGCGTCCTCCAGCCCCAGCGACTCCAGATCGCGAAAGCCCTCGATGCGGTAAAGATCCACGTGATACACAGGGACATGGTTCCGAAAGACGTGCACCAGCGTAAAGGTGGGGCTGGTGACGTCCTCCTCCCGCGCCGCACCCAAGCCGCTGATAATTCCCTTGGCCATGGTGGTCTTGCCGCTGCCCAGATCCCCGCATAGAAGCACCAAAACCGGCGCGCTTAGGCGTTTCGCCAGTCCGCGCCCGATCTCCACAGTCTCTTCGGGCGAGGAAGAGACAAGCTCAGTGGCAGGCATGGTCCCATTCGGCCAGAAGGCGTGCATACGCTTCAGGAAGCGCTTCGATAACGTCCGAAGCCACTAGCGGCGCCTGGCCGACCTGCTCCGCAGCCACGTCGCCGGCCAAGCCGTGCAGGTAGACGCCCAGGCCGAGCACCTGCTCCCAGTCCTTCGTGCCGAATTCCGCCGTCAGACCGGCCAGCATACCGGTGAGCACATCCCCGGTGCCGCCGGTGGCCATTCCTGGGTTTCCGGTGGTATTGACGTAGGCTCGGCCGTCCGGTGTCGCCAGAATCGTATGAAAACCCTTCAGGATCACGTGCGCCCGCCATTGTTCCGCCGCATCCAGGGCCACTTCCAGGCGTTTGGCCTGCACGTCGCGAACGGTAGATTGGAGGAGCCGGGCCATCTCTCCCGGATGAGGCGTGATCGCCAGCAGTTCCGCTTTTCTCGTTCCCAGTTCGGCCGCGCGCCCGGCGAAGGCGTTCAGCCCGTCGGCATCGAGCACCACCGGCAAGGAAGTCGTCTCCAGGACCGCGCGAATGAACTGCTGCGTTTCGTCGTTAGCGGAAAGCCCCGGGCCAATCGCCAGCACGGACTTGCCGTGGGCGAGCTGCGCGAAGTGCTCGCCGTCCAGGTTGCGCATGCTGGCTGTGCCCTCCTCGGTGGAGAGCAAGCGCGCAGTCATAAGTTCGGGCATGCCTGCGGCGACGATCGGCAGCACGTTCCCCGGCGTAGCCACGGTGGCCAGGCCGGCGCCCACGCGCAGAGCGGCGCGTCCCCCCAGCACGGCGGCTCCCGATTTACCCAGCGAGCCCGCAACAATTAGGGCGTGGCCAAAGGTGCCTTTGTTCGCGTCGGCCTTGCGCACCATGGGAAGTCCGCAAAATTCGCCCGGTTCGAGCCAGTGCAGCTTCAGAGCGGGATCGTCGTCGAGCAGCTCGCGCGGCGTGCCGATCTCATGCACGGTCAGATGGCCCACGCAGTCGGCGCGAGGCGAAAGCAATTGGCCAACCTTTGGCGCTGTGAACGTCACCGTCGCATCGGCGCGAATGACCGGTCCGCCATGATCATCTTTTTCCGAGGGGCTTTCCGAAGGCAGCCCGGACGGCATGTCCACGGCCATCACGAAGCGCCGGCAAGCTCCGCGAACCCGCCCCGTCTTTTTCTCGCGCCAGGCATTGACGTGCCAGGCATTGACATAATCGATCGCCGACGCCAGCAGCCCTTCCACGCGTCCCTTCACTCCCGTGCCCAGCAGCGCGTCCACCACGAGGTCGGCTAAATCGAGATCGACGCGGGCGGCGGCCCAAGCCTCCGCGGACGTCACCACGCGAAGCTCGCCGCCTCCCTGCTGCTGCCAGCGCTGTAAATTCGTCGCCGCATCGCCGCGAATCGATGCTGCGATCGGCAAAGAGGAAAACGCGCGGCGCGGCGCCCGCTTCGCGCAAACGGCGCGCCACGACCATGCCGTCGCCGCCGTTGTTTCCCTTGCCGCAGAGCACCACGATACTGCGCGTCGCCAGATCGGAAAAGTTTCGCTCCAGATAATCCGCCACCCCCGCGCCGGCGTTCTCCATCAGTTGCAGGCTCGGAATGCCGTAGCGCTCGGTGGTCAGCCGGTCGGCCTCGCGCATCTGTTCCGCGGTAAGCACTTTCATGGCACATCGATCATGGCACGATCCGTGTTGAGCGCAAAAGGAACATCTGCTTCCCCGCCCTGGGCCACCGGCCAGGCAGGCGCACTACGCTCGTTTGGCCTTCACATCTGCAACGCGAATGATGACGCGTTTGCCAAGCGCCCTGGCTGCCCGCGTGATCGTATCGAGCGTCACAGAACGTTCTGCGGGTCCAGCAGGCGATCTAACTGTGACCTGCTCGTGTGAAGCTGCTTTGCCATCGCTTGTTTGGTTTTTTGTTGCTCCTGCATAGCCTGTGAAAGTTGCCAAGCCAGCACTCGCTTGATAGCAACGGCTTCGACTTCATCTCGGATTCCCTCCTGTTCGAGAAAACTGTCGAAGGTCGAACCGCTGTGGTCCGTTCTTTTAAGATTTCTCCTTACCGAGGGTTTGGGGTTCTTACCCACGGTAGAAGTGTACCATATACGGTACATATAGGGAGTACTTCTTAGCCAGCGGCAACCTCCCGCGAGATCGTCTTCCCACCCTTCGAACACCGCGGGGTTGGCAGCCCGGCATAAGAAACAACCCCCGCGCAACACCGGCGCATGGGGCACCCTCTCCTCTTTCTCGTGCGGTGAATTTCAGCAGTGGTATTCTCCCGCCGTTGGTTGCCGTCAGGAAAAAGGAACAAAGCCGGGGCACCTGAGGAAGCTTAGGAACTCAGCCTACACTCCCTAACTCCTAGAGCCGTAATGTACTGATTGTAAGTAACCTGTGACGGACCGTGCGCTTCGCGCAAATGGTGCTAGTCTATGATCCGGGGTGGAGGTAGCTCGTCTATGTTTGAACTTGTCGAGGCAATCCACAGGGCTTTAAGAACGGAGTCTACTCTTGTTTTTGTCCTGGTGATTGCGGGACTCTTTGCCATCGGGGGAGGCACCGTAGCGTGGCTTGTGGATGCAGGCTATAAAAATTCTCCCGAATACCAATCAGACCACGCCCGCGGCCGAAAACTAGAGGAATGGCAGAGAGTTAGATTAGTAGCCATATTGTCTCGATATCCGAACCAGAGAGCTGTCATTCTCGCGTCGGTGGGAGAAGAGACGTTCGCCTATGCGGATCAGCTCCGCAGCATTCTCAAGGGTAGCAAATGGAGAGTGGATGGACCGAAGCCCGCTCCAGTGGATCAGCCAGCCGTGGATTTACAAGTTTCCGTTAGCATGAAATATTTTGGAAACGAAGCCGCGATGCCGCCTGGATTTCAAGCCCTCAAAGGTGGAGTGGACTTCGTCGGCCTGAAAGCTAGGCACAATTTCATAATGGATCCTGATGTTAGTCTCGACTTAGTTGTTTTGTGGGTTGGAGCTAAAAGCCCGGACGGAATGTCGGCGGATAACTATCCGCCTCTCGTGACGCATGCAATGGGGTGAAATAAAAGAGCAGCTTCTCGAACAAATATAAAAACAGCTGTCTGATTCCAATTCAAGCCTAGGTCTGGGTATCATTAACGGTGTATATTTGTGTGTTGAAATGAGAAAGTCTCGGGTGAGGTTCGAGGCGGTTACCACTGAGAAAGCCAACGAGTGACAGAAATGCAAAATTTCCGTTTTACTCGAATCGATTGGCTTCGAATTTTGCCTCAGATTATTCTAAGTACAAACCGTTATGAAAGATGTTCCATTAGGCCAAGGGTCTCATATGCTAGCTAGAGACAACTGCAGGTGGACCCACCCGGAGTTAGTGACTCACTCAGAGAATTGTACGTCAGCAAGCCCCTAGACCATACTTTACCAGCAGTGGATATGAAATATTAGTCACTGAGCAGGGCGCTCCTTCAACGAAAGATGGCTCAGTGCCTAAGCTTTTGAAACAGGAAGGTATTTGAGATGACTTAATGAGTAGTGTTGTGGCTAGCCTAGTCTATAAATGCAGGGCGAAAAACGACGATGACGCTTCGATACCTCTCATCTTTTTAGATAATAATGAAATATATACAGCCAACAGGTAAACTTCTAACGGAGTACAAGGCTGAACTCTGAACCCCAAGCTAAATGAACAAAATGAAATGCATCTGTGAAAATTTGAAAGATTAACCAGAAGCCACT